>DASYJM010000213.1:0-15149 GCA_035996445.1 Candidatus Acidiferrum sp. | reverse complement strand
TGATGTTCGCGTGATTGACCTCCGCTTCCCCACATCCAGCCAGCAGATCGGGTCGGATGCTGTGAATCGAGATCCCGACTATTCGGCGGCGTACTGCATCCTTGAGACGGACGCCGCTGTGGAGGGTCACGGGCTAACGTTCACCCTCGGCCGTGGAAATGAGCTGTGCGTCTCCGCACTCAAGTATTTGTCCCGATTCGTTCAGGGCTGCTACTTGTCTTCACTGACGGCTGACTTCGCGGCCTTCTCAAGGCAACTCACCGGTGATAGTCAATTCCGCTGGCTTGGGCCCGAAAAGGGCGTCATTCATCTTGCTGCTGCTGCTCTCATAAACGCGGTCTGGGACTTATATGCACGCGTCGAAGGTAAGCCGCTCTGGAGACTGCTCGCGGATATGGAGCCAGAGCAGATTGTCCGCGCCGTCGACTTCACCTACATCACCGATGCGATCACCAGAGACGAAGCCCTCAATCTTCTGAAAGAGCGGGCTCGTTGCAAGGATACCCGCCTGCAACACATGCAACAGAACGGCTACCCCGCCTATATCACCTCGGTGGGTTGGATTGGCTTTAGCGATGACAAGATTCGACGCCTATGCCGCGAGGCTCTTGCCCAGGGCTGGACCCACTTCAAGTTGAAAGTCGGCGGCGACCCGGCCGACGACCTGCGCCGGGCTCGTTTGGTCCGGGCAGAAATTGGCCCCAGCAACAAATTGATGATGGATGCCAATCAGAAGTGGGACGTCGTCGAAGCAATCCGACGCACGAAAGAACTGGCCGAACTGGACCCCTGGTGGATGGAAGAGCCGACCAGCCCGGACGACATTCTCGGGCACGCCCGCATCCGCAAGGAAGTTGCCCCGATCCGGATAGCTACAGGAGAGCATTGCCATAACCGGGTCATGTTCAAACAGTTCCTACAGGCCGGGGCCATCGACGTTGTTCAGATCGACAGTTGCCGGCTGGCGGGCGTCAATGAGAACCTTGCCGTGCTTCTGCTGGCGGCAAAATTTAATGTTCCAGTCTGCGCACATGCCGGGGGTGTCGGTCTGTGCGAATGCGTACAGCACCTGGCGGCCTTTGATTACCTTCGCGTATCCACGACATTGGAGAATCGGGTAACAGAATTTGTAGATCACCTGCACGAACACTTCGTTGACCCGGTCCGAGTGGCCAAAGGACACTACCTTCTTCCTGAAAAACCGGGATACAGCACGGAAATACGCGCCGAAACGTTGTCGACCTACACTTACCCCGATGGTCCGGTTTGGAAGGACAGGTGAGTTTCATCATGTGTGCGCACTCAACCCGTACTGATGCAACTCCCGTTGTTCTCTGAGATCTGATTTAAGCACCCGGCTTCTACTCATGTCAGGATTGCGCAATACAAGGATCTAGCTTGGATAGAAGAGAGTTTCTGTGGGAAGCAACTGGCACGACCGTGGGATTAACGACGCCTGGCAAGATCGCTGCGTCATTTGTGCGCGTGCCACTCGGCGCTCCGTCGCACGGCGATCCAACCCTGAGCATTTTTGTAAGTAACGCCGGAGATGATCAGAATCCCGGGACACTATCTAGTCCGCTGAGAACTTTTGAGGCTGCTCGAAGCGCCGTTCGCGAGCTTAAGAAGCACAATCCCGGAACTATATCGGTTTACTTTCGGGCCGGCACCTACTACCTGACAAATACAGTCGTCTTTACACCGGAGGATTCCGGAGAGGCCGGCGCACCCATCATTTATGCGCCATACCCAGGCGAGCATGTCCTGCTAAGTGGTGGAGGGCGGTTCTCTCCAAGGTGGACAGCCTATCGAGACGGAATCATGAAAACCTCCGTTCCAGCCGGCACCTCGACTGACCAACTCTTCGTAAATGGTCAGCGACAAATGTTGGCCCGCTACCCGAACTACGATCCGAATGCCAAATATTTGGGTGGCTGGGCGCCGGACGCGATCAGCCAAGAGCGCGCTAAGCGTTGGACTGATCCACGAGGGGCTTACATTCACGCAATCCACCAATACCTGTGGGGTGACATGCATTACGTCATCACCGGCAAGGCCGCAGACGGCAACGCGGTCTACGAAGGTGGCTGGCAAAACAACCGGCCGAAACCGATGCACGCTCTATATCGTTTTGTTGAAAATGTTTTTGAAGAATTGGATGTTCCTGGTGAATGGTATTTGGACCGCGCTAATTCAGTCTTGTATTTTTATCCTCCCAGAGGACTGGATCTCGACAACGCGGTTGTCGAGGGCGTGCGCTTGAAGCATCTGCTGGAGTTTCGCGGAAGCCGGGGCACTCCCGTGAAGTGGATCGAGCTGCGTGGATTTACGTTTCAACATGCCTCCCGGACGTTTATGGAAACTCGGGAACCGCTTCTCCGCAGCGACTGGAGGATCTATCGTGGCGGCGCCCTGTTCTTCACCGGCGCCGAAGACTGCGACGTGGATGATTGTTTTCTTGATCAGCTCGGCGGGAATTGCATTTTTGTGAGTGGATACAACCGCCGTATTCGTATCTCACGCACCCACATCGCTCGCGCGGGAGCCAACGGAATCTCTTTTGTAGGCGAGCGGAAGGCAGTGCGAAATCCGCTGGACAGCTACGACGATAGGCTGGCCATCGGCGACCTCGATCTTACTCCCGGGCCGCGTACGGTGGACTACCCGTCAGAGTGCCTTGTTGAAGACACGTTGATTTACCAGACGGGTCAGGTCGAAAAGCAGACTGCTCCGGTTGAGATCGACATCGCAAGAGCCATTACCGTTCGGCACTGTTCCATCTACGACGTGCCTCGCGCGGGAATCAACATAGGGGACGGTTGCTGGGGAGGGCATCATATCGACCGTTGTGATGTCTTTGACACCGTAAAAGAGACCGGCGACCACGGCTCCTTCAACTCTTGGGGGCGCGATCGCTGGTGGAGCGTTAAGGGTGTCGACCCGGACTCCGTGCTAAAAGGGCCTTATGCAAAACTTCCCCTGCTGGATGCCGCCAATACGAATATTCTGTCGAACTCGCGCTGGCGCTGCGATCACGGCTGGGATATCGATCTGGACGACGGCTCCACCAACTATCACATCTACAATAATCTCTGCCTCAACGGGGGGCTGAAGCTGCGCGAAGGCTTCTATCGTACTTGCGAGAACAACGTTCTGGTAAACAACTCACTTCATCCGCATGTCTGGTTCAACGACAGCCATGATATTTTCCGCGGCAATATCGTCTTTGCGCCGTACAAACCGATTCAAATGAGGCAGTGGACGCAGGATATTGATTTCAACCTGCTCCATCAGCCAGCGATGTCACAAAGTAGCCCCGCCACCGCGCTGCAAAACCTAAGCTCACGGGACGTCCACTCCCTGCAAGGAGACGCTCTCTTTGTGGATCAGGCCGCAGGCGACTACAGAGTCAAATCGAATTCTCCCGCGTTGTCTCTCGGATTCATCAACTTCAACATGGACGATTTCGGCGTCCAAAGTCCGAAGCTTAAAGCCATTGCCCGGCAACCGGTGATGCCCTGGAGGTCAAGCGATACCACGCCAACTCTCAGTGAAACTCGTAGCCGAGAGGTTGCGATTTGGGCAGGCGCGAAGGTTCGCAATATCGTTGGCCTAGGTGAAGTCTCAGCCGCGGGCAGTCCAGGTGAAACAGGCGTGATCCTGCTCGACGTACCCGACACAAGTGATGCAGCCAAAGCCGGTTTTTTTGCCGGGGATGTCCTGCTGGCATTTAACGGCAAGCCCATCGAAGAATTGAAGGATCTATTGCAGGATACCCAACAAAATGTTGCCGGGAAGGCCGCCAGCGTCACCATACTCCGCTATCAGCAGGAATCTACGATCATGATCATGCTCAAACCCTGATCGCGATCGGGATCGATTAAATGCGAATTCATCTGGCCGTTTTCTTGATCGTAATTTTTCGCCCACTGTCTTCCGCCCTGGCCCAGACTGCTGCCAGTCTCGATTCCATTCCTGCGCGCATGCACGACGTGATCGTCTCCAACGAAGTTCCAGGCGCGGTCACGGTGGTCGCCACCCGCGATTCTGTGCTTCGGATGAACGCTCAGGGTTGGGCTGATCCAGAACACAAAGCTTTCATGCGCGTGGATTCGATCTTCTGGATCGCATCCATGTCAAAGCCGATTACTGCTATAGCGGTGCTGATGCTTGTGGAGGCAGGCAAACTCTCCCTCGACGATCCAATCGCCAAATACGTTCCAGAACTTGCTGGACTGAAAACTCCTGATGGCAAGACGCCGCGAATCACGCTGCGGCACCTGCTCACTCACACCTCCGGAATGGGAGAAGCAACCGACGAAGAAGCGAAAGCCGCGCGCACGCTCTCTGACCTGATCCCGGCCTTTGCCTCAAAGCCGCTTGCGTTTGTGCCGGGGAGCAAATGGCAGTACTGCCAGTCTGGCATTCTCACTCTTGGCCGGATCGTAGAAATCGTTTCCCGTGTCCCGTTTGATGTTTTCCTGCGGACGCGTATCTTTGACCCGCTGGACATGAAAGACACGACCTTCTACCTCAGTGAAGGCCAGATGCGGCGTTGGGTGATACCTGCCCGGCGCGAAGGCGAACAACTCATTCCGGCGGAAATTGGCCTTCTGTATGGTCATCCTCCTACCTGGCGCGATCACTACCCGGCAAGTAACGGTGGCTTGTTTTCGACCGCCCCCGATTACACGCGCTTGGCACAAATGCTGCTGAATGGCGGCGTGCTCGATGGCCGGCGCTACCTCACGGCCGAGTCGGTGCGCTTGATGTCAACTATTCAGACCGGCGATCTGGTCACCGGCTTTACTCCAGGCAACGCCTGGGGGTTGGGAGTATGCATCGTCCGCCAGCCTCAGGGTGTAACTGAAATGCTCTCGCCGGGAAGCTTCGGCCACGGCGGAGTTTACGGCACCCAATTCTGGATCGACATAAAGAGGGGCGTCGCGCTTATCATGATGATCCAGCGGTCCAATTTCAAAAATGCTGACGACTCGCCTGTCAGGGTGGCTTTCCAAACGGCCGCGCTGGAGTAGTTACGAATTTTTTCTATTTTATTTTGTATCGGCACTTACGATTGTAGTTTAGGAAGCGAAGATTTTGAGGCCTAAGCCGAAATGAATTTGTACGGTCACATGGAAATCGATCTCCGCAGAAACGTTATGAAGCGGCTGGTTGCTTCCGTGTTTACCGTTGCTTTGTTGGCTTTACCGCCCCAGGCCGCGGAGCGTTCGCAGATCCGATTCGAGAACCACCAGAAACTTTCACACGTCGACTTCATTCTCAACAACAGCACAACCGCAGACAAGCCCGTTATTGACTCGGTGCTCGGGGGTGTAGCGCTCCTGGATTATGATAACGATGGGTATCTCGATATTTTTTTTACCAACGGTGCACGCATCCCCAGCCTGGAAAAGGACAATCCTGACTTTTCGAACCGTCTCTACCACAATAACCACGATGGCACCTTTACAGACGTAACTGACCGTGCGGGCGTTAAAGGTTATGGCTACAGTGTGGGCGTTGCCGTGGCTGACTTTGATAACGACGGGTTTCCAGACATTTACGTCACGGGAGTCAACCGCAATAGCCTCTATCACAACAACGGCGATGGGACTTTCACCGATGTCACTGAGCGCGCAGGGGTGGTTGGCATTGACCGCAATGGCAAAAAACTTTGGTCTGTATCAGCCGCATGGATCGATTACGACAACGACGGCCGGCTGGATCTTTTCGTGACTAATTATCTAGACTGGTCATTCGAAACTTCCAAAGTTTGCGGCCCCCCCGACCGGCGCCTCTCATGCTCGCCCACCCTGTACAAGGGACAGCCAAATTTCCTGTATCACAATAATGGTGACGGCACGTTCACGGATGTCTCGGCTGCGACAGGCATAGCAGAACATGTCGGCAAGGGCATGGGTGTAGCCATCGCCGACTACAACGCCGATGGTTGGATGGATATTTTCGTCGCAAACGACAAGGAAAGAAATTTTCTATTCAAGAATCATGGAGGTAAGAGCTTCGACGAAGTAGGAGTGGAGTCCTTCGTGGCGTTCACGGATGACGGGATCCCTGTTTCCAGCATGGGCGTTGATTTTCGCGACTGGAACAACGATGGCAAGCCCAGCCTGTTTGTCACTGCCCTTGGTCGTGAAACATTCCCGCTATTCCGCAATGAGGGCAACGGATCTTTTAGTGTGGATACCTACAAGGCGGGTATAGGATTTCCCAGTCTCAAGATGAGCGGCTGGGGCAATGGCATCTATGACTTCGATAACGATGGCTTTAAGGATCTATTCACCGCCAACTCGCACGTTAATGAGAACGCCGACGACGACCCTGAGCAACACTACAAGCAGGCAAACGCCGTGTTCCAAAATGTTCGGAATGGAACATTCCGTGATGTAAGCACCCAAGCCGGACCGGATATGCAAGTTCGTGCCGCTCATCGTGGTTGTGCGTTCGGCGATCTCAATAACGACGGCAAGATTGATGTGGTTGTATCCGCCATTGGGGATCGTGCCGAATTGCTCTACAACACCACAACGAACAACAACCATTGGATTCTTATTCAGACGATCGGCGTCAAAAGCAACCGGGACGGAATTGGCACGCGCATCAAAATCACAGGCGAATCCGGCTTAATTCAATACAACCATGTAACCACTGCGGGGAGTTTCGCTAGTTCCTCGGATAAGCGAGTCCATTTTGGGCTGGGCCGCGATTCTCGAATCAAAGAAATTGAGTTGCGCTGGCCCAGTGGAAGGATTCAGGTTCAGCAAAACGTTAAACCCGATCAAATACTGAAAATCACCGAGAGCGAGAAATGAAGGCGATTCTGCTTTTTGTTGCAGCAGTCTGGGCCCCGTGCCTGGCCTCTGCCGGAGAGTGCACTGGTGCAGAGAATCTACTTCAATCGGTTTCCAGCGCGCTGGCCAGTGAGGCGCTGGACAAGGCGGAGCATATTCTTGATTCCCTGGAGCAATCCTATCCGAACTGCCCCGAGACTCTGCTCGACCACGCGCGACTCTTGGCCGTGAAAGGAAACGCGACGGCTGTCGAGGACGCATTCGTTCGTTACCAGGAATTGGCGCCAGATGCATCCCGAGGCTACGCCTACTTTGGTCGCTTCTTATTGGAGCAAAGGTTGTACGCGCGCGCCGACTCTGCCTCAATCGTCGCCCTGGAAAAGAACCCCAACGAACCTGCCGCCTTGGCTCTGCGAGGCGAAATTCTGGTCATGAAAGGGCAAGTGGAAGAGGGCACCAGCTTACTTCAGCACGCCTTCCAAATCGATCCCGACAATGTAGACGCGAATTTTCAATTAGGCATTCTGTACGACAAGGAAAATCGCCACGCAGACGCGGTAAAACACTTCGAAAGAGTTGTAGCCATAGATCCAAGCGACCCACGTGCTTGGGATTATTTGGCTCTGAATACGGAAATAGCGGGAGAAGTGGATCGTGCGGGCGAGGCCTACCGAAAGGCTGAGGCCGTCAATCGACGTGGGCGCCACTTCGATGGCTTCCTGGATTATAACTACGGGAGGTTTCTGCTGAAAGGCAACCAGCTCAAAGAAGCCAAAGAGCATCTGGGTCGCGCCGTGGAGCTGACCCCCAACGTCCGGGCCATTTGGTACGAACGCGCCAAAGTGAATTTGAGCATGAAGAAATATGAGGACGCTAGAGCCGATGGCGAGAGAGCGGCAACCCTGCGCGACACGGGAGGCGTAATTCTTGACCTGCAGATTTACGCTTTGCTGGAGCAAATTTACGGAAGACTCGGCAACAAGGAATTGGCCGGCAAATATGCCGCTCTCAGCCGCATAACGCCCGTGCCCATAAAAGAAACTCGCTAAGTGAGAACTCCGGTTCCCCGATCACAGTTTTATTTCAATTGAAAAGGCTCTGGAATCAAGTTAGTTGCGCCATGCCCCGTGATCAAGCAATTTCTGGATGGTACGGCGTCCGCGGTCTGCCATGGTGATGCCATAAATTCTGCCTGAATACTAATTTATCGGGAAGAACAGCGTCAAAGCGTCCCCAGTCTGCCACGAAAGTGTACGTTCTCCGGAATGCGGCGATATATGGTGCGCCCGGAGAGATTCGAACTCCCGACCTTCTGGTTCGTAGCCAAGATATAAAAAATCTAAGTTGTTGAATTGGCGTCGCATACGAACTGAACCACTGAAAATCAAGCCCTCAGTTGGGCAACCTGGGCAACCAGAATAATGGTTCTTACAATATTCACCTGACTGTTTTGAGGTATCTGTAGTGGCATGCTGTTGTCGCATCAATACAAACTCGCATAAATGTAGGACACGAGCGATGCCCGAACCGAGGCTCTGGTCTTTTGGGAATGGGCGATGAAAGACAACGGCCACGACAAATTGGAAATAAGAAGATGCGACTTTGTGAAGCCTGAAAAATCACATATGCTATTTTTGACAGGCACCCGGCTAGTCCAATTGCTTGTCGTGATCGCCGCCGTGGCCGCCACATTCGTGCGGGCCTCCGGCGAAGAGCAGTCGAAAATACCGACTGTGCTGACGCTCCCGCAGGTGGTTGAAAAGCTTCTCGAACAGAACGCCCAACGGGCGAAAGCTCTTCAAAGTTATCGTTGTAAGAGAGTCTACGCCCTCGACTATAAGGGCTTCCCCAAAGCACTGCATGGCGAAATGACAGTCGAAATGAATTACCGCGCCCCCGACCGAAAGGACTTCAAGATTGTGTCGGAGAGCGGTCCCAAATGGCTCGTGACGCGAGTGCTCAGACGTTTAGTCGAAACAGAACGGGAGGCTCAGGACCCAGCCAACCGCGCTAAGGTTGAATTGAATCCGAGGAACTACAACTTTACGTCCGTTGAACATCTCGCGACCTCTGACGGGTGCGCGTACACTCTCACCGTCCAGCCAAAGATGCCGAGCAAGTTTTTGTATAGTGGTCGAATTTGGGTAAATGAAAAAGATTTTGCCGTCTGTCGAATTGAGGCGGAGCCAGCGCAGAACCCCTCGATGTGGATAACCAAGACCGATATCCGGCAGGAATATCAGAAGATCGGAGACTTCTGGCTTCCCTTGGAAAACCGGAGCATTTCGACTCTCCGCCTGAACGGCCGCGCTACACTGACCATTAAGTACGGAGCCTATGAAATCAACGCTGCCCCACTTCTGAAAGAAGGCAATTCCGCAAATGATACCTCCTACTAAGAAACGGTTGCACCCTGAGTGTCGCGGTCAACGATCACAGATTTGTACTGATGCCGATTTGCTGCGGGCCCATTTAACGATTCTTCGGGGCCAGAACGTCCGCCTAGACGGCTTTAGCTGCATTCCGCGACGTGATTCCTGAGTTGTTACGCAGGGTACGCTGGCGCCTCAAGAGAGACGGAGTTTTTCAAGCGACGCGAAGCCGCCCCCGCCACTGATATTTGGGTTGATGAGCAATTCGAGGGTCGCAACGCTTGAAAGCTGTACTCGATATTCTTCGACTTCGCGTATTGATTCTGGTGGGCTGAAATTCCACTGCTGTCGCACAATTTCTTTAACTGCGTTACCAACATCGGGAGACCATCGCAATACGAATTCTTGCGTGCGTGGTGTTTCTTTTTCCTCAAAAACAAGCGATATGCACGACACTTTTTGCGGTTGGTCGAAGACCAGTCTGATTGTTTGAGTCCCGGGCGCCGCCGCACGCCAACCCCGGGAACCTTCAGAAACGAGCGCCAACTCTATCGGATAATCAGCGTCTTCGGACGTGACCTCTACCACTGCCGCACGCTCGACATCTAACCAACTGTCACCGCGATTGCGGGCACTTTCTGTGGCAGGAGTAATAAGGCGCTTTCGCACATCTTCAGTTTACTCGCCAAACCAGTAGGACACTAAGGAAAATGGGGTATTTCATCTGGGGACACTATTTGTGACAATATCGCGTCTGGACAAGTCATTGCTTAAGAATCGTAAAAAAACAGAGTCGTTTGACATTGAGGAATTTCTTTCCTCCGCTGGAACATCGCGAAGTATTGCGAACTTCAAAAAGGGACAGGTCATCTTTTCGCAGGATGATCCTTGCAATGATGTTTTATACATTCAATCTGGAAATGCGAAGCTCAGCATTGTGAATCCTCAGGGCAAGGAAGCAGTTCTGGCGATTGTGGGACCGGGCGACTTTCTGGGTGAGGGCTGCATCATCGGAAACCCCGTACGCATGGCTACGGCGACAGCAATCGCACCGCTGAACGCGATGAGCATCCAAAAGAAAGAAATGATCCGTGTGCTGCACGACGAACGGACGTTCGCCGAGAAGTTCATCAATTACATGGTCGAACGCAACATCAAGATCGAAGCCGATCTAGTGGACCAGTTGTTCAATTCGAGTGAAAAGCGGCTGGCTCGCGCTCTGCTGATACTTGCGCGTTACGGAAAAGCAGGCGAGCCCGAAACGATTGTGGCTAAAATATCACAAGAGACTTTGGCCGAACTGGTAGGGACGACGCGGACTCGCGTGAATTTCTTCATGAACAAATTCAGGAAGCTGGGATTCATCCACTACAATGGGGGCGGGATGCGAATACACAGTTCACTGCTCAATGTTGTGCTACACGACTAGGGAAATTGCAAACAGTGGTTCGTGGTTTGAGCCTTTTAGTACGACGAATTTGGACAAATCAAGCGATCAGTAAAACGCTCACGATTGTAGAAACGCTTGCCGGAGGGACTTTTATCTTTGTCTGCTCCGCCCTCGGGGAACCTCAAGTACCTTTAGGGAAGAAAGTTTGATTGCGCAGGATGGCATCCACGGCGGCTAACAGCGTCGCACCTGCCTCCGACTTGCTTACGTAACCCTCTATACCAATTCTTCTGGCATCCTCGATGATATGATTACCGTCATGCATAGAAAGCAAAAGTATCGGTAACTCCGGAAGGGTTTGGCGAATAACCCGTGCCGCGTCGATGCCATTGAGCACAGGCATTGTAATATCTAGAATGATTAAGTCTGGTTTTAAGGTGTGCGCTTTCTCTATAGCTTCTTGTCCGTTTTTTGCTTCGCCGCACACCTCAATTTCCAAGCGCGAACTCAAGATCGCGCAGACGCCTTTCCGAACGGCTTCATGATCATCGGCAACGAGGATTCGCACGGGGCCCGGGTCTCGCAAGTGCATGCCTGTGAGGAATTAATCCACGTCGCCCGTGTTTGCCAAGGTCGGCTTTGTGGCTAGACGCTTAGCAAATAATCGATTGGCAGAATGATGCTCCACGCCCTCGATTGCGGTTATCAAAGAGGAGAGGTCTTTTGTGGCCACCGCTTGTACTCCGGCAGCTTTAGCCAAAGATTCCAGCTTAGGCAAATCATGGAATGAGAATATTACGACTGCCGTATCAGGTGAAAGTTTGGAAATCTGACTCGTAAGTTCCAAGCTATCCATTCCGGGCATAACCCAGTCTTTTACGAGCACATCTGGCTTCAACTCAATTGTCTTTTGAAGTGCCTCAGACCCAGTGCTCGCTTCACCGCAAATTTTCCAACCCGCATGTTGTTGCAACAAAACACGCAAGACAGCGCGGGTTCCATCATGGTCATCTGCGATGAGTATTCTGGTCATGGCCGACTGCCTCCGGGGACTCCCATGGATGTTAGTGCGGCTATTCGCGCCGATTCCATAGGGGATTTCCTGTAGACGTGGTGATCAGTAGGACACCGAACAAGACGCTTTAACGGCGGCTAACACTTTTGGTAAAACACATTCGGAAAAACCACGCTAAGCCTCGCGCTGGAGGAGGGCGTATGCCAATTAAGGTCCTGCTCGCTGACGATACTGACCTCATGCGGCACGCGATCCGTAAGGCGTACCGCAATAATCCGCGTGTAGACGGCCGCTGAATCCGTGCATTGCCTGAAATAGCGTTCACGGAAGGGTTAACTCCCTCGGAACACCTGTACTAAAGGTCATCTATTGGAATCGCTAAGGCCGGACAACACTTGGTGTCCGGAGGCGACGTGAACAGGGCAGCGAGAATCAAGTATTACGATGATTTATTGGAAGAAAATACGGAGCGTGCGACGAGAGGGTTGCCGGCCACCGAGGAATACAAAAGACTAGATTATTTAACAGATAAATTCATGACGCAAATTGAGGCCGAAGGCACTTTAGATGAGGAAGGCGTAGCAGTTGAGGTCGAGGTTCTAGAGTTCCTTGGCGCCTTTGAACGTCTGCTTGGTCCCCAATTGTTGGAAGTGAACTTGGTGAACTGAGTTAACTGGCTGGTGTTGGACAACCGATTAGCTTGAGCCGCAAAGCCGCGATGCAAAACCCGACAAGTTCCGACATCCTCTTCCACGATAGACAGCGGTTGGTCAACGCTATTACTCAAGCAGCGAAGTCATTGATCGAAGCGCGAATAAATATTTGACGAGCGCAGTGGTCGCGGAGCAGGAAGAATCAAGAAGAATCAGGGGAAACAGTGAATAAATCTCAAGCAATTTGGTTGTTTGTTGTAGCTCTTTTTGCATGTGCTGCGGCATACGCGAGCCATGAAAACGTCAAATCCGCCGGGATGCTTACCGCTTCGCGTATCGCGTCACCACCGACCCGAATTGCCGTCGACACGGCTAGCACTAACATCCGTATGGCGAATGCCGAAGCCAAAATAGCGCGTGATCTTATGAAGAAGTGGGCAGATGACTCGAATGCGGCCACCAGTCTCGAACACCTCAAGCAGATAGCGATTGATGACGGCCCGGCACTTGATCTTGCTGTGCAACATAACAAGAAATCTACCGAGCTGATGGACATTGTGAAGGCGTCGCTTCCTTCATCGTGCGTTGAGTCCGTCAGCATCATCTACAAAATGGTTAGTAAGGACCTCGCACTGGAGGTCGAGATGAAGAATCTTACGATCGAATCTGACATTTCAACCGCGGCAGGTCTAAACCGCTTTAATGGCGCGCTGGCAAAACTCGCGGCAAGAGAGCACGCAATTGTAAACGAGAAGAATGCGTACGAGAAGTCAGCAGCGTACCAGAACGCGTGTGCGGCAAACGACTAGTTCCTCACGCGCACTATCGTAAAACTGCTGGGGCATCTGCGACCGCAACGGGAAGCCTGCGTGACCTGGCCCAAAAGCGACAATTCCGAAATTTTATTTGTTGATGCCTCCGAATCGGAGAAATCGATGTGCATAGCACCGTTCCAGCTATGTTTCGAGATTCCGGGGGTGCCCTTACTCCGGCCCGGACCAATTCCTCAAAGGGTCCCCTCCTTGGCGGTAAAAACTGAGCGCGACGGGGATCAGCTGGCTAACAGTGCAATACTTCGGCACACAGACAGGCAGTGAGCACGGCAAGGCGGGGCTTCGGGGGGAACTCGGAATAATGCAGAGGGTGACCCTCGTCATCGGACACAACAAAGTAAGCATCAGGAGGAGCGGAGGCTGGGCTCCCGCAATGTATTTTGATTTTGTGATCAGCATCAGCGGTCTACTTTCCCTAACCCTCGTCCTCTTGATCTCATTCGTAAAAGGGCGCCGATCTGAAAACGAGGTTGCACTTCACTCCAGAAGAAGTAAGACGATTGTAGCTACGAAAACAGGGACATCCGGCACCGGGCTCCGATACTCGTACCCTCTTGATACTCTTTAATTCGCGGCGTCGGTCGGAGCTAAAATCCTGTTCCCTATCCATAAAAATACAGACACGAAGCCGAAATTGACTACTTTCAGAAAAATCTTTCAATTTGAGTAGCCAATTTCGGGAGCCACTCTGTATTTTTGGCAGTGAGGCAGCAGTGGAGCACTTGTCACCAGAGAACCTTTCCGGCACGGAACTATTCGACTACATGCGGAAACTAGCGAAATCTCGCGATATCGTCGAACGGCTTCGGACGCTGTGGATTGCAGCCGCGTTCAGCGAGCGGCTAGAACGATGCACCGACGCATGCCCTCTGCTGGCGCGCAAACTACTGAATCTGTTGACGTGATTTTCGCGATGTTTGCGATTTTCGGCCGGGTCTAAGACTAATCCCTATGCACCACTAGCATCACCGACACCCGTTGTTCTCAAACGGATGCGTAGAGTACCGCTGACGGTGAGCCAGTGTTCACCGCAACTAAATACGATCTCTAGTTCGAAGGCGCCGTTCGAAGTAATCCGACAGCCAAAGTAAGCACCGTGATGGCGACAACGGCGACGTAAATCAGAGAAATGGCGCCGTTAGGTTTGAGTAGCGGTCGGCGACAGCATAGAGAGGAAGAAGCCCATCGAGATAAGAATCGCGGAGAGCGGTACGCCGATTCGGACCAGCCACATCAGCGGTGACGGAAGAACTGCCACATCCGCTAGAAGTTGACAAACTAACGAAAAAATCACAATAACGCCTGCGTGGGCGTGTCCTGCGCCGAAGAAATTCTGGCGCAGCGGATTATCCATATATCCACTGGTTTTGTTCACGAGTGATGTCAACAGAAAATATCCGCCATATTGAATCGTTGGGACCGTTATAAGAATGATCCCCGATAACAATCTAGCGTCGCGGGTCATTACGTTCTCCTAGATGAATTGCGTGGACATCGGAAGGCGGCGAGCTAGCTTCAAACGTCCGTGCAGCACGTGTGCTGAAAACTGCTCCACTGCTGACGCAGCGATGATATCGAAGGCCTCGTTCAGTCGTTCATGACGCTATAGCAGCCTCAAACCGTTCCTCGGTCAAATCCACAACGTCTATCGATTCAAGCCAGCGAGAAATCATTTGTCGCGCTTCATCTAGCGACATCGCTTGGGGTTTCAGGCGCAATGGCTGGCTCTGACCAGTTCTGCTCATAAAAGCTCCCAGCTTCAGGCGACCCATACTTCCCGCGAACCGCGCGACGAAAAATCCGGGATAGACCTGATTAATCCGACAAAGTTTACGTAGCTCGGTTGCTGGGCTCGTGCCAAATTGGCAGAGTCGGACCACCGGTTGTAACGCCTTAAAGCGGGAGGTCATGGTGTGTCGTTCCCCTGCAATTACCGCGAAGCCAGTATTGGCTCGTGAGAGTTCCTACAGCACGATCAGCGCCGAGAATTGCGTCAATAAGTTCATTCATAAGGTACGGGAGATAATATGGACGACGTGAAAAAGTCTCAAGAATCAATGGGAGCCGCAGCCGC
>DASYJM010000212.1:0-4169 GCA_035996445.1 Candidatus Acidiferrum sp. | reverse complement strand
CACGATACGTTCAGATGACTTCGGGCTTACGTACGTCTCGATTCGCAAATACAATTTAATTTAAGCGTAGACGGTAGCGTTCCTTACTGCGCGGCTTGAGCATTCAGATTGCGCACCAGCCACGGAATAATCACCTGCTTGAAAATCACGGGATCTGGCCACACTTTTACCTGGCGTCCCAGATGCCCGCCTTGCGGATTGATCCACGCTTCTTTGGGGACGTCGCCGCTGCTTAGAATCATGTACGCATCCGAGATGGGCACCTGGGTATCCAGGGCTCCGGCGATAATCAGCATCGGCGAGGTCGGCTTACCTAAAAGGCCCTGCTTCACAAGCGACATCTTCGGGAAAATCACGGATAAATCTTCAATCGAATTTGCGCCTTCGTAGATGGACATCAACGCGGGAACAAGGCCAAACAAATATTCGCGGTTGCCCAAAGTTTTATTCACTAGAAAATCTTTTTGAAAGGTAGCGTCGGCGAGTGGCGATTGCGCTACCACGCCTTTCAGTCGCGCATGTTCAATAATCGCAAGTTTGGTGGCCCAATACGCGCCGAAACTCTGGCCGTCGACACCAATCCTGGTTTTGTCCACTTCCCGTCGAGTTTGCAAATAATCGATGACCCGCGAAAACATGCGCTCCGAAGTTTCGCTGGCTTTGATCGGTGCTTGCCCTGTTCCGGGCGAATCGATGCCGATAAATCCAATTCCAAACGGGAGGATCGCGCCAAAATTCTCGGAGAGATCTTCTTTGCGGCTGTCGAGACCGCTGATGGCGATCACCACCGGAGCGGGGCCTTTGACATTTTTCGGCAACCGAAGGTAGCCGATGATTTCCGAGCCTTCGAACGGAATGTGAACTACTTCGAGCGGGTTCTCTTGCAATTTGGCGTGAGCTAGAAAGGCTTCGAGTGCTTTGGCGTAGGCACGTTTTTTTCCTTCGGAAGCGGGCACCGGCCAGCGCCCGAAAGAATAAAGTCGCCAAGCGCGTACGTATAGGGCGCTGGCCTTGGCGGGATCGGAACCTTCAGCAAGTTTAGCTTGTGCCATGTAGCGATCGGCAACGGCGCTGAATCCTGCAGCCCACTCGTCATTGTCGGTGCTATTAATTTTCAAGAACGCTTCACGCACGTCAGCGGGATCGAGGCCAATCAATGGATACATGCCGTTTTCGGCGCGCTTGACAGCTTCTGCCTTGATCTCGTCGAGGGTGCGTTCTTTCTGTTGCGCTTGAATTGTGCTCCCGCCAAACACGCCGATGCACAACATCAACCCCAGAAACGCGGCTCGCCGTTCGCAAACTTTTACAACGCTCATGTTGTTTGGCACCCTTTAACAACTTTAGATATTCATCTGGTTAGATGTCTCTGCAGGGACTATTTTCTCGTCTCTATTTTGCGCCGGACACTTTCTTCAACGCGGCATTGTAACAAGAGGGGTCGTAATATTTCTCAACTCCAGGAGGATGACCACCCCATTGGCCTTCAATTTCGGCGCGCAATTTCAAAACATTCTTGAAACCGTCGTTATCAAGGGCTGCATCCTTCTCGAATCCGCCGGGGGCGTTCACGCTGGACTCATAGGTGGCCGCGGCAACCTCTGGCGTCATATGAAAGTCGCTGATCCATAGATCGATGACTTGCTGCTTGTTTGCAGGATCCATTAACCACCGTTGCGCCTCGATGATCGCAGCCAGATAATTTTCGACATTCTCTTTATTGTCCAGCGCCCATTTTCGCTGCGCGAAATATCCGGCCGCCTGGTAAGGTCCGATAACGTCCTGCACTTTGGCCAGACTCACAAATCCTTCACGCTTGGCGGTGATTAGGGCAGGAGGGCCGAGCATCGATCCCGCATATTCTTTATGTTCCCGCATGGCAATGAGCCGCTGAGGGGTACCGCCTATGGGTTTCATTTCGTAATCGCGCACGACTTGTAGTCCTTTCTCCAAAAGAATTTTTTTCATTTGGATAGCGTATGCGGTGTTAGGCGCATCCACGATCACCGTTTTACCGCGAAGCATTTCGAGCGATTTAATTTCCGGCTGCGCCATCAATTCGTTCTGCGAGCCTTCGCCGCCCATGAGGATGACCACATCCTGGTGAGCGAGTTCGACCATGGCTACGGCATTGTCCACTGCCAGATATGCGAGATCGCCGTTTCCATTCGCAAGATTGCTTCGCAAAACGTCGGAACTGGGCAGATTCTCAGTTTCGGAGGAGACGCCGTGTTTGGCGAAAAAACCCTGTTTTTCGGCGACGACGAATTGCAACGGCTTTCCGAGCAGCGTCAACAATTTGATTTTTTTCGGGTCGGAGGTTGGCGCCGTCAACGATGCGCTTACCATAAGAAGTGCCGCCACCACCGCCAAGCTCATGCGCCGTTCCATGTTTCTCAAAAAATCCTCCTTGCGTTGCGTCAACGCGCCGTTTTTGCACCGTTAATGTTGGAACTGAGCGCGAAGTTTGTTGGAGCAGCCTAAAGCTACGCGCCCTCATTCAATCTATTCAGAGACCACTCGGCGACAGGCATCGGATCCAGCATCGGCTTGCCAAGATTCGGGCAGCTCAGCGCATACAGTCCGGTATCGGTAGCTGCCCAAATTACGTTGCGGTCCCATTCAATGAACACATTGTCGACAGTGCGATCATAGCTGCCGAACTTTTCCAGGTCGCCTCCTTGTGGCGGAACGAAGTAGGCCACTTCTTCGGGGCGATAAAGATTACCGATGTCGTAGCAGCGCAGTCCGGCAATGAAATATGAATACGCAATAAAATCCTGACGCGGCTTACCCGGCGCCTTCAAATGCGGCGGATTGTGCGCGCCAAATCGCCCACGCTTGAAACAAAAATCGCGGTACGGCGCATCCGGCGGAGGAACTGGCCGCGGAAGCTGCGCCACCGGAACGGGATGCTCTTCATCGCGAATATCGATAACCCAATTGGGCAGAAAAATCTGGTTGCAATCGGAGTTGGTGGTTTCTCCGTTAGTGAGCACGAATCCGCGGTCGAGCACTCCGCAGTAAATGGTGTGGAACGCAATGCCCATCCCGGAATATTGCGCAGGCGGTTCGAAGCGGCCCACTTCCCGTTGTTTTTTGGGATCGCTCAAATCGAGAATGATGAAACCGTTGCAGCCGAAAGCACCATATCCGCGGGTACCGCCATCCTCTAGCTTCTTGGGGACATAAACTGGACCATGCAGGCCCGCGAAGGGAGTCTGGTCTTTGGCCACTTTTGGCGGGACCAGTTTCGACCAGATCCACTTGTTGTACTCCGCCTCTTCGCCTTTGCGGGACCCAGGCACCCACCACATGGATACCTCGGAAACATTGCTGGGGTCGGTGGTGTCGACGATCATGTTGCCGTTAACAAGTTGGCGAAAATAGCCGGGCTGATGGATGAAAGTCTCGTCCGGCGCGGCGTCCAGATACGCGTATTTGCCGCCGTCATAATAGTTGCGATGGGTGCCCTGACCGGTTGCGCCGGTGCTGAATTCCGACAGCTTGACGATTTTCGACGGGTCCGTAGCATCGTAAAACCTGACGCCGCGCAAGCCTTTAAAATTCTTACGCTTGTCGTCCAGGTGGGGGTCGTCGTACTTACCGTTGGGGGCCTCGGGCGTGGAATCTGTGATGGGCGTCTGCGAACCGGTCATCAAAATCCACTTTTTCAGGGCTTTATTGAAGGCGACCTGCACTTGGCCGCCCTGAAAGCCAGCTTTGTTGTACAGGACGGGCTTTCGGACGTCGCTCAGGTCGATGACGTCGCCCTGCTGGAACATGTAGCGCCGGTCCCCGCTGGACATCATCTGCATCTTGCCGTTGCGCGATTGGCCCGGCATGAAGTGAGCGAGGATCTCCATATTGTGGATGTACATCCTACGGTCAAGATAAGAAAGGCTTTGCGGCGTAGGATGGCCATGGTGGTCGGCCCAAGCGGCCACATTCGAACCGGTAAGAAGCAAGGATGCGCCTGCTGCACCGCGAAGGAATTCGCGGCGGGTTTGGTGGCCGCTTTGTTTTAAGGGTCGTTTACGTGGCGTGCGTGGACCGTTTTCCGTAGCTCGCGGGGGCTTTTCCATTCATAACTCCTAGACTGGCCAATAGGTCTGACCGCTGTACCACTTTTGCGGGGCAACGGTCAAGAACTTTAATGGGTTTTGTAT
>DASYJM010000211.1:0-3353 GCA_035996445.1 Candidatus Acidiferrum sp. | reverse complement strand
GTCAAGTTGCCGACAACAACAGGTAAAACGCCGGTGGCGGCGGGATCGAGCGTCCCCAGATGGCCTACTGAACGCTGCCCCAGAATCTGGCGCACCCGGTTGACCACGTCGTGCGATGTGAGGCCGGGCGGCTTGTCGATAACGATGACACCATTCATGGGCATTTGTAATCTGTTAATTTGTAATTGGTAATTGGGGAAAATTGCTAGGGTACAACGTACGGCGGCTTCAATTACAAATTGCGAATTTCCAATTCAAATTAAATGATTCCTCTGCGCGACGATCAGCCAACGTTTTCGACTCCGTTCGTCAATTATTTCTTGATCGTCCTGAATCTTCTCGTTTTCATGTGGGAGCTCTCGGTCAGCCATCGTGCCTTGAGCTTATTCATGCTCGAGTTCGGCGTGGTTCCTCATCATACGCTGGCCGTTTTGACCGGACATTCCCTGGATCCTGCTGTGACGGCCATTTTGCCGCTATTCACTTCCATGTTTCTCCACGCGTCATTTTTACATGTGGTGGGAAACATGCTCTTTTTGTGGATCTTCGGCGATAACATCGAGGATTATTTAGGACATTTTACTTATCTGGTGTTTTACCTGGCGAGCGGTCTGGCGGCTGGGGCGACTCACATTTTGCTAAACCAGGGTTCGCGAGTGCCGAGTGTAGGCGCGAGCGGAGCAATCGCCGGCGTGATGGGAGCGTACTTTGTTTTATACCCGCGAGCGCGCGTCCTCATTTGGTTTCCCCCAATATTCTTCTTCCACGTACCGGCATGGCTGATGCTTGGTTATTGGTTCGTAGGAAACTTCTTGAGCGGCACGGCGACGGCCATCGCCGAAACGAGCCAGACTGCCGGGGGCATCGCTTTCTGGGCGCACATCGGCGGCTTCATTGCAGGTGTGGTTCTGGTTAAAGTGCTTCCAGAAAGGCAGCACCGCTACCGCTATGGAACGTGGTAGCTTTTTGCTTTCTAACCGGCGTCACCTAACGGCGAGGCTGCGGGGCGGGCCCAGGCGGCAGAATCTCTGGCTCGCTGGGGTCGGAATTGGCCTCGAAATTGGGATTTGCCTCCGGCTCAAACTTAGACTCGGCATTGCGCTGCTGATGGGTAACAAACCATACAGCGGCAGTCCAAGTGGGGAAAAGATCGGCACCGGGAATGAGTTCGTTGGCTAAGGTGGGCAAGAACGCCCAGTGCCATCCGAGCAGGCGAACCATAAGAAAAGCCACTACAACATCCAGCAGTGAGTCGGCTGGGGAGATGGCTCCCTCGGCGAACAGCGGAAAGGCTGCGATCTGAAGCGCATCCGCGGCAATCGCTATGGTCCACGCCGTGCGATGCTCAGGAGTTTTTAGCGAGTTAAAGTAATCCTTGAACTTAAGAATAAGAGACATATCAATCCCCCTCGCCACTCATTTTCAGATCACTCCAGACGACAAATGATTAGATGACGTTTGCACGTTGGCGGATGAGCGATAAAAATTCTGTTCGCGTCTCTTCTTCATTCCGGAAGCAGCCGAGCATAGACGAAGTTACGGCGGCGGAATGCTGTTTTTCGACCCCACGCATCATCATGCAGAGATGCCGCGCCTCGATTACCACTCCAACTCCTTGCGGTTCAATGGTGTTTTGGATGGCCTCGGCAATCTGTGTGGTCAGGCGCTCCTGGATTTGGAGCCGCCGGGAAAACGCTTCGATAAGCCGTGGAATTTTGCTCAGGCCGATCACTTTCCCATTCGGTATATAAGCAACGTGCACCTTGCCGAAAAATGGCAGCAGGTGATGCTCGCAAAGGCTGAACATTTCGACGTCCTTCACGATCACCATTTCGTCGTAGTTGACCGTGAACAGAGCGTTGCGCAACAGACCTTCGGGATCATCCTTGTAGCCCTTGACCAGAAACTGCATCGCCTTCGCAACGCGCTCCGGAGTGCGAGCAAGGCCTTCGCGGTCGGGATCTTCACCGAGCCGAACGATCATTTCGCGCACCAGTTCTTCGTAGGTGGCGCCGGTCAAGCTGCTAGTTTCAGTGGTCGATTTCATCTTTTGTTAGTCCCCAGCGTACTCAAACGAATTCATCATTGTTTCTTCAATTCGTATCTTTTCTAGATGAGCCGCTTTGAATCCCCGGTTCACTATTTCGTAAATAGCCATGCATAACCGTTCCGTGGTTGGAACGTGTTTTGCAAACTCTGGAAGCAAATTTAAGTTCTGGTGGTCGAACCGTTCCACGACCTCGGAGCGGATGAAGTCATCCAGATCGACGAGGTCACACACCATACCGGTTTGATCATCTACCGGTCCGCTCACCGTGACTTCAATCATGTAGTTATGGCCATGCCCGTAGGGATTATTGCATTTACCGTAGACGTCTGCGTTTTCCCGCTCCGACATTTCGTCGCTGTGCAAACGATGCGATGCCGAAATCATGTACCGGCGAGTTAGATGAACATTCGTGGCGCGATTGCTCATGCTCCCCCATAAAAGTCGACGAAGAGGTCAGGCGTTTCGTATACGCGCACGCGATGCAATTTAGCGGCCTCGAGCTTCGGCGCAAGCCGATTCCAGATGGCAATGGCCAAGTTCTCGGTGGTTGGAATGGCAGTGAAAAATTCAGGCACTTCCTTATTCAGAAAGCGGTGATCGAGCGCATCGAGCACTTCCCTGCCCATAATGTTTTTCAGTTCCCTGAGGTCGACGACGAAACCAGATTTGGAATTGACGGATCCCTTTACCGTGACCTCTAAAGTGTAGTTATGACCGTGGCCATTCGGGTTATTGCATTTGCCGAAAATGCGCTGGTTCTCGTCTGGAGTAAATTCCGGATTGTGATAGTAATGTGATGCTGAAAATTCCGCTTTGCGGGTTAGATAGACGATAGACATCAGTTCCCGGCTCTCAGTTCCCGACTCTTCGTCTGTAGTGGCGTCTCGACTTTGTTTTCCGTACGGACGTTGTAGGAACGCCCCTTCCACTCTATTTGTCCAGCGTTGTAAGCCTTGCTTGAAAGCAGCAAGAGATAGGCAAATGTGGGGGGGCCGAAAACCATTGCAGTCAAGCTATTCGCGATCGAGAAATGGGCCCTGCGAATGCGGCGATAGACTAACAGCCAGAGACAGACAAACCCGAGCCGGATTGGGTGGTTGTTGAATAAGGCGGATGCGGCGATGCCAAGAGAGGCCCATGCCCCGGACCACAGGAGCAAACTTTGAAACGCGAGACGATTCGATCCAGGGAATAAGAGCGCGAGATTCTTGGTCCATCCTTCACGAAGCTGACGCCAATTGCGATACATGCGGGTGCGAACGGCATCGCCTCCGTACCGGAAATACACGCGGAAACTGGCTTG
>DASYJM010000210.1:0-6589 GCA_035996445.1 Candidatus Acidiferrum sp. | reverse complement strand
AAAGACACTGGAATCCTTTTAGATCCAAAAACGGTGATGTCAATTATACTCGCGCAAGGCGGTAAGATGGCCGAGCCTGCGCCATCACGATACCCGCCGAGCCAATCGGCGGTATCCCAAGACGTGCTGATTTGATCGACCGAGTCGCAAAGGGCGACGCGAGCTTTCGTCGGTCTTAGTGCTCCGATCGACCCGCACATTGAGACCTCAGAAGAAGTGCAGGACCGAGTGTTGGAGCCCTAGGGAGAATTACCGCTGGTGTTACGCGGACGGTTTATTTCTGATTGAAGCGCGGCGCGACTGTTCTGCGTGGCAACCGGATGGAGTCACATGGCTGCCGTGAACTTGATTGGCTCATACAACTACGGGCTCGTGGCGCTTTCGGTGTTGATCGCCATCTTCGCGTCGTACGCTGCTCTGGATCTTGCGGGCCGCGTAACGGCCGCGCGTGGTTGGACTCGGGCGGTTTGGCTGCTGGGCGGGGCCGGGGCGATGGGGACCGGCATTTGGTCCATGCACTACATCGGAATGCTGGCGTTTATCCTGGCGATTCCTGTGGCCTACCATTGGCCGACCGTTCTGTTGTCACTGTTTGCGGCCATTCTCGCGTCGGTCATTGCGCTGTACGTGGGGAGCCGACAGAAAATGGGTGCGTTCCGAGCGCTCGCCGGAAGTGTCCTGATGGGTGGGGGTATTGCGAGCATGCATTACATCGGCATGGCCGCCATGCGTTTATCTGCCGTATGCCATTTTAATTCCTTTCTCGTCGTCCTGTCCGTCCTGTTCGCGGTCCTGATTTCTCTCGTCGCGTTATGGATTACCTTTCACTTTCGAGATGAGAAAAAGGGGATCGACCGGGGAAAGACAGCCGGAGCTGTCCTTATGGGTACCGCCATTCCCGTCATGCATTACACCGGCATGGCCGCCGCCAGTTTCACGCCCTCAGGCATACCAGCGGACCTGTCTCACGCCGTCAGCATCTCCACGCTCGGCACCATCGGAATCGCCGCCGTCACCTGGATCGTCCTCGGGCTGGCTCTGCTGACGTCCTGGTTGGATAGGCGATTCGCTGCCCAGACATTGGAACTGCAGGAAGAGAAGCTGCAGCGAAGTGAGGCGTACTTGGCGGAAGCTCAAAGGCTCAGTCATACGGGGAGCTTCGGCTGGAGGCCCTCCACCGGCGAGATCCTCTGGTCAGAGGAAACCCTTCGAATCTTTCAATACGACCGAGCGACGAAACCGACCGTCGAACTTGTTCTCCAACGGGTTCATCCGGACGACGCGGCCTTGGTGAAAGAGACCGTTGAGCGTGCTTCGCAGGATGGAAAGGATTTTGAGCATGAATATCGCG
Organism: Candidatus Acidiferrum sp.; assembly: GCA_035996445.1. Lineage (GTDB taxonomy): Bacteria > Acidobacteriota > Terriglobia > Acidiferrales > UBA7541 > Acidiferrum. The sequence continues at coordinate 5,238 of DASYJM010000210.1, read as the reverse complement.
TGGTGATGCCGGATGGTGCGGTCAAACATGTCCACGTTGTGGCTCATGCTGAAAGAGATGAGTCGGGTGAGCTCGAGTTTGTTGGAGCGGTGATGGACACCACTGAGGGCAAGCGCGCGGAGAAAAAGCTGCGCCGCAGTGAAGAATCGTTGCTTGAGGCGCAGAAACTAAGCCACACGGGGAGCTGGCGACATGATGTTGCATCGGGGGCAGTCATAGTCTCGCCGGAAATCTATCGGATACACGACATCAAGCCTGATGATGACGCATCGAAAACGGAATTCTTCTTTAGTAGGTTCCATCCAGAGGACCGGAAGCGCGTTGTGGACCTTTTTGAAAGAGCCGAACTCGAGAAAACCGAGTTTCAAGTGGACTACCGTATTGTTCTTGCGGACGGAACGATCAAGCACCTCCACACGATCGGCCATCCTATCTTGAACGAGTCGGGTGATCTCGTAGAATTTGTCGGAACCGCGATGGACGTCACCGCAGCGAAGCAGGCGGAAGAAGCGTTGCGGCGGAGCGAGAGTTACTTAGCGGATGCACAGAGATTGACCCGTACAGGCAGTTGGGCATGGAACGTGGCCACTAGACAGAGTGTCTACTGGTCACAGGAGAATTACCGCCTGTTTGGCTTCGACCCGGAAGCGGGGATACCGTCAGACGAAGCGTTTTACCAGCGCATTCATCCAGAGGATCGAGACAGGGTACGCAGAGAAGTGTTTCTTGAAAGGCCGGACGAAGGCTCCCACTTTGACGTGGATTTTCGAATCGTTCTTCCAGGCGGAGCGGTCAAGTATGTTCGCTCGACAGGTCACCCCGTTAGCAACATATCCGGCGATCTCCTGGAATATGTCGGTACATCGATAGACGTGACCGAACGCAAGCGGGCGGATGAGGAGCGCGAGAGATTGCGCCAGGTACAGGCTGATCTTGCGCACCTAAACCGGGTGACGACGATGGGCGAGTTGACGGCATCGCTGGCGCACGAGATCAGGCAGCCGATTTCCGCAGCGGTAACAAACGCTAAAACCTGCATGCGATGGCTTGTTCGCGATGCCCCCGACCTTGCAGAGGCGAGCGAAGCCGCCTCGAGAATCGTCAAAGACGCAACGCGCGCGGCGGACATTATTAGCAGAATCAGCCTGCTGTTCAAGAAGGGCGCGCTGCAGCGGGAGCTGGTTGATGTAAATGAGGTGATTCGAGAAATGATTGTTCTGCTGCGCAGCGAAGCGAACCGCTACTCAATCTCAATCCGTATCGAGCTTGCTGAGGATCTTCCCATGGTCATGGCAGACCGTGTCCAACTACAGCAGGTTTTCATGAACCTTATGCTCAACGGCATGGATGCCATGAAAGGAATGACTGGCGAAGGTGAGCTTACCATCAAGTCGGAAGCCGACGACGGTCAGGTGCTGGTATCGGTCAGCGATACCGGTGTGGGATTGCCCCCGGAGCAGGCGGAACAAATTTTCAAGGCATTCTTTACGACCAAGGATCAAGGGACCGGTATGGGGCTGCCCATCAGTCGCTCGATCATTGAGTCGCACGGCGGACACCTGTGGGCTAGCGGTGCCCCCGGGCGAGGCGCAACTTTTCAGTTCACCCTGCCCGCCACGGCCGCGGCGCACGCATAACCTCCTCAGCTGCTCCAGCATAGTAGCCAACTGTCGTTTTCTAAATGGGCTACCCGACAATGTCAGCACCGGCATCTTGTTCTCGCACTTTGCGAAGACGATGGTTACGAGGCCCTATAAGACTCGTTCTGACCAGCATCCGAACCTGCTGCCCCAGTGCGCATCTTGCTGTAGGAATGCGGTATTGTAGCGCATGGATTCCACGACTCACGATCTGTCCCGTCTCCTAATCGAACTCGGACTGATCGTCGTTAGTCTTGCGATCCTTGCTCGAATTGCAAGTCGTTGGGGCTTCTCGGCCATCCCTCTCTATCTCCTGGCTGGCCTCGCCTTTGGTAAAGGCGGGCTGGCGCCACTCAATCTAAGTGTCGGCTTCACCCACATCGGCGCCGAAATTGGTGTGCTTCTACTTCTGTTCATGTTAGGTCTAGAGTACACGGGACAAGAGCTGGTCACGAATCTCCGGAGCGCATTTCCCGCTGCCATCGTTGATTTCGCCCTCAACTTCGCACCTGGTGTTGTTGCGGGACTCCTACTCAAGTGGAAACCGCTCGCTGCAGTTCTGCTGGGGGGTGTGACCTACGTCTCTTCCTCCGGCGTAATTGCTAAGGTCTTGGCCGAACTTCGTCGCCTCAATAATCCGGAAACTCCGGCCGTGCTGTCGATCTTGGTGATGGAGGATTTGGCGATGGCCGTGTATCTACCTCTCGTTGCCGTCCTTCTTGCCGGAGGCGGCCCAGGAAGAATGGCCGTGTCGGTCTCCGTTGCATTAGCCACTGTACTTTTGGTCCTCGTGCTCGCTGTCCGGTACGGCGGCCCCCTTAGCCGCGTTGTTGCTCATCGGTCCGACGAGATCGTACTTCTCACCATTTTTGGCGCGGTGCTTCTCGTCGGCGGAGCTGCGCAGTGGCTTCAAGTCTCGGCCGCTATCGGAGCATTTCTTGTGGGCATCGCCGTCTCCGGCCCCATGGCTGAACAAACGCGTCGTCTGCTCGCGCCTCTTCGTGACCTGTTTGCCGCCACGTTCTTTTTCTTTTTTGGGCTTCAAATCGACACGGCAACCCTGCCATCCGCGCTGCCCTCCGCAGTTTTGCTGGGCGTTGTAACCGCCGTAACAAAAGTGTTGACCGGCTTCTGGGCTGCGCGGCGAACCGGTATTGATCGGCAAGGACGCCTGCGGGCGGGCATGGCCTTGGTCGCCCGTGGCGAGTTCTCAATCGTAATTGCAGGTTTGGGTGGCGGCCTCGAGCCGCAACTCGGACCGCTTTCAGCCGCCTATGTGCTCTTTCTTGCGGTGCTCGGTCCGATCCTCACCCGTGCGGCTAAATAGATTCATCCAAACAGGTCGTCTATCCGAATGTGCTAGGTGTTCGCTAGTGTCTCGTCGCGGTCCACAAACGCTAGTGCAAACGGGGTATGAGAAGTTTGCGCGACCACCTTCTACTTAAACGATTAATGCTGCCAGCGTTTTCTAGGTCATGCCAGAGCATTGAAAGCGGTCGCATGATGTATTTTCAAAATGAATGGGTGGGGACCCGTGCGCCCGTCCTTGGCTACACATTGATTCTACTAAAGTTGCAAAACCGGTTCGGCAGCCGATTCTTCCGAAACCTTGGAGCAACTTGGAGCAATTGGAACGGGCGGAACAGAGAATCAGACGCCCATTGACTCAGCTTCCGCCTACGTCACCAACATCGTCTCAGGTGCTTGCCCTATCCAGATGTCTTGCTGAACGCGCTTGCTTCTCACTATTGATTACAATCTGCCAAATGAAACATCATTTTCCGCTTGACTCAAACTTCGCAAAATGCGAAGATTTTCTGGATGCGGATCGTCAGCCGGAGGGCGATTAGAGAAGCGACCGCCAAGCACGGCGAATGGGGCGCATCTCTAAACGCGTGGTACAAGATCGCGAAGAACGCGGATTGGAAAAACTTTGCTGAGGTTCGGAACAGTTGGAGAAATTCAGATGTTGTCGGGCGATTCGTTGTTTTCGATATAAGCCATAATAGATGTAGGCTGATTGCTACTATCAAATACAGATGGAGAATGGTTTACATCCGACGCATTCTGAGTCACGCGGAATACGACGAGAAGGAGCGGCAGAAATGATAGTCGCAGTACCCGAAAAATACGCACTCGAAGTTGCCTCGCCAACACCGATCACATCCGAGCGTCAATATGAACAGTACCTAAGCGTCTTGGACAAGTTGGCAAGCAAAGAAAAGCCAACAACTGAAGAAGAGAAGTATGCCGAAGTCTTGATGACCCTAATCGAAGCCTACGAAGAAGAGCACCACTCCATTCCTGATGCTTCTCCGGTCGAAGTCCTCCGCACGTTGATGGATGCGAATGATCTGCGTCAGAAAGATCTGGTTCCAATCTTTGGCTCTGAAAGCATCGTATCCGAAGTTTTGCATAAGAAACGTGATCTCAACAAAACCCACATCGAGAAATTGAGCAAACGATTTAATGTTTCTCCAGCCCTGTTTTTCTAACTCTCTGCTTCGATTCGGCGCGCTCTTTGGTGAGGTTCCCAGTCGAGGGCCTCGCCTTTTGTTTTTCAGTGCCGCAGCTTCGCGCCTTGATTTGCGACTAAGGTCGATCGCGAAAACAAATCGCGCAAGAATGTCCGGAACCCAGAAAGCGGGAACAGAGAGACCGAAACGCTAGTCGAATTGAAGTACGAAAATTAACTGAAATACTACCCACGTTGATACGGACCAACCGATCATCAAGACCCGGACCTTTCCCTTTCCGAAAAGACTCAGGACCGTGGCAGCGACGAACGACCAAACTAAAAATGGTCCGAGACTTTGCCAAAGGCCGGGTCCTGCTCCCATGCCGTGCGGACTACCGCCATGCTTGAGCCAAGAAGCGTTCCACGCCATATTTGATACCGTTGAAACAGATGCCGCTAACAGCGCCACGTACACGAGGTAACGTCTCCAGATTGAAAGGGGCGCAGCGACCTTAGCTCGATTGAAGGCTAACCAAGCAGAGAACAAGAGCGACCACGGCATTAGGAACAAAACCGCTGAAACGATGTAGAGTGCACGAAAGCCGGGGGAAAACATCTGTCAGGAAATTTTCCTGTTCGCAATATTTGGACCAACTTTGGAGCAGCACAAGGGCAGCCTGTAACTCGTAAGCGCAACCGAAGCATAGATTGAAGTAGCGACTCCTTAGAAGGGGGACGCTCTATCCAGCTAGCTAAGCTAGGGGCGCGCGTTGCGCTGATTTTAGAGCATTTTTGGACCATACCGAAACAAAATGCCGGAGCTACTGGCACGTCGCTATTTAGACCCACCTTTCGTTTAGCTGCTCTTTATTTCGTTCTGTTATTTTCGCAGGTACAATGATGCCGCGGGTAGCCGAGCCTTTCCTTGGCGTTTTCAAGTAAACCGGGAGCAAAGATGAGCGCCAAACACGTGGCGATTACGTTGTGCACGCCGATGGTTGGAGTTGCTTCGGTCAGCATTGGTCAAGATATCGCGTACAAGGAAGACCCGGATGCGGCCAAGCGCATGACAGTTTTGTTAAAGGATTTCGAGCCTCATGCGATGGTGCATCTGGCAGTGCACGAGGTGCCGCGTGCGAA
>DASYJM010000209.1:0-4635 GCA_035996445.1 Candidatus Acidiferrum sp. | reverse complement strand
CTCACCGCGAAAGGCCGCAATCGATTTCTTTAGGAACGGCGAATTTGCTCCCGCCAGATTGATAAGGTAATTCGAATGGATGACCAGCGGCTTCAGGTCGTACTTCTCACGAAGACTGCTCATCACCTCACACTGGCTTCGTCCGAGCGAATACGGCTGCCATTGCCGGGGACTGGTCGAGAAGATCTGAAAGGTACTGCAGCCCAAACGATATGCGCGTTCGGCTGCGTTCTCCACGCCGCCAGCTATCGAAGTATGGATGCCAATGCGCCTGGAAGTCCTGACCGGCGCGTTCTCCGGCCGTGGCCACTTCAGCGGATCTTTCTCCGACGGCCGGAACTCTGTCATAAATGAATTTTAGAGCAAAGCGTATTCCGGGTCGGCCCAGTTGACCTAGACTGATGAGACACAGTACTCAAGCAGTTTGTGGATTTGCGCTTTCTCGATACGGAGTAACACGAGTTAGATCTTATTACTTGCTTTTTTTTCACTTACCGACGATAAATACAGGCACGCCATGATACGTCGCGGGTGCATCCTTTCTTTCACAGTGGTTATAGCTGCGTTAATAGGTGGCAGCGCGCAAACTTCAACTTTGCCGCTTCCGCCTTCGGCGAAGGACGCCTCTTCCCAAGAGGCAGCCATTATAGAAACAACAACGACCAAGATCGTCTTCGAAAATGACGGGAATTTTAGCTTGGAGCAAACCAGCCGAGTGCGCGTCCAAACCGACGCCGGGGTTAAGGCATGGGGCATTGTAAGTTTTCCTTTCCAGTCAGCGACGCAAGCCATCGAGATCGATTACGTCCGCGTTCACAAAGCTGGCGGCAGCACTGTAATTACGCCTCCAGATAACGTTCAGGACCTCGATTCCGAAATCACACGCAGTGCTCCTTTCTACAGCGACCTTCGTGAAAAACATGTGGCCGTCAAAGGATTAGGTTCAGGCGATGTCCTAGAATTCGCGGCGCACTGGCATTCCATCAAGCCCTTGATCCCGGGGCAGTTCTGGTATGAACACAATTTCCGGCACGATGGCATCGTCCTAAGCGAGCGTCTGGAAGTTAAAATTCCTGCCAATCGCACGGTCAAAGTGAAGGGACCGGCCTCGCAGACGGTCACCACTGAGGGCGGGGCACGTATCTACACCTGGACTTACTCCAGACCGGAAAATACGCGTGACCCCAAAGTCGATCAGAAAAGGCAAATTGAGGCAGCTCTAGGCCGGAATCCCGCGCCCGACGTGCAAATGAGCAGCTTTCAAAATTGGGACGAGATCGGCAAGTGGTATTGGAATCTACAGAAAGACCGGATCGAGCCCACCGCTGCGATCCGCGCTAAAGCGGACGAATTAACCAAAGGCCTCACCGATGACGCCGCCAAGATGCGCGCCCTCTACAGTTTTGTAAGCACTCAGTACCGCTACATCGGTATCGCATTTGGCATTGGAAGATATCAGCCGCACGCCGCCGAAGATGTTCTGACCAATAACTACGGCGACTGCAAAGACAAGCACACTTTATTGGCAGGTTTACTCCAGGCCTCTGGCATCACAATTTATCCTGCGCTCGTCAGTAGCAGCCGGACTTTGGACGCGGACGTCCCATCTCCGGCGCAATTCGATCACATCATTGGCTACCTTCCGCCAGGCAAGGACAAAGACAACAAAAACAAAGATCAGAATACGAACAAAGAAAAAGATGTTGTCTGGATCGATACCACGCCCGAGGTTGCGCCCTTCGGCCTCCTCATTCCGCGTCTGCGCGATAAGCAGGCGTTGGTTATGATGGGTGAGAAGTCGACCCAACTGGTGACGACTGCAGGCGATCCGCCATTTCCTAGTACTGAAACCTTCAAAATTGAAGGGAAGATCAACGACGAGGGCACTTTCGTAGCGAAGGCCGCGGTCACCTCACGAGGAGATTCCGAGTTATTGACGCGGCTCGCATTTCGCCAGGTTCCTCAACCGCAATGGAAAGAATTGGTGCAACAGATTTCTTACGGTCTAGGGTACTCGGGCACCGTTAGTGATGTTAGCGCGAGTGCCCCAGAATCCATCGCTGATGCTTTTCACTTTTCGTACTCCTATAACCGCAAGGATTATCCCGATTGGAAAAGCAACCAGCGATTCACCGTACCCGGTTTACCCTTTACAATGCCGCCGCTCCGGGATGACGCCAGTTATCCGGTGTGGCTCGGATCTCCAATGGAGCTTGTATCAGACTCCAAAGTGGAGCTTCCTCCCGGCCGTCAGCCTCAAACGCCATCGAATGTCGATTTGAAGTATGACTTCGCGGAATACCACGGGTCTTACTCACAAAAGAATGGCGCCCTCATAGCCAATCGCCGATTGCTGACTAAGATGCGGGAGATTCCGGTCGCCAAGTTTGAGGATTATCGGAACTTTATTAAGAACATGGATAACGATGTAAACCAATATGTGGAGACATCCGGCGCAGCAGACGATCTAGACAAGCGTGGATATGAAGCGGTAAAGAATAATGACTACGCTTCGGCGATTGAGCTCTTAAAGAAAGCTGTTGAGGTGGACCCCAAGAGCATTACGGCTTGGAATGATCTGGGGCTGGCTTATCTCGGCTTAAGAAAGGATGATCTGGCGATCAACTCCTTCCAGAAGCAGATTGAACTTAGTCCGAGCCATCAGTACGCCTTTAATAATATGGGACGAGTTTACCTCCTGCAACACAAATACGAAGATGCGATCAAGTGGTTCAAGCAGCAGATAGACATTAACCCTTTGGATAAATACGCGCATGGCAACATGGGTGCCGCGTACATGGCACAACATAAGTACCAAGAGGCGATTCCGGAGCTGGAGCAAGCCGTGTCTTTGACCCCGGGCAACTCCGAAACTGAGATGCGGCTGGGCAATGCTTACTTGAAAGCTGGACAGATAGAGAAGGGAACGACCATTTTCGAAAAAGTCGTCGAATCCAACAGGGAACCGACAATATGGAACGATGTCGCATACGAACTTGCAATTGCGAACGTTAACCTTTCCAAGGCTCTGGACTATGCACAACGCGCGGTCGATGCGCAGGAAATGGAATCGCATAACGTTTTACTTACCAACCTGCGGCCGTCAGACCTGAATTGCATGGTGAAGATTGGCGCGTATTGGGACACATTGGGGTGGGTTCATTTTCGCATGGGACATCTCGATCAAGCGGAAAGCTACTTATACGCGGCGTGGTTGCTGTCGGAAGGCGGAATTGAAGCGGATCATCTCGGGCAAGTCTACGAACAGCAAAAGAAGATTGATCAGGCGATCCACATGTATCGGCTGGCTCTATCCACACCCGAGTCCCATGCTCCGGCTGGAGGATGGGACGAAACGCGGCATCGTCTCGAAGTCCTGACGGGTGCGAAGGCGCCTACCATTCCAGATCTGATTCGCGCCGATCCCGACGGTATGGAATTGAAACAGTTGCGCAGCGCCAAGCTCCAAGGTCTCCAGCCGGGAACAGCAACAGGGGAGTTCTTTCTGCTTTTTAGCCCGGGCTCAAAGGTACCAGGAGTGCAGTTCCTCAGTGGCGCGGAAAGACTTCGGTCCGCCCGTGACGCGTTGTCGGCGGCCGAGTTCCAGATCGCCTTTCCTCAGGGCAGTTCCGCCCACGTGGTGCGTCGTGCGCTCGTGAGTTGTTCAGATGCCTCGGGATGTGATGCGGTTCTGCTTACGCCTAACTCCGTAACGTCTGTTAAGTGAGAGCTTCGGTACAACTCCCTCCGTGGCCTATTCACAAGGTTTACGCTTTGCTTCTATGGCCACAGTTTGCTCCCGTTAACCTCTAAACGTTAAACTTGTGAATTCGAGGTAATCCGCAAATGCTCGTAGTAATGCAGGCGCAGGCCACCGAAGATCAGGTCCGCGCCGTTTGCAAGAAAATTGAGGCGCTTGGATACCGGCCGCACGCGATGCCCGGGGCGCAACGCACCGCCATCGGCATTACCGGCAACAAAGGCGAGGTCGAAGCCGGCTCACTCGAAGAAATGCCGGGAGTGCAGGAAGTCATTCGCGTCTCCAAGCCTTATAAGTTGGTGAGTCGCGATACCAAGCCCGATAACACGGTGATTCGATTTCCAAATTCCCAGGTCACCGTTGGAGGCCACGACCTTGCCATCATTGCCGGACCTTGCGGCATTGAAACTCGAGATCAGGCATTCAAAACTGCCGAGCGAGTAGCGGCAGCCGGAGCCCAGTTCTTTCGCGGGGGCGCCTACAAACCGCGCACTTCTCCATATTCTTTTCAGGGCTTGGGTGAAGAAGGACTAAAGATCATGGCGGAGGTTCGCGAACGCTTCGGGCTGTTGATCGTCACCGAGGCGGTTGATTACGAGTCACTCGATCTGGTCGACCAGTACGCTGACATGATTCAGATCGGCGCACGCAACATGCAGAACTTCTCGTTGTTAAAACGCGCCGGACGCGCACGCAAGCCTGTGCTATTGAAGCGCGGCATTTCGGCGACGCTGGAAGAATTTCTTATGGCTGCCGAATACATCATGAGCGAAGGCAATTACAACATTGTTCTATGTGAGCGCGGCGTGCGAACTTTCGCGGACCACACTCGCAACACTCTTGATTTAAGTATCGTTCCGGCGGTGCAGCGTTTG
>DASYJM010000208.1:0-2583 GCA_035996445.1 Candidatus Acidiferrum sp. | reverse complement strand
TTGTTGGCATTGGGATAGCTCGCGGCCTCGCCGGCGCCCGTAAAGAATCGGACAATGGCTAAGGCCAATGCAAGACTCCACAACGAGCTGTGGAATAAGGAAGGAACGAAGCTCATCAGGAGGGTGAAGGTGGACCACCACAAGATCGCGACAGTCAGCGTCGCACGCGGACCAAAGCGATCTCCCGCCCACCCGCACGGGATTTGAAAGAAAGCGTATCCAAAACTGAAAGCACCCAGAATCCATCCCATGGTTTGGGTTGTGAATCGAAACTCGTCCTGAATGTACTTGCCCGCGATGCTTAAGTTAAGGCGGCCAAGCGCGGTCACGACCATGATCAGCGTGAGGATGGTCAGGACACGCCATCGAATGTGGGTAGGACGTTCTTCAGCCAAGTTGGGATGACTCCCCCTCGGCCGCTCAACCGAGGAAAAACGAAAAGTTTGCTGGAGATCAACCCATTAGGGCTGGGACGACCAGCTTCTGATGCCTGGTACGGGAGAACATTAAATTGAGCCGACCACAGCGATATGAACCCGCACAACATCCTTAGCCAAACAAAATTAACGAGCCATGAACGGAAGGTAAAATATCGTTCAGACAGCACCCCGCAACAGTTGCGCTCATCTCCTTTCCGTCCGCAGTTTCTTGCGCTGCCTGAATGAAATTTAATCTAGAGTTGATGTAGTATCTTCTCTGCTCATTTTCCGCATGAAGCTAATGGAGAGAGCGAGGTCGAAAATGCGGATCTTATTGGTGGAAGACGAGCCCAAAGTGTCGCGTTTTGTGGCCCGCGGGCTGGCCGCTGAACGCTTTGCCGTCGACGTGGCCAGTGATGGCAAGAGCGGTCTCGAGATGGCGAACACATACGACTATGATCTGGTGATTCTGGACCTGATGTTGCCCCTTATGGATGGCACCGAGGTCCTGCGCCGTATTCGGGCAAAAGACTCGGATGTGCCTATTCTCATTTTGACTGCGAGAGATGCAGTATCCGACAAGGTAGGCAATTTTGAAGCCGGTGCTGACGACTATCTCACCAAGCCGTTCGCTTTCGCCGAACTCCTGGTGCGAGTGAAAGCCCTGTTGCGACGAGGTTCAGTGAACCGAAGCAGCAGCGTCCGAGTGGAAGATCTGGAACTGGATCGCCTTTCCCAACAAGTGCGACGAGCTGGCAAACGGATTGATCTCACGTTGAAGGAGTATTCTTTACTGGAATATCTGATGTCGAATGCGGGCAGGGTTCTCTCACGAACGATGATCATTGAACACGTGTGGGATCAGAGTTTTGACGGTATTACGAATATCGTGGATGTCTATGTTCGACATCTTCGCGACAAGGTAGACGATGCCCATGAGCACAAGCTAATCAAGACGGTGCGAGGCGTTGGCTACGCTATTAGTGGCATGGAGCAGTCGTGAACACCCACTCCCTTCGTTTTCGCCTGACCGCCTGGTACGCAGGCCTCCTGGCAGGTGCGCTGCTGGTTTTTGGAGTATCGATCTATTTAGGCCTTGAACGATATCTGATCTCCGAACTTCAGAGGACGTTGGTCGAGCGTACTCGATCCATGGGAATGCAACTATTTTCCGGTTACTCCACTAAAGGAGCATCATGGCTTTCCAGGGAGATTACTGAAGCATACGCGCCCGAGGTCAATGGATACTTTCTTCGCATCAGTCGAGCAGATGGCAAGACCATATATATTTCAGGAGCGCCCAAGGATAACAGTTTTGATCCCTCGCGCATTCCATTGCCTGCGGAAGGACGGCAGCGGGAATATTCCCGGCGGGTAAAAACACCCGATGGCTACCAGTTAGTCATTGGGGGAATCGTGTTGGCTGACCCGGAGGGGACTGAGTATTGGATCGAGAGCGGCTTGTCTGATAGACGAATTGAAGATGTTTTGCACGGATTGTCGGAGACACTGGCGGTTTACATGCCCTTGATTGTTGCTCTCGCCGTGGCAGGCGGTTATTGGCTGATGAGAAAGTCGTTAAGCCCAGTGGCCGACATCACTCGTCACGCCGAAGGCATAACCTCTACCAATTTGAGTGAGCGGTTACCTGTGATCAAGACAGGAGACGAACTCGAACACCTGTCGATTTCTCTGAATCACATGATTGCCGGGTTGGAAAATGCGTTCCAGCATATCGCGCGCTTCTCTGCCGATGCTTCTCATGAATTGCGCACCCCTCTGACCATACTTCAGTTAGAGCTTGAGGGAATCGTACAGCATCCCCGCCTTGCACCCGAAATCGCTGATCAGATTGGGAGCGCTCTGGAAGAAACTCACCGGTTGTCGAGAATCGTCGAAAACTTACTCATTATTTCGCGCTTGGATGCGGGCGAGGGGTGCATTGAAAAAGTGCCGCTCGACTTAGGTGAGCTGGCCAGTTCGACCGCCGATCAGATGAGACTTCTCGCGGAGGAAAAGTCGGTTTCACTTCGATGCGATGTCGGCAAGGATGTCTGGATCGATGGCGATCGAGCGCGTTTGAAGCAGGTGATCGTCAATCTTACCGACAATGCCATCAAGTACACCCCGGCCGGTGGATCCGTGACCATCGCAGTTCACGCGA
>DASYJM010000207.1:0-4905 GCA_035996445.1 Candidatus Acidiferrum sp. | reverse complement strand
GTCTGCGACTCTTGTATTAGGGTCAATTGCGGCGATGTCGCCAAGATGTCTCCATTCCGACTCTTTTGAGCATCAACTGGTACGCTGCGCTGCAGCCGATTTCGATCCGCGAGGCCAACGATCGACGTGCTGCTCTTCTGTCAACCGATGAGCCGCTATTTTTGCCCTCGTTCCCTGGCGATCCATTCGCGGATGTACGCTGGGCAATTCTTGAGCCGGATGTTGTCGGCTTCACATCGCTCCAGAAAACTGACAGCGTCCTGGTCCACTAGAGTTAGTTCTTTTAAATCCAAGGCAATGTGGCGACCTCGGGATTCCGAGATAAACAGCTGTTTCAACTCGTCCAGGTTTTCGGCGTCCATTCGACCACTCACGGTAAAGATCACCTCTCCGTTCGCTGCTCTCGTGATCTTGAGCATCTTTTCTCACTTGAAAATTCTTCTGCCGGGTGGCCGACGTCGTCTAGACGCCATGGGAATGGCAATCACAGTTCCAACATGATGCGGCTTAAACAAAGGGCTTAGCTGGCTGCGAAATGTCGGAGCTTCGGTAAATGCCGAAATTCCCTGCAACAAGTTAGCGGACAGCGGAACAACTACAATGGTCTTGCTGTTTTCGAGAGCTAGGACTCCTACGGGTAGTTCGGCGCTGCGGTAATAATTTGTAACCCGCACACGTATTCTTCGAAAGTGGATAGGGCGTGAAGGGTCGCGCTTGAGTTTTCGTCGTACTCAAAGCCGGCTGTCTACCGTTCACGTGGAAGCAGGCGAGATGCGATTAAATATTTTTCGAGGCGGTTGCAGTCTTGAAGCGATACTTGTCGATCTTCAACGAGGCGATTTTCGATTCCAAGGTGGATCGATGAATTCCCAGCTTTGCGGCCGCTCCGGATGGCCCGGACACTCGCCCGCCGCTGTCGCGCAGGGCCGCTTCAATCATCACTTTCTCCTGGGCAGCAAGTTTTTGAGACGGTTCCAGCTGGCTGTTCAACCCGGTTGCAACGGGCTGCCGCGCAAGCCAGCTCTCATCCACCGAGAAATTCTCTGTTTCACATACAATGACGGAGCGCTCGACCACGTTCTGCAATTCGCGAATATTACCTGGCCAGGGGTACGACTGAAGCACGTCCAGGGTCGTTTTGCATAGCCCCCGTATGTTTTTCCCTACTTTCCTAGCGGAACGATCGATGAAGTACTCGAGCAGCTGAGGAATGTCTTCCTGCCGTTCGCGCAGAGGAGGCATCTCAATCGGGAAAACGTTGAGCCGGTAAAATAGGTCGCTACGGAAGTTTCCAGCAGCGATGGCCGCCTGCAAATTGCGGTTGGTAGCAGCGATCACGCGGACATTCGTTTGGATGGACCGAGTTCCACCGACACGCTCAAATTCACGTTCCTGAAGGACACGCAAAAGCGCGATCTGGGTCTCGAGGGGAAGCTCTCCAACTTCATCGAGAAAGATCGTGCCTCCCTCCGCCAATTCAAAGCGGCCCAGCCGCCGCTGAATCGCTCCAGTGAAAGCGCCCTTCTCATGGCCAAACAACTCAGAGGCAATTAAATCTCGAGGAATCGCAGCGCAGTTTATGCTAATAAAAGCACGCGAGGAGCGCCGGCACCGCTGATGGATGGCGCGAGCAACGAGTTCTTTACCTGTACCGGTTTCTCCAATAATTATAACGGTAGCATCCGTCGGAGCGACCTGGGATACAAGCGAGAGCACCTTCTGCAGGGCGGAAGAAGTGCCGATGATTTCGTCATACATTAATGCCTTGTGGACTTTTCTGCGCAGAGTAACGTTCTCGTTTTTGAGTCTGTGTTCAGACTGTTTTGGATCTTCGATGAATACGGCGACGCTAGCCATGGTTGTCCCCTAATCTAGGAACGTACACGCTTGATAGCGACTTTGTTCGTTGCACGCATTGTGGCGGCAGCCACGTCTGCGGACAACCCCAGATGGAGTCGCCGTGCACACCATATCGGGACGGGAGAGCTACGCTTTTAGAGTACGTGAGGACTAACTCAAAAGAAGTATGAGACCTAACTCCTTCGATTTGGAGGGTCGATGCGCTTCCATCCAAAAAGGCGAGCATCGACCGACCAAGCTCCCGGTCCAAGCAATGCCAAGGCGGCACCGTCGGTACCCAACAGAATATGAATCCACGGATCACCCGGTTGCGAGAAGATGGTCCACATCTCGATGAGCGTTACCAGCGTTCCTGCGACGGGTGTCCATAAACCTGCGAGCAGTAGTATTCCCGCTACGGCCGCCAGCACGTGCAGTAGGGCCGCTTCGATCGTGGTCTCGCTCCGGAGTGCCGTAACCCCACGGACAACTAAGGCAATACCGGCAACCAGCCTCATCAACAGAAGGCCAGCACCGGGGGTACCGCGGGCGAATGTCGAGAAAAGCCGTCTCAATTAAGGTTTAGATTACGAGATTCCCAAAAGAATCTGGAAGCCTCAAAAGGCCCGCGCGGATCACTCTTTTGAGTAAATTAAAACTCGATGATTCCGCGCTTTACTCCGATCATCGCGGCGTGGGTGCGGTCGTTGGCGTCCAATTTGGAGAGGATGTTCCGGACTTGGCCCTTGACGGTTTCTTCACTGACCGAAAGCTGCGCGGCAATCTCTTTGTTGGCATTTCCTTCGGCAATCAGGCGCAGGACGCGCACTTCTGCGGGGGTCAGTGCGTCATCCGTGGCATGCTCCGCAAGTTGAAAGGAGACCTCTGGCGAAACCGTCTTTTTGCCGGCATGTACCGCGCGAATCGTCTCCAACAGCTCCTTGTGCAACAGATTTTTTAGCAGATAAGCCCGCGCGCCAGCTTTGAGTGCCCGCAGGATCTGCATGTCCCCGGTGTAGGTGGTCAGTACGATGACTCGCGCTTCGGGAAATTCCCCGCGAATCGCAATCATCGCATCAACACCGCTCAATTCCGGCATCTGCAAGTCCATCAAGGTGATGTCCGGACGGTGGGTGCGGAACTGGTGGATGGCCTCGCGCCCATTCGAGGCTTGCGCGACTAAACTCATGTCCGACTGACCCGCCACAAGTCCCGCGATCCCTTCGCGGAGAAGGGCATGATCGTCGACCGCCAGGATCCGAATCTGGCCGGGCTCCGCAATCATGACTTCGTCTCCGTGTTTTTCCCAGAGAACTTCTCGGCCAACCACGAACGCCGTCGAGCGGGAGATGTCTCGTAAGCACGAGAGGCAGGAATGCTAAGCTCCACCTCCGTGCCCGAACCGAACTCGCTCCACACTGTCAGCGTGCCCCCCACGACTTTGGCGCGTTCGCGCATGCCATGCAACCCGTAGTGTCCGGCGTACCCGTCTCCATGAAGATGCTTCGCGTCAATGCCTTTTCCGTCATCCCGCACGTGCAACCGCAGCTGCTGTTCGTCATAGCGGATCTCCCCTTCGATCCGGTGCGCCTGCGCGTGGCGGAATGCATTTCGCAGGGCTTCGGCCGCGATACGGTAGATATCGTCCCGCAGGATGGGGTTGAGGTTTCGCGGCGTGCCTTCCACTGCCACATGAAACTCGGCAGCATTTGGGTTGGTTTCAGCGGACGCGAGCTCTTGACCCAAAGTGTTTATGGTAAAAGCAAGATCGCTGGTCTCGACCGTGGAGGATCGCAACCCTTGTACGGCGTCGCGGCCCTCGGTGATCGCTTGCGCGGCCTGATCGATTGCGCTATCGAGTTTTTGTTTGGGCTCGCCCGCCGGGAGTAGGTTAGAGACGGTTTGAAAGCGCAGCAACAATCCGTGAAAACTTTGCAGCAGCGTATCGTGCAGGTCCCGGGCGATGCGTGTGCGCTCGCTGACGCGCTCATCCAGTCGTATGTTGAACTGCCGCTCCACTTGACGGAGCCGGAGTTGATAAAGGGCCCACAGCAATGCCAGAAAAGCCACCATGCACGACACGCGGAACCACCATGTCTGCCAAAATGCCGGATCTACTTCGAGCAAAATTGCCGCCTCGGAATCATTCCACTGCCCATAGCTGTTGCTTGCGATTACCCGGAAGCGGTACGAGCCTGGGCTAAGATTTGTGTAGACAGCTTCCCGGTCTGCGGTTGGTTCACACCAACCGCGGTCGAAACCGTCAAGAAAATATCGAAAACGAACGCGCTCCGGAACGGCAAGGCTCAAGCCTGAATACATAAACGTGATTCGCTTACGAGAAGAAGGAATTCGAACTAACTTGCCGAGAGTGATGGAATCGTTGTCTGCCAAAATGGCCTCGACATGAGGCAGCGCTGGGGTAGATTTGTTCATGATATGAGACGGGTCTACAACGGACAGGCCCTGTCTGGTCGAAAACCAAATTCTTCCCTGCGAATCCGCAACCACTGATCTGTTCCCATTCACGGTGTTGGCGTTTGCCAAGCCGTCGGCAACTCCGTATTCACTTACGTCGATCGACCTTAAGGCTCCGCTCGATAGCTTTTGGTGCGGTACGCGCAACACGTGACTTGCAGTCGATATCCAAAGCCATCCTTCCTTGTCTTCAGAGATTCCGTAGATCTGCTCGTGCAGCGAATCAGGAACATCGCGCGGAACTTGCCATCGCCCCGATTTGAAGAAAGCCAAGCCCCCCGAGGTTGTGATCCACAGCACCCCGGTGGAGTCTTCAAAAAGGCAGTTCACTCTGTTAGAGGGCAGACCGTCTGGCGTTGCGTAGGTCGTCCAAGTCCCGCGGGAGAACGCGCTCAGGCCGTTGGGTGTGGCAAACCACATCGTTCCGTCCCGCGTCTCCAGGATTGCCGAGACGGTATTCGACGCGAGGCCGTCAACTGTCGAGTATGTTATAAATTTTCCGTCGTTAAACTTACTGATGCCGCTGGTCAGCGTTCCTGCCCACACCGCCCCGTTCTTGTCCTGATACACAGCAATCACGCTGTTTTC
>DASYJM010000206.1:0-66396 GCA_035996445.1 Candidatus Acidiferrum sp. | reverse complement strand
CGGCGTTCAGGCAGAGGCCGTGCCCCATATGGGTCGCCCTTATTCGCTCAGGCTCACCGTGCCCCCCTTGGGCGGGTTGTTCCTCAAATGGACGCCCGAAGCGCCCCCGCAGACCTAACCGAATCGACTTGCTCCCCGGCTGCGCGCGAGTCCAGCCGGTCCGCCACGCAAATAAAGAGTCCACCGGAAACATTTAGAGGGCGTGCCTCGTATGTATAGGCAAGTGCCGGGGAGGCATCTACTTTATGTTCAATCGCGCGAACCGTTTTGTAGGCGTCAGTCTGTTGTTCGCCATGGTCGTACTTGCGGGTGCGTCGGCGGCATTTGGGCAATCCGGGTCTGCTAAGGACCGCTGGCTGCATGTCCGGGTCATTAACTCCGACAACAAAGGCGAAACCGTGAGAGTAAATATTCCGCTCGAATTGGCGGAAAACGTTTTGCCCACCATCAATAAGAACCATCTGCACAACGGCAAAGTAACTATCGATCAGGCGCACATGAATGACGTCGACGTGCGCGCCCTGCTTAACGCGATTCGCACCGCCAAAGATGGAGAGTATGTCACCGTGCAGGGCACTGATCAGGACGTGCGCGTGGCCAAAGAGGGTGGCCGACTGCTGGTTCGCGTCAAAGACAACAAGGGTTCCAAGTCAAACAAGTCTGACGTAGATATTAAGATCCCCATGCACGTTATCGACGCGCTGTTCAGCGCCGGTAAAGACGAACTTGACGTGGTCGCTGGGTTGCATGCTCTCGCGCTGATGGGCGACACCGAGCTTGTCTCTGTGAAAAGCGAGGACAGCACGGTTCGGGTGTGGATGGATTCAAAAAACTCCAGCGATTAATTTACCCTTGGCCGCCAATGCAACGTTAATGTCTGCGGAAAAGGAGAATTGAGAACATGCTGCTCGCGAAAATCGCTCTTGGCTTAGCTAGCACAGTAGCCTTCGCTGCCGTCTATACCTTCCGCGAAGGAGTTATTCGCGTGGATGTCGACGAGTACCGCGCTGGTGGTTCTCACGTGCACCTCTGGGTACCGGCTGCGGCTGTCCCAATCGCATTGCGCTGCGCCCCGAGAGACCACATGCAAAATGCCGCCGAACATATCAAACCCTGGATACCTACAATTCGGCAGCTAGCAAAGGAACTGGAGAAATATCCCGACGCAAATCTTGTTGAGGTTATCGACGGCGACGATCACGTGCAAATTCGCACGCACGCCGGCAAGCTGCAAATCGACGTTCATGAACCGGGGGAGTCCGTTCATGTGGCGTTTCCGATAGCCACACTGGAAGAAATCTCCGGCCAGCTTACTGACAACATTCCAGGCGCGTAAGCCGACAGCGAAGCCAACAGCTGTCGAGTTGGGGAACGAGCAACCGCCGAAAGCTGCCGCACAAGCTGATTATTCCGCGTGTTCCTCTTTGACATCGCTTGGAACGAAATAAATTTCCTCAAACATCGCATCCTTCTTCCATCCCGCTCGCTGCAGGATGCCCCTGCCGTTTTCCACCATGCTCGGATGGCCACAAAGATACGCGGTCGTTTCGGCCGGTATCAAGCCCCATAGGTCGGTATACTTACGAACCAGATCATCCACGCGGCCGGTCTCCCCGGTCCATGCCTCGTCCTCCCACGGCCTGCTCACCGTGGTCACAAATTTAAGCCACGGAACCTCCGCAGCCACCTTCTCCATTTCATCTCGGTAACCAAATTCCCACGAACGGCTGCCACCTTGCACGCAGTAAAGAATGTGATCCCCGGGCATGGGACTGTCGCCGCTCTTCCAATCGCGATAAAGGGTCCGCACATAGCTGACAAAAGGGGCAATGCCGGTGACTGTAGAAAGCAGCAGATGATGTTTTCTGCCGCTGCGTAGATCCAAAGTGAATCGGCCCTTGGCAATTTTGCGACAAAATAACTTGTCGCCCTCATTCAATTTGAAAAGATGTGGAGTCAGGGCTCCGTGCGGTACCAATTCCAGAAAAAATTCCAGGGTTTGTTCATACGGAGAGGACACCAGCGAATAAGCTCGCTCGATTCGTTGCCCCTGGAATTCCACTCCGAGCGTCGCATACTGACCGGCTAAAAATTTGAACGGCCCCCCGGGATCGACGCGGATAAGCCATAAATCGGGGGAGATGTCACGGCGTTCGATGATTTTCGCTTCATAATGTTTATCCCCAGGCAGCATTCACAACTCCCGATACGAAATTAAAAACAAGCGCGAACACCTCATTCGTACGCAAGCGCCACGACTGGATCATAACTTGCCGCCCTCAGCGCAGGATACGTCGCTCCCGTCGTCGCCCCGACAAAAGCCAACAGTACGGCCGAAAAAATCCAGGAGCCTGATATCAAAATCGTAAGGCCGGGATTGGTCTGTTTCAAAATAGCTTGAACCAGAAAGGTGATGGCGATGCCGAGCCCCGTTCCCATCAAGGTCAAAATAAAAGTTTCTCCCAGTAGCATACGCACCACATCGAACCTCGAAAAGCCCAGCGCCTTCAGAATACCGATTTCGCGCGTTCGCTCCATGACCAGCGTGTGCATGTTCAGCAATACCACCAGAAAACTAATCACAATCCCAAGCGCTACCATCGTCCTCGTAAAGGGTCGCAGTTGTGGAAGATTGGATGAGGTCATCAGTGTCACGTATTCGGACAACGAGCGAACGCTGTTTTGCGGATCCAACTTTAATATTTCCACCCGTGCGATCTCCGTATCCCCTTTGCTTCGAACGTAAAACATGGATACCCGCTTGTCCGCCCCCGCAAGGTCTTGAGCCGTCTGCAGCGGAATAAAATATCTCGCGCCTTTCCCGTGGGCTACGATCCCGCTCACGGTAAAAACGTGATTTAGCAGCGTGATCTGGCTGCCGACCTTCAGGTGTTTTGACTGCGCAATGATGTCGTCGGCAATTACTTCATCGGGTCCTGAGAAGGGGCGGCCATCGCGAAACAAAAACCCGCGGCTCAACGCGTTGAAGCGCCTGAAGTCGATGCCATAAACCATCACTAAGTTCTTTGGTTCCGTCAAAATTACCGTGGGCGCGACTTCATCTACGTCCGGCAGCGTCGCTATTTTGTCTCCCAACGATTCCTGCATGACCGCGCTTGAGAACGCAAAGAAAATCGACGAATTGGGTGGCTGCACGATGATGTCGGCGCCAACCCCTTCAACCCTTTTTCCCCACTCGGAAACCACCCCCGAAGTAAGACCCGCTATCATCAGCACCAAAACTACCTGGATCGCGATAGCAATGACACTCAGAGAACTTCGCAGCGGCCGCGTGGAAATGCTGCCCCAAAACATCTGCAATAAAGAAAATCGCCCTTCAAAGGTTTCATTCATTCTTGGAAGCCGCGGTGACTGTATCACCGCCATTTAAGAAGCGTCAAAAAAAGTGGGGACCCTTATTGCACGATGCCTTCCGAAAGTCGCCACAAATATTTCGCTGTCATTAAGTTTTGCACACAAGTGTTGATAAGTTTGTGGAAAACAAAGCACGTTGTCGCCTAAATGCACGCTCATCAACACTCTTCCCCGCTTTGCACAATTTTCGTGCAAGCAGCAACAAATTTACGTGCAATGCCGATGAAAAAATAAATGTCAGCGCAGCATGAAATTAGGTTGAGAGTTGTTCCGCGGTGGAACAGCATTCGCTCTAGTACCACTTAGGTGGCCGGTCGAGGTGAATCTTGATCGGTTCTTTCGAGCCCGTGATGTCGTACCATCGCCCGAAGGTTTTCCATCCTTCTGCCACTATTTGTATCAGCACTCTGCCAAGCGGCGCAGCCGGAATGTGCGCGATTCCCTCGCGGTTGGTCTTCACATTTAGCTCGAACTGCTTATCTTTAACAATTTTACGTTCTTCGACATACTTCAAATACACGCTGGCATTTTCGATCGGGCTATCTTTGTCGCCGCCTTTGACTTCAATGGTTACGCGCGTGCTCGGCAAAGAGCGCTGCGTCTGGCCCTTGGGGATATCCTGTGGGGTGCTGACACCTGCCGCCGCGATGAGCATCCCGAACAAGCCCGCGAGGCAGGCGGCGCGATTGAAACGTAATTTCTTCATACTGATGGAACTATCCTCTCCGTAAGTCCGCTTGCCGGTCAAGTTTTTCTGCGTTTTGATCAACACGCGAAACCCTGCTGTTAGCTTTAATTGACTCGCAGTTATAGCTCCTGTAACTTTTGAAGAATCAGGTTATTTTTGTAGCCCGCGCGTTACGGTGGTCACAGCCAGCCGGCTCGTGATTATTACCTGCAGATTTTCCGATTTTGAGCCAAGAGGAGTACACATGGGTTTCGCTACTAATGCCATCCACGTCGGCCAGGAACCGGATCCGGCCACCGGCGCTATCGTCGCGCCGATCTATCAAACTTCCACTTATGTAAACGAAGAGTTGGGGAAATATAAAAACGGTTTCGACTACGCGCGCACCAATCATCCCAATCGAAAAGCGTTGGAGCGCACCATCGCCAAACTCGAAGACGGTCACAGCGCCTACGTGTTTGCTTCTGGGATGGCAGGCATCGATGCAGTTTTTCGCTTGTTGCGCCCGGGGGACCATGTGGTGCTTTCCGAGGCGGTGTACGGAGGCGTTTTTCGTCTCTCCACGCAACTTTTGGTTCATTTTGGATTGGAATTCAGTTTTGTTGACACGTCCTCTTCCGAGGCAGTGCAGTCCGCCTTCCGCCCCAACACTAAGATGTTGTACATCGAGACCCCAACCAATCCCACGATGAGAATCGCCGACATTGCCGCACTAGCTAAGCTGGCGAGTCAACGAAACATAACCGTAGTAGTGGACAACACCTTCCTGAGCCCCTACCTCCAGAGGCCTATCGAGCTTGGCGCGCATATCGTAGTTCATTCCATGACCAAGTATCTCAACGGCCACAGCGACTCGACGGGTGGGGCGGTGGTTCTAACTCGTCAGGAGGACGCCGAGAAAATTTATTTTATTCAGCGTTCCGCAGGTTCCGGCTTAGCACCCATGGATTGTTTTCTGATTTCGCGCGGCATTAAGACTCTCGCGGTGCGCATGCTGCAGCACAATGCCAACGGCCTGGTAGTGGCGCGTCATCTCGACACGCATCCAAAAGTTCAAAAGGTTCTTTACCCTGGGCTCGCTAGTCATCCGCATCACGAACTTGCACGCCGCCAACAGAAAGGCCCGGGAGGCATGCTTTCCTTTGATCTGGGCTCCCTGGAAGCGGCCCGCCAGTTTCTTAATCATGTGAAGCTGTGTGCGCTCGCCGAAAGCCTCGGTGGCGTGGAATCTCTGATCTCCCTTCCGGCGCTGATGACGCATGCGTCCATGCCTCAAGAAGTGCGCGAACGCGTGGGCATCACCGAAGGACTAGTTCGTTTGTCGGTGGGCATAGAGGATGCCGACGACATCATCGCCGATTTGGATCAGGCGCTACACCACGTGTAGTTGCTAAGACATTCAGGTCCCCAGGTAGAAAGTAACAAACTATTTTCTACTTCGTGCCGGCTTCACGCTATCAGCCAACCATGCCAAATACTCACGAGAACCGGAAACCACCGGCAGCACCAAAAATTCAGGCACGTCATAACTGTGCCTACTTCGCACCATGCGTTCTAACTCACGCAAGCGCCTCGCAGTCGATTTCATGACCAACAAATACTCCCGCGCTACTTCTACCTTGCCCTTCCAACGGTAGATCGACTCCACCGGGCTCCGCATCACGTTGACGCAAGCCGCAAGTTTAGCTTCGACGGCGGCGCGCGCGATCCGTTTTGCCTCCACTAGCGTTTCGCAAGTAACCAGAACTAGGCGGCATTGCCTCTCGGGCATCTCGCTCCCTTCCCGCCGGACTCAGTCATCTGTCGTCCATTTGCGATTATCAATTACGGGGCTAGAATACCTCCCCATGAACCCCTCTCCGAATGCTTCTCCCATTAAATTTGGAACTTCCGGTTGGCGCGGGCTGATCGCCGACGATTTTACATTCGCCAACGTGCGGCTAGCGGTGACCGCCATCGCCGATCACGTCAACAGCAAAACCAAGAATCCGACCATCCTCGTCGGATACGATCCGCGGTTTTGCTCCGAGGAATTCTCGCAAGAGGCGGTCGACATTCTTAATCGGCACGGCATCCGCACGCTACTGTGCGATACCTTTACTCCCACACCGGCCATTGCGTATGAGATCACGCGTCGCAAGTTGGGCGGCGCCATTAATTTCACCGCCAGTCATAACCCTGCGCAATATCACGGCCTCAAGTTTTCTTCCGCTGACGCCGGGCCGGCGCTTCCGGAAGTCACCAAGGACATCGAAGCGCGGGTCAGCAAGATGATTGAGAAGGACGGCCCCGTCCCAGCAAAGCCCGCAACGACTTCCGATGACAAGCGCGCCGCAAACGAAAAGGTCAATATTCGCGAAACGTATCTGCAGCGGCTCGAACAACTTGTTCGCTTCGAGGTATTACGCAAAGGCAAAGGACATTTCGTCATTGATGCGTTGCATGGATGCGGCGCCGGTTATCTCGATAGTGTTTTGACGCGCAACGGAATCGCTGTGCAGACCATGCGGCTAAATCGTGACTGCCTGTTTGACGGAACCGGCCCTGACGTTTCCGAACCGAATTTGGCGCCGTTACGTAAAGCAGTACTGGAGTCCGCTGCCATCGCCGGCCTGGCCACCGATGGTGATGCGGATCGCTTCGGTGTGATCGACCGCGACGGCAAATGGATTCAGCCGAATCACATTTTGGCGTTGCTATACGATTATCTGGTCGAGACGCGTCAATGGCATATGCCCGCGGCTCGCAGCGTGGCCACCACGGAAATGATGGATGCCGTGGCAAAATCCCACGGCCAAAAAATCTATCAGACTCCGGTCGGATTTAAATATATTGGCCAATTGATTCGCGAGGACAAAATTGCCATGGGTGGAGAAGAAAGCGCCGGACTCACCATCCGTGGACACGTCCCGGAGAAAGACGGCATCCTCGCATGTCTCCTGGTTGCCGAAATGCTCGCGGCCCGCGGCACTTCGATAGAGCAACAGGTTAAAGCCTTGTTCAAAAAACTCGGCCGCGAATTCTGGCCGGTACGCGAAAATTTTCATCTCACGGACGAACAAAAGGCGAATGCAGTGAAGAGGGTGGGCATTGATACTTCAGAACTACTCGGACGAAAAATTCTTTCCGTGGATCGTACTGATGGCGCAAAGTTTGTTTTCAATGACGGTTCCTGGATGCTCGTCCGGCTTTCCGGCACCGAACCGCTTCTGCGCTTATATGTTGAAGCCGCCAGTTTGGATGCTTCAACAAAGCTGACCAGCGCAGCCAAGAATTGGCTTTTGCAAGGATAAGGAAAACGCTAAAGATGAAAAGAAAGGCTGAGGAAAAAGCGGGTGGCTTATTGCGACACGGACCCGCGCTGCTTGTTTTGTTTGTAGCGGTTCTTTTTGTCCACGATATTTTTGGCGCCCACGGCTACCTCTCCATGCGCCGCACTCAGGACGGCATCAAGAAGGTGAATGCCGAAATTGAGCAATTGAATAGAGAAAACACCGCGCTGGAACAGGCCGTGAAAGAGTTAAAGACGGATCCCCGCGCTATCGAAAAAATCGCCCGCGAAGAACTCATTCTCGCGAGGCCGGGCGAAATCATCATAAAAATTCCGCAATCGCAATTGCTGCCGCAAGCGTTCAATACTCGCCCGTAACCTCTCATTCACTCCCAATAAATTACAGTGCCTCGCTTAAGCTTTGCGCTGTTGTGGTCTGAAGAGGAATTGCAGTACGTTTTTTTGCGCGTGTCCGCCATATCGAGATTCCCAGCATCGCCGCAAAAATCACCACCAGGCCCGCCGTCGCCAATGGAATAGTGCTCCGAAATTTCGGCAATATGGACAATCTGCCGTACACAAATTCGATGTGCACCCAGTACACCAGCAGCGATGTTTTGCCAAATTGTATGAAGGGGCTAAACCCTTCCGTGGCCCAGCCCCAATGGCACCATGCGAAAATCGCCAGGGTGAGCAGCAACAAAATACCGCAGCGCATCAGGAAAAAATTCGGGCTGCTGTGCCAGTAATCGTAGACCGCGTAAAACTTGACACTCGAATAGTCCCACCAAAGTGATAAGGCGCACACCAGCACACCAATGGCCCCAACTATACCCAGCGCCGCAACTTCTTTGCGCTGCGCGAAATCAGAAAATAGAAACGAACCAAACGCCAGTCCTACGAAAGCAAATCCGCACCAGGGAAAAATGGAAAAAATCCATGGCGTCGGCGAAGCAAAATTGTGGACTCCATTGATATAGGACTCCAGCATCCAGGGAAGGAAGCTCGGGCGATGCGTCGTCCACAATGGAGGCGTGGCGATGGCGATCACAGCGGCGATCAGCAGCGATAGTCCGATCACGCGGTTTCTCCAGCGTCCAACCGAGTTCACGGTTTGAAGCGCGACGCTCCCGGCGCTTGCACTCGCCTCGGGTAGACCACCCATGTTTACCAGCCGCCAAAATAGCGCCATGAAAATGATCGACACTCCCAGGATGTTCAGCACATCCACCTTGAACAAATCCGTCCACGGTGATTTGGGATAACCAAGCACGAATTCTTGCAACCGCAAAAGGAATCCTAGGCCAAGTATTTCCGCGCCGCGCAAAAGTGCGGCCTTAAAAATCTGCGACCCAAGTTTATTCTTTTGCCGCAGGCCTTCAGTGACTAACGCAAAGGAAACACCAGAGAGGAACAAAAATATCGGCGCCGGCAGCGTGGACAACTCCTGCGACCAGCGATACAGCAGCGTTTTTCGGGCTTCCGGATTTAGCCACGAGTCGTAACAGTGCGCCTGAATCATCAGCACGCACGCGAGTCCGCGCATCCAGTCGATATACGCTAATCTTTTAAATGGCACAGGCAGTTGAGTGGTCGCACCCACTGGACTCCGCAATATTAGCGCAGCACCCCGCTCAGGGGACTGGAAGCGGAAGCGTAAAGTCTCTTCGGCATGCGGCCGGCAAGAAAGGCCTTGCGAC
The DNA here is from genome assembly GCA_035996445.1 of Candidatus Acidiferrum sp. GTDB lineage: Bacteria > Acidobacteriota > Terriglobia > Acidiferrales > UBA7541 > Acidiferrum. The sequence continues at coordinate 57,362 of DASYJM010000206.1, read as the reverse complement.
CGGCGATGGTAGCATCGCGCATCGCTTCCGCCATCAACACGGAATCCTCTGCTTCGGCAATGGCGGTATTCATCAGCAGACCGTCCGCGCCCAGTTCCATCGCCGAGGCCGCATCCGACGCTGTGCCCACACCGGCATCGACAATCAAAGGCACTTCCGTGATGCGTTCGCGCAAAATTCGCAAATTCGCAGGATTCTGAATACCCAGACCCGAGCCAATTGGCGCTGCCAGTGGCATCACCGCTGCCGCGCCCGCATCCACGAGCTTACGAGCAACGATAAGGTCGTCATTGGTGTACGGTAAAACCACAAATCCTTCTTTCACGAGCACGCGCGTCGCCTCAATCAATTGCTCGGTATCCGGAAACAATGTCTGCTGGTCGCCAATCACCTCGAGCTTCACCCAATGAGACAATCCTACTTCGCGTCCCAAACGCGCCGTGCGAATAGCTTCTTCTGCCGAATAACACGCCGCAGTATTCGGCAAAATAAATATTTTCTCTCGGTCGATGTAGTCGAGCAGCGACTCTTTCGATTTATCCGTTAGGTTTACTCGGCGCACAGCAACGGTAACCATGTCGGAGCCTGACGCGGCGTGTGCGCGCGCCATTTCCTGAAAACTGCGATATTTCCCGGTGCCAACAATCAGCCGCGACTTGAACGCGCGCCCCGCGATTACCAGTTGATCGGACATTGGTTCCCCAACCTTGATTTTAGTCTGGCTGGACACGGGCGGCAACTCGCGGAATGCCAAAAACATTAACCAATTTAGCCGCTGTTACTCTTGAAGCATGGGCCGCGGTTCTGCCGCATCGGTGTAAAGTTCGTCAATAATTTTCCTGTAGTGCTGCTCCACGATGCGTCTTTTAAGTTTCAGCGTAAACGTGAGGCTTCCATTATCGAATGTGAAGTCCTCGGGAAGCAGCGCAAAACGTTTAATGGATTCGTACTGCGCCAGGTGCGCCGTTAGCCGTCGAACTTCCGACTCGATCAGTGATCGGACCCACGCATTCGACGCCATCTCCGTGTTGCTCGCAAAAGTAATTCCTTCTTCAGCGGCCTTTGCGGAGATTGTTACCGCATTCGGCACCAGAAGCGCGACCACAAATTTACGCTCGTCGCCAACGACCATCGCGTTCAGCAAAAAAGGGCTGTTCTTCAGCGCGTTTTCAATAGGCTGGGGAGCCACAAACTTACCCGCGGCAGTCTTAATCAAATCTTTTTTGCGGTCGGTGATAAACAAATACCCATCCGTATCCACATAACCGATGTCCCCGGTACTGAACCAGCCATCCGCGCTCAAAACGTCCCGGGTCGCTTCCGGGTTTTTGTAATACCCCTGCATCACGCACGGACCGCGCGCCAGAATCTCGCCATCGTCGGCGATTCTAATTTCTACGTTCGGTATAGCTTTCCCGGAACTGCCGGCACGGTTCTTCGGATAATTCGAGCTCAGCACTGGAGAAGTTTCGGTCAATCCGTATCCCTGATATATCGGTATGCCAACGGTCCAAAAAAACTCCGTCAGCTTTTTTGAAAGCGGTGCGCCGCCGGACATCACCAGGTGCAGGCGCCCTCCCGTACCCGCGCGAATCTTTGAATAAACGAGCGCGTTCGTGAGCAACCATTGGAGCCGGACAGTTAAAGGCGCTTGCCCTTCGCCAGTTCGCCACTTGGCGGACTCATTCGCGACTTTCATGGACCAATCAAACAGTTTGCGTTTAATTCCTGTGGCCTTACTTCCCTGCTCCATGATCCTTGTATAAATTTTTTCGAATACGCGCGGCACCGCGGCCATCGTCGTCGGACGAAGCTCCAGCATTGCTTGAGCCACCTGTTCAACAGTCTCCACGTAAGCCACGGTGACACCGTGAAATAAAAAGGAGTAGTCGATCATTCGACCGTAAACATGGGCCAATGGCAAAAACGAAAGCGCCAAATCCTTCGTGGCATCAAAGCGAATCTGCAGGTGAGTGTCCGTGACATTCGAGCAGAAATTCGTGTGCGTTAACATCACGCCTTTAGGTTCACCGGTAGTGCCTGACGTATAAATCAACGAAGAAAGTTGCCCTGGCTGCACCTGTGACGCTCGCAGCCGGTACGTAGCCATCTCCGTCGCGCCTGCACCCGCAATCAGCGTTTCGTATCGAAGACATTCAGGCGCGGCTTCAGGCCCGGCATCGGCGGCCACGATGTGTTCTACGGTGAACAGTTGTGAACGGCACGCAAGCAGTTTTTCCAGTTGCTTCGATCCAGAAACAAAAACAATCCTGGCTTCGGAATGATTCAGGATGTACGCCATGCGCTGCGGCGATTCATTGAAATAGATGGGTACGCTGACCCCGCCCGCGCCGGTAATTGCAAAATCCGCGGTGTGCCACTCCGGCCGGTTCGCCGAGAAAATGCTTACGCGGTCTCCCGTTTTCACGCCAAGTTCGACGAACGCGCTTGAGAGTCCCGCGACGCGGCGAAGAAATTCCGCCGACGATATCGCCTCCCAGCGGTCCCCACGTCGGAACATCTGAGCCCGTGGATTTGGCAATTGATCGATGGCACTTAAAAATCTGGAGGGAAGCGTGCCGTAATTCATCGTGATTTCGACTGTACTCCAGCTATTTACGCGGCGCAATTGCCGCTTCCGGCTGTGCTTCGATAAACAAAATAGTGCATTTCACGCAACAACTCACCTTCGTGCAAATGCTTCCTCCCTGCGATAATATTGGCGTTGAGCGCTCATGACTCCAATCTCTTCCGAAACCTCCCTTCTTTCGCCGACTAACAAAGGGCCATTCAAATCGCCTCGCGGAACTGAAATCACCTGCAAGGGTTGGCAGCAGGAAGCGGCGCTGCGCATGCTGATGAATAATCTAGATCCTCAGGTAGCTGAAAAACCTGACGATCTGGTTGTCTATGGCGGCACCGGAAAAGCGGCGCGGAATTGGGAATGTTTTCATGCCATCGTTCGTTCGCTTAAGGACCTGGCCGCGGACGAAACGCTGCTCGTGCAGTCCGGAAAACCCGTAGCCGTTTTTCGCACCCACGAATACGCGCCTCGCGTATTGCTCTGCAATTCGAATCTCGTAGGTCATTGGAACAATTGGGAGCGCTTCAACGAATTAGATCGCGCCGGCCTCATGATGTACGGCCAGATGACCGCCGGCAGTTGGATTTACATCGGTACCCAGGGAATTTTGCAAGGCACTTACGAAACATTCGCGGCCGTAGCCAAAAAACATTTCGCCGGAGACTTGGCTGGCAAACTTGTCGTAACCGGCGGCATGGGCGGGATGGGTGGCGCTCAACCCCTGTCGGCGACTATGAATGGTGCGGCATTTTTGGGCATCGACGTCGACCCCGAGCGCATCAAGCGTCGCGTCAAGACTGGCTATTGCGACGTCATGGTCACCAACCTGGACGAAGCCCTGCGTATTTTAAAAAATGCCGTGCGCAAACGCGAGACTGTTTCTGTTGGCCTGGTTGGCAATTGCGCCGATGTGATTCCCGAGCTGGCTCGCCGTGGCGTCGTACCGGATGTGCTCACCGATCAGACCAGCGCGCATGACCCGCTCAATGGCTACGTGCCAAATGGCATGACCCTCGATGCTGCGGTCGAGCTGCGCAAGAAAAATCCTGATGAATACAAAAAACGGTCCATGGCCGCCATGGCGGAGCATGTCAAGGGCATGCTCGATCTGCAGAACCTAGGCGCAATAACTTTTGATTACGGCAATAATATCCGCACATTTGCGTATGAGCAGGGGCTGAAAAACGCTTACGATTTCCCCGGTTTTGTGCCCGCTTATATTCGTCCGTTGTTTTGCGAAGGCAAAGGCCCCTTCCGGTGGGCGGCGCTATCTGGTGAAGTCTCCGACATTGCGCGCACCGATCAACTGGTACTTGATATGTTCCCGCATGACGAACATCTCAACCGCTGGATAAGGCTTGCGCAAAAACGCGTACGGTTTCAGGGTTTGCCGGCGCGCATTTGTTGGCTGGGATACGGGGAGCGCGACAAGTTTGGGTTGGCTTTAAACGATCTCGTCGCTCGCGGCGAGCTAAAAGCACCCGTTGTGATTGGCCGCGATCATCTCGACTGTGGTTCCGTGGCGTCTCCCTATCGCGAAACGGAGTCCATGCTCGACGGCTCAGACGCCGTCGCCGATTGGCCGTTACTGAATGCCTTGCTCAACACTGCCAGCGGCGCCTCGTGGGTGTCCATCCACAATGGCGGTGGCGTGGGTATTGGTTACTCGCAACATTCCGGCCAGGTCACGGTAGCCGACGGCACCAAAGAAATGGCTCAGCGTATCGAACGCGTCCTCACTAATGACCCTGGCATCGGCGTGGCTCGGCACATCGATGCCGGATATCCCGAAGCCCAAGCCTTCGCGAAAAACACCGACCTGAAAATCCCCATGTTGTAATCGAATGCCCTGTCACAGATTTCCGCCCTCCGGCATACTATCGAGGCCTTGAGCATCGCCACCCTCATCAGCGGAGCTTCTCAACTTCTAACTCTACGTGGCCGCGGACCTCGCCGTGGCGCTGGGCTGGCCAACGTAGGAGTTGTAGAAAATGGTGCCGTCCTCATCGCCGAGGGGTTGATCGTCGCCGTCGGCTCCCAAACTGAGGTTGCGGCTCATCCTTCGGCGCGCAGTGCGCAACGACTCGACGTCGCCGGCCGCGTGGTGTTGCCAGGCTTGGTCGACTCGCATACTCATTTAATTCACGCGGCAAGTCGTGCGGAAGAGTACGAACTTAGAATTACCGGGGCGAGTTACGGAGAAATCGCCAAGCGTGGCGGCGGCATATTAAATTCTGTCAGCAAGCTCCGGGCCGCGACGTCAGACTCATTAAAACAACGTGCCCATGCGGGCCTGAAGCGGTTCGCCGCCTACGGCACCACTACTATTGAAGCTAAAAGCGGATACGGCCTCGATCTAGCCAGCGAGCTGAAGATTTTGAAATTGCATAAGGAACTGTCCACCGAACAACCCTTGGATATTGTTTCGACGTTCCTGGGTGCGCATGTAATCCCCGGCGAATTCCGTACGGGTCCATCGGGCGCGAAAGATTACGTTTCACTGCTGATCGAGAAACTCCTTCCGGAAATCGCCGCACAGAAGTTGGCCGAATTCTGCGACGTTTTCTGCGAGCGCGGTGCCTTTAACCTCGCGCAGTCAAAACAGATCCTCGAAGCTGGTAGGCGTTACGGCCTGAGGCCACGAATCCACGCTGAGCAACTCTCTCGCACCGGCGGAACACAACTTGCCGTAAAACTTGACGCGGCGAGCTGCGATCATCTGGAGAAAATAAATCGCGCGGACATTGGTGTCCTTGCAAGATCCAAAACCGTAGCCACGCTGCTCCCTGGCTGCGATTTTCACCTGGGGCTGAAACAATATGCTCCCGCTCGCGACCTGATCGACGCCGGAGCCATCCTTGCTCTCGCCACGGATTACAATCCCGGCACAAGCCCAACCGTAAGCATGCCCATGATTCTGTCGCTGGCATGCACGCAGTTGCGCATGACCCCTGCCGAAGCGATCACCGCCGCGACGATTAATGCCGCCTATTCTCTCCGTCGCGACAAACAGATCGGCTCGCTCGAAGTTGGTAAGCTTGCTGACATTTCCATCTTCGATGTGGCTGACTACCGTGAAATTCCCTATTATTTTGGAATGAACACCTGTCACACCACCATCAAGCGGGGCCAAATCGTTTATTCCAAATCGCCGCTGGGTGCTAGCTGAGGTCGCCGCCATGGTGATCCGGATAATTCAAATATGACCCGATTGATTGAGTGCGTTCCCAATTTTTCCGAAGGACGCGATCCCGCTAAGGTTGAAGCCATTGTTGCCGCCATGAGCAGCGTACCTGGCGTATACGTCCTTGATCGCGAAATGGACGCTGATCACAACCGCTGCGTCGTGACCCTCGCCGGCGACCCTGATGCCGTTGCGGAAGCCGCGCTACTCGGTGTAGGCAAGGCCGCTGAGCTCATCGACCTGACCGTCCACCAGGGCGCTCATCCTCGAGTCGGCGCCACCGACGTCGTTCCTTTCATTCCTATTGAAGGAGTGACGCTCGACGATTGCGTCGCGCTCGCCAGGCGAGTCGGCAACGAGATCTGGAGACGCCATCGCATCCCGGTATTTTTCTATGAGGCCGCGGCCACCCGACCGGAGCGCGTAAATCTTGAAAACGTGCGCCGCGGACAATTCGAAGGTTTGCGCGAAGATCTGAAGCGCAATCACGATCGTCAACCCGACATTGGCGAACCAAAATTGCATCCCACTGCCGGAACTACTGTCGTCGGCGCGCGCAAATTCCTGATTGCCTACAACGTGAACCTCAACACTTCGGATATCGACGTAGCCAATAAAATTGCCAAAGCCATCCGATTTTCTTCCGGGGGGCTGCGCCACGTGAAATCCATGGGCGTAGCTCTGAAAGCGCGAAATCTCGCACAAGTTTCCATCAATCTCACCGACTTTGAATCCACCCCCATGCATCGCGTGTATGAGATGGTCAAACGCGAGGCCGCGCGCTACGGCGCAATCCCGGTGGGCAGCGAAATTGTAGGCTTGGTTCCCAAGAAGGCTCTGGAGATGGCTGCGGATTTTTTTCTGCAACTGGAAGATTTCTCGCCATCACAAGTTCTGGAGAATCGCTTGCAATCGGCCCTCTCGGGTGCGCCACCCGAAGCTCCCACAGGCGACAGCAAATTCGCCCACTTGGCGAAGCCGTTTCTTGATGCCGTGGCGGCTCCGACGGCTACTCCCGGCGGAGGCAGCGTTTCCGCGTTCGCAGGCGCTCTGGCGGGTGCGCTCGGTCAAATGGTGGCGGGGTTATCGCGCAAGAAAAAATCGCAAGTGCTGTTCGTCGTCCAACTGTCAGAAATTCTCGATCGCATGCGCCGCACCACCGAGCATCTCACCAAGGCGATCGACCGCGACGCGGAAGCTTTCGATGCCGTGATGGAAGCTTTTAAATTGCCCCACGGTGGAGTCAATGAAGACGAGGTGCGGGACAAAGCCATTCAAGCCGCTACCCGCTCCGCCACCGAAGCCCCGCTCCAAGTGGCCGATGTGACAGTTGCGCTTTTCGAACAACTTGTGCAACTGGAAGCTATCGCTGCCGCATCCATGCGTTCAGACTTACAAGTAGCCCGTTTCATGGCGGCTGCCGGGGCCCGCGGCTCTTTGGCCAACGTGGAAATAAATCTGGATAGCTTGCATGACGCCGCTTACGTGTCCAAGGTTAGGAATAAGGTCGCCTCGTTGCGCGAGCGCCTGGAGAAGAATCGCGCCGTCTAAAGAGATATGCGGCAAGCCTCTAGTTTGAAAGGAACACAAAATGAATCTGCGGATAATTTCAGATAGTCGCGCAAATACCGGTGCGGTAACTATCATGGGTCGCGCTTTGGCGTTTGCCATACTGGTCGCGCTGTGTTTGGTTATGCCTAAGCCCGCTCGTGCGGGGCGCCTGGCCGCAGACACCATCGCTCTATTCCCGAAAGAAATTGGCGAATTTGCATACGCAGACCTGAAAAAGGCGCGTTCGCTCAGTTGGTTCCCGCAATTACAGGAACAACTCTTGCCCGACCGCTTTAAGCAGTTCGAGCGTTTCCTGGCCTCTGCCGGCGTCGATCCGAATTCCCAAGTGGAAGAAGTGGCTTGGGGTCTGGTTCCCGAAGGCGTAACCGCGAAAACGGCTGCCACCGGCTCTGATGCCGTGCCCACAGGGGAGGAAATTGTCGGCGTGGCTCTCGGAAATTTCAATCCCGGCAGCGCCGAAACCTATTTTAAGCAGCAAAAATTGCCGACCTTCAAAGCCCGTGGATACACCTTGTACGCTTTTGGCAGCGGCGCCGGCCCCACCGACCTGTTCTTTTTATTTATTGATTCAAACACCGCGGCATTCGGCCATCGCAAGCTGCTCGAAAAAATGGTGGAGATACGATTCGGCGGCGAAGAAGGCCTGCTTCGTAATGACCAGTTCTATCCGCTCATCAACGATGCCAATGGTACCGGCACGGTGTGGGCCGTGCTCAACCCCGCTTATACGCGGCTTGCTATGCAGCAGCTCGCCCCAGAAATTCAACAATTCCCTGAAGCCGCCAAGCTCGTCACTCGCATGCGCAATATGATCATTAGCGTGGACGCCAGTGGCGCACTGGACGGAAAATTTCAAGCAATCTGTGGTTCCACGGAAGACGCCAACACTCTCGGCCAATTACTTCAGGCCGGGTTTTTGTACAAGCATTACCAGGCTCAACAGGACAATCCCGAGATGGCTCAGCTTCTCGATTCGGTGCGGATTACCCCGGCGGGTGACCGCGTGGTTTTGCGCATGACGCTAAGCAACGATCAAGTTACTTCGCTAATCCGCAAAAACACCTTTGCATTCAAAATGTAACCACTTCTTAGGCGGAGCTTGCCAAATCACTGACCTGCGGAAACCTGTTCGCCTACATACTTCGTCAAGCGCGTAATTGCCATTTCGGCATGAGTTTCGTGTAACACTTGGTCTACCCCGATAATCATTCCCGGCTCTTCGGAATCCTTCCCCAAGCCGCCAGTCCTCGCAGGCCTTGTTATCACCACTTCAATGCGGTCGGGAGTTCTGATTAGCATCACGTCCAAACGCTGCCTTGAATCGCCTATGCGCTCAAATTCCCGGTTGCATACTGCAATGATTGCCGATTGCAATCCTGAAACCGCGCTATTCGCCAGTCCCGCCGCGTCCGCGAAATAGCGTCCAGCCCCACCCACGGCGGCGCACAATCGCGTATCAGCGTCCAGTTGCATGGCAATCTTTTGAGTTTCAGCGGGCACGGTTATCAGCTAAAGATACGTCACAGGCTTCCCGGCAATCCGGGCAGTAATACAGCCCATCCATGCAGAGTCGCACGCCAAGCTGACCTTGGCAAATGGTGCAGTACTTTTCGCACGTACAATGCTCTTCCGTTTTATCACACTGGACACACACGACCTGTGCGGGCATGGGAGCCTCCGGAAAAACTTTACCTGAGGACTTACTGCCGGGCAAGGCACCGACCAGACGCTGATGCGCGATTTAAATAGCTGTACCACCAAACTTTTCGCTGTGCTTTTTGACCCGCTGGAGGGTGCATGCTAGTATCAATTTCCGCTGAATTTTGTGGAGTCTACCGTCGATCCGTCCACCACAACCGAACTTCGTAAAACACCTCTGAATGCCGTGCACCGCCGTTTGGGCGCAAAAATGGTGAATTTCGGTGGCTGGGATATGCCTGTTGAGTATCCGTCCACCGGTGGGTTGGTCGCCGAACATAAGGCCGTTCGCGCCAGCGTCGGCGTTTTTGACGTTAGCCATATGGGCGACATTCGCATTACCACCGCGCGGGCTCACGGCGGCGCCCTGGCTGCCGTTCAGCACATCACCATGAACGATGCTTCGAAGTTAGCTATCGGCCAGGCCCAGTATTCGGCCATGCTTTACCCTTCGGGTACCTTCGTGGATGACGTTATCGTGCATCGGCTCGGAGACGACGATTTTCTTCTGGTAATTAATGCCGGCACTCGTGAAAAGGACATCAACTGGGTGCGTGAAAATACCGCATCCCACGACTGCAAAGTCGAAGAGTTGAGTGACGCCTACACGCAACTAGCCATCCAGGGACCACGCGCCATCGAGGTGCTGCAAAAGCTTACTGATGTAGATTTGCGTCCGATCAAAAATTATTGGTTCACCCACGGCAGCGTTTGCGGATTAGAAAATACATTGATAGCTCGGACTGGCTACACCGGCGAGGATGGCTTTGAGATTTATGTGTCTTCGGATGTCGCGACCAGTGAAGAGGTCTGGGCGAAAGTCCTGGAGGCTGGCCGCGAATTCGGAATCATCTCGTGCGGTCTCGGATGCCGCAACACCTTGCGTCTGGAAGCAAAAATGGCGCTGTATGGCCACGAGATCAGCGAGAACATCAACGTTTGGGAAGCAGGTCTTGACCGTTACTGCAAAATGGAAAAAGGAGACTTCGTTGGTCGTTCCGAACTACAACGCGCCAAAGACGCGGGATTGCGTCGGAGTCTGGTCGGCCTGGAAATGATCGAACGAGGCATCGCGCGCGATGAATATCGTTGCGTAAATGAACGGGGCGAACCCGTAGGGGTTATTACCAGCGGTTCCCCGTCTCCGACTCTATGCAAAAATATTGCTTTGGCGTATTTACCGCCTTCCATGTCAGCGATGGGAACTACCGTTTTTGTAGAAATTCGTAACCAGAACGCTAAAGCTCAAGTTGTTTCAACGCCTTTTTACAAGCGTGCAAAAAAATCAACAACCCAGCAATTCGCAACCACCGTTTAAGTGACGGAAAGGAACCGATGACTTATCCCCCGTCGTATCGCTACACCCAGCAACACGAATGGATCGATGTCAAAGACAGCGTCGGCACCATTGGAATCACCGATTACGCTCAGCACGAACTTGGCGACGTCGTGTTTGCGGAACTTCCTAAGCCCGGCACCAAAGTTCAAGCCGGAAAATCCTTTGGTACCGTGGAATCCGTAAAAGCCGTCAGCGAAATTTACGCGCCCGTCTCTGGCGAAGTGGTAGAAGCCAACGCCGAACTGGAAGCCACTCCGGAAAAGCTCAACTCAGACCCGCACAAGTCTGCCTGGCTGATTCGCGTAAAGCTCGCCGATCCAGCTGAGCTTGCCAAGCTGATGGATGCAAAGGCATACGAAGCCTTCGTCTCGGAAAAAAATAAGGAAGCCTCCGCCTGATGCGCTATCTCCCCAAGAGCCCCGCCGAGCGCAAGCAAATGCTCGCTGTAGTCGGCAGCAAATCCATTGACGAGCTATTTTCTAGCGTTCCGGAACAATACCGGCTAAAGAAAGCGCTAAATCTTCCCGGGCCGCTTTCTGAAGCGGAGATCATCCAATATTTCAAAGCGCGCGCCGCTGAAAATTCTCTTGGCTACACAAGTTTCCTCGGAGCCGGCGTGTACAACCATCTGCGCTCCGTAATCACCGACACAATTATTCAGCGTGGCGAATTTCTAACCTCCTACACCCCCTATCAAGCCGAAATCACCCAAGGTACGCTGCAATCCATCTTTGAATTCCAAACCCTGATGTGCCAGTTGACCGGACAGGAAGTCGCCAACGCCTCCATGTACGACGGCTCGACTGCCGCGACCGAAGCAGTATTGATGGCGGAGAGATTGACTTCACGGCGTCGGGTCCTCGTGGCGCGCTCCGTACATCCCGAATACCGCGCGGTCCTGAAAACCTACGCTAAAAATTCCGGCCTGTCGGTGGAAGAAGTCGCGATCGGTGCCGACGGCACCGTGGACACCAAAGCTTTGCAATCGAGTTTGAAAGAAGATGTCGCCGCAGTCCTGGTGCAATCTCCCAACTTCTTGGGTGTCATCGAACCTATCGCGGATCTCGCCACCATGGCCCACAAAGTTGGAGCATTACTCGTCGCTACCGTCACAGAAGCTGTTTCGCTCGGTCTCGTAAATCCTCCGGCCGAGGCTGATATCGTGGCCATGGAGGGCCAGAGCTTCGGACTCGCGCCGAGTTACGGTGGCCCGTACGTTGGCGTTATCGCCTCGCGAGAAAAGTTCGTAAGGCAAATGCCCGGCCGTCTCGTAGGGCAAACCACCGATTCGAATGGCCGCCGCGGTTTTGTTTTAACTCTCGCCACTCGTGAACAACATATCCGCCGCGAGAAAGCCACCTCCAATATCTGCACCAATCAAGCGCTGTGCGCTCTGGCCGCCACCGTGCACCTTTGCTTGCTTGGTAAGGAGGGCCTCCGCGAGATGGCCCACCAGAATTTATCGAAAGCGCGGTTCGCCCTCGCTGAACTCGAGAAAATTCCAGGCGTGCGACGGGCTTTCGACGCTCCGTTTTTTAACGAATTCACGGTAGAACTGCCTAGATCAGTGAAACTTGTGAATGCGCAACTTCTGCGCGAGAAAATAATTGGTCCGTTTGTGCTAGGTACCGCTTATCCGGAATTGACCAAGCACGCATTAGTGTGCGTGACCGAAACCATTACGCGCGTGGAACTTGAAAAATTTGCAAGTGCCTTGCGTTCTGCGCTGGAGCAGCCGGTTTAACAACGATCACGGCTTACAGCCAAGGTTCAACTACGCGATGGGAATAACAAATTGACCGAACATTTCAAAAAAGCATCTCAGCACGTTAATCAGAACGAGCGCCTCATCTTTGAGACCTCCTCGCCCGGAAAACGTGCCTTTGAATTGCCCCCGCTGGACGTCCCCACCGCCGACGCCGCCAAAGTGTTGGGCCGTTATCATCGCCGCGAGGGCGTTTCCGATTTTCCCGAAGTAAGCGAGATCGAAGTTTTGCGTCACTTCACGCGTCTTTCCACCTGGAATTACGCCATCGATCTGGGAATGTACCCGCTCGGCTCCTGCACCATGAAATATAATCCGCGCGTAAACGAGCTTGTCGCGCGCCTTGACGGCATCGCCACCGAACATCCTTATCAGCCCCAGGAACTTTCGCAAGGCTGTCTGAAAATCATCAAGCTGCTCGAAGATTGTCTCCTTGAAATAACCGGCATGGACTCCATCACCTTACAACCCGCAGCCGGCGCGCAAGGTGAGCTTACTGGTCTGCTCTTAATCCGCGCCTATTTGCAAAAACAGGGTAATCCACGCAAAAAAGTTTTGATCCCCGATTCCGCTCACGGAACAAATCCAGCTACCGCGGTGATTGCCGGCTATCAAGTCGAAAACATTAAGTCCGAATCCCACGGGCAGATCGACGTCGAAAAACTTCGTGACCTGGTGACCGAAGATGTTGCCGCACTGATGATCACGAATCCTTCCACGCTGGGCATATTCGAGCCGCGCATCGCGGAAATCGCCGACATCCTTCACCGCAAGGGCGCGCTTCTCTACATGGACGGCGCGAACATGAACGCTCTGACTGGCGTCACGCGGCCGGGCGATATGGGCGTCGACGTAATGCACCTCAATCTGCACAAAACATTTTCTACTCCGCATGGCGGTGGCGGCCCCGGTGCCGGCCCGGTTGCCATGAAAAAAATTCTTGAACCCTTTCGGCCGACACCAGTGCTTATTGAAAAAGATGGTGGCCGGCTCTTACTCGACGCCAACCGCCCGGATTCAATTGGCCGCGTAAAAGCTTTCGCTGGAAATTTTGGTGTGCTCGTCCGCGCGCTGGCCTACATCCTTGCTTACGGTCCGGGAATCCGCCAGGCCACCGAGGATGCCGTCCTCAACGCCACGTATATCCGCAAAAATCTCGAAGGCGTTTTCGAATTGCCCTATTCCCTGCCATCCATGCATGAAGTGGTTTTCAGCGACGCGCGTCAAAAGCAGAATGGCGTAAATACGATGGACATCGCGAAGCGTCTGATCGATTACGGGTTCCATCCTTACACCACGGCATTTCCGCTTATTGTGCCCGGCGCGTTGATGATCGAGCCGACGGAATCTGAATCCAAGGAAGAGTGTGATCTCTTTATCGATGCCATGAAGTCCATTGCCCACGAGGCGGCCACCAATCCGCAACTCGTCAAAACTGCGCCCCACACGACAAGAGTGGGCCGCCTGGATGAAGTTGGCGCAGCGCGCAAACCAGTCCTGCGATGGAAGCAAGCACCCGCACGATCGGAAGCCGCCGACTGAACTCAAGAATTCAAGGTAAAAAAGAAAAAGCCCGCGGCGAATATCACCGCGAGCCGAATAAGTTTTAGCTAATTGGTGCTAACGAGCCATCCGTGGCATGCCTTCGGGTCCAAACGCCACCGGCGGAGCTTCCGCGGATCTGCCATTGCGTACCGGCAGTGCACGCGGGACAGCAGCAGGTTCCGGCCTTCGCGCCGGCATAGCCAGGTTTTCTCCTTCGCGTACAAACGTCAAGCGGTTCTGTTCGCTATTCCAATCGATGCACACCAGATCACCCAGTTGCACCTGATCGGTTGCCAGCAAATTCGCCAGAGGGTAAACCACGTGGCGTTCGATAGCACGCTTCAAGTGGCGAGCGCCATAGCGCTGGTCCGTTCCTTCTTGCAGCAGGAATTCGCGGCCTGGCGCAGTAACGCGAAATAAGAACTGTCCTTTGGCCGTTTGCAATACCCGTTTCTGTACCTGCTCAAGCTCAATCTCAAGCACTTGTTCGAGTTGTTCCTTCCTCAGCGGATGAAACACCACTACTTTGTCGAGGCGATTCATGAATTCTGGCGAAAACTTGCGTCTCGCTGCTTCGACGGCAGTACGTTCGATTTTTTCGTTTAAGCCGGTGGCCGGTTTATCTGTCGGCTGCACGAATCCCATACCGCCGTTCATTAAATCGGTAATTTCTCCGCCGCCCAGATTCGAGGTTAAAAAAATCACTGTTTGCGAAAGATCCACGCGACGGTTGTCGCCCAGCGTCAACGTCGCCTTATCCAATATTCCTAGCAGCAACTGCCAAAGCGCGTCGGACGCTTTCTCAATTTCGTCGAAGAGCAAGAACGACAATTTCAGTTTGTCGGTGTGGCTGGCGGACAACGCTTCCTGAGTGATCAGCGGATGAGTTTCGCGGTGTCCCAGATATCCCGGAGGTGAACCGATCAATTTCGCAATTTCGTGCGAATGTTGAAATTCCGCGCAATCCACTTTAATGATCGCCCGCGGATCGCCAAACAAGATCTCCGCCGCGGCCTCCACGATGCGCGTTTTTCCCGAACCCGTCGGACCAAGAAACAGCAGGTTGCCCACCGGGCGCCCAGGCGAGTTCAATCCCGCACAAAACACCTGGTACATATCGACCAGGGACTGCACTCCTTCGGACTGACCAACAATCTTGGAACGCAATGAACTTTCGAAGTCGCGAGTATCCGTGCTGCGAATGGACGGATCAAGTTGGTGTCGAACTGCAGCTCTCATTTTCCCCAGTCCTTCTTCGCCTCGGCCACAGGTGTGGAAGACGATCGAAGTCTCACTGCCTTGCTTCTTTGAGATAGAGCATGGGGAGTGCCAACCAATTCGCGGGACAGTCGCAGAGAGAAGGTCCTGCAATTTCAACAACATACGTTTGATGAGCTTATGGGAGTTGTCTCATGGAATGAGACACTGTTTCATCTGAGAGCAAATTGAGAGCTATGAAACATATTGTGTCAGTCTCTGCGCGACAAATTTCGGCAGTTTGCTGGAGAATTAAAGGCTACCTGACACATCGCGCCAACACCAGGCGCTATCGTTTGGGCGTTACCGCTCCGTCTTTTTGCGGCCTTGCGGCGCAGCCGCGGGAGTTGCCGCGGGCAAAGCAGCCCGCGATTTTTTAGCTTCTACCACCACTTCCGCTGGCGCATCCACAGATCTGCCATCACGGACCTCTTCCGCTGCGGCGCTACGTGATAACTGCGGAGGAGCGCTGTTCACCAGGGCTCCTTCGCCTTCCCGCACAAAAGTCAGCAGGTCATGCTGGCCATCCCAGTCGATGCGCACCAAATCTCCCAGCTGCACCTGCTCCGTGGCCAGCAAATTCGCCAGCGGATACACCACATGGCGCTCGATGGCGCGTTTCAAGTGACGCGCCCCGTAACGCTGGTCGGTGCCTTCCTTCAGAAGAAAGTCGCGTCCGGCGCCAGTCACCCGGAATAAAAAT
Source organism: Candidatus Acidiferrum sp. (assembly GCA_035996445.1). Taxonomy (GTDB): domain Bacteria; phylum Acidobacteriota; class Terriglobia; order Acidiferrales; family UBA7541; genus Acidiferrum. Next base: position 41,715 of record DASYJM010000206.1, on the reverse strand, counting down.
TGGCCTTTGGCTGTTTCCAGCACCCGTCGCTGCACGTTGCCCAGCTCAATTTGCAAAACTTCTTCAAGCTGTTCGCGCTGTAACGGATGGAATACCACTATCTTGTCGAGACGATTCATGAATTCGGGAGAAAATTTGCGCCGCGCCGCTTCCATGGCGGTACGTTCGACCTTTTTCTCCAAACCCGTTGTCGGCTTGTCTTTCGGCTGCACAAAACCCAAGCCCCCATTCATCATTTCACTGATCTCGCCGCCTCCCAGATTGGAGGTCAGGAAAATCACCGTTTGCGACAAATCCACCTTGCGGTTATCGCCAAGCGTCAAAGTAGCTTTGTCCAACATTCCGAGCAGCAATTGCCACAAGGAGTCAGAGGCCTTTTCGATCTCGTCGAATAGCAGGAACGAAAGCTTCAATTTTTCTGTGTGGCTTTTCGCCAGCTCTTCCTGCGTGATTAAAGGATGCGTCTCGCGGTGCCCCAGATATCCCGGAGGCGAGCCAATTAGTTTTGCGATTTCGTGCGAATGCTGGAATTCCGCGCAGTCTACCTTGATCATCGCGCGAGCGTCGCCGAACAGAATTTCAGCGGCAGCCTCCACGATGCGTGTCTTTCCCGAGCCCGTCGGACCAAGCAGCAAGAGGTTGCCCACCGGGCGGCCTGGCGAGTTCAATCCGGCGCAGAAAACCTGGTAAAGCTCGACCAGCGCCTGGACGCCTTCGTCTTGGCCAACGATTCTCGAGCGCAGCGACGTTTCGAAATCCAGCGTCCCTGTGCTTCGTTTACTCGGATCGAGCGGAAGAATGCTTGTACCTGTACTCATGGCCGCCTCCCTGCACCCCGCAACCGCGATGGTGCATTACCGAATCGCACGCCGCCCCGGTCAAACTGATCTAATTTGACCTGAAGCGTCGACTGCAGGAGCCGTAACTGTAGGAGCAATTCCCGGGCCACTACAGGCGATTCAGAAATTCGGAACAGCGGCGGAAACAGGTCCGCCAAATCCAGATTGATCGATCGCAGATTTGATACCAGGTTTTGTACCACCGGGGAGTCGGGATCCACGAGATCCAACTGGCCATTCAACTGTTCGCGCAGAGAACGCCAGTTCAGATCGATGAAGGGATGTTTCTTGGAGACTTCGCGAACTACCTCATCCGTGATGCGCGCGCGTTTCCCTAAACACGCGAGATGCAATTGCCGCACTTTTTCCCCATGGCGCACGTTGTGCACCAAGTAAAAGGTATTTCCTTTGCGGCGAACAAAAGCCATATTTACTACCTCACGAGGCCAGTCAGTAACTGTAGTGTATTTGACTTCCACTACAGCGTCAATCGCTTGGTGTCCAATTCGTAACGGAAACATGCACACAATTTGTTGACTGTAAATTAGATGTTTTTATTCCGAATTGATCATCAAATTTTTCGTTTTGTTTCATCACCTTTACCGCAGCATCTTTTATGGCGAACTTTTTTACATCCTTCACTGCCACTTTGTTAAACCCGGTTGCCGCATTTTTGTCTTGTTCTCGCTCATGGTCCGGCTTAGCATAAGCGCGACTTTTTGGAGTTCCGAATGTCCTGGGATCCGGTCTACCAACTGGTGCAACAAATTCCCCGCGGACGGGTTCTAACTTATGGGGCCTTGGCTAAAGCTCTGCGTCTGCCTGGGGGAGCTCGCACCGCTGGACGTGCCATGGCCAGCACGCCATCGGGACATGGCATTCCTTGGCATCGCGTCGTTGGCGAACGCGGAAAAATTCTCATTCGCGGTCCCCACGCCATGCTGCAGAAAAAACTTCTTGAAAGCGAAGGCGTGAAATTAGTCGAATCTCGCGTGCAACTGAATCTGCATGCTTGGAAACCGGCGGAGAGAATCCCCGCCGCAGGAAAGCGAAGCCCCTCAAAAGCGCACAAGGCGCCGGCGCGCCGTCGTCCTAAGTCCTAGCTCAGGTTGCATCGTTCTACTTCTTCATCCTCTATCGCCCTGTTGCCCGTGACCCTGCCGGATTCGGCACCTGTGCTATAACTCTTTCAGATGAATAATTCGATTTTGCAGGTTGAGAACCTGGTAAAACGCTACGGCGAGGTTGAGGCCGTACGAGGCGTCAGTTTCAACGTTGAGGAAGGCGAAGTTTTCGGTTTGCTGGGCCCTAATGGTGCCGGAAAAACCTCCACGATCGAAATCATGGAAGGCTTGCGCACACCCGATTCCGGCCGCGTTTCTGTCTGCGGCCTCGATCCCCAGAAAAATCCGCAAGAACTGAAACACGAAATCGGCGCCGCTCTCCAGTCCACCTCTCTCCCCGACAAACTGCGGGTCATAGAGGCGCTGCGACTCTTTGCTAGCTTCTACCGCCGCCAGCGAAACCCTGAAGAACTTCTCAAGCGCTTCGGGTTGCAGGAAAAGCGCAATACCTTTTATATCCAGCTCTCCGGAGGCCAGAAACAGCGTCTGGCTCTGGCAATGGCGCTGGTCAACGACCCGAAAGTGCTTTTCTTCGATGAGCCCACTGCCGGCCTAGATCCACAGGTACGCCGGGAAATTTATGACATCATCGAAGAATTGCGGCGCGAAAAGAAAACCATTGTAATGACCACCCATTACATCGAGGAAGCCGAGCGCCTTTGCGATCGCGTGGCCATCGTCGACCATGGCACGGTCATAGCTCTTGGTACGCCACGCGAATTAAAAGAGCGCTCTGGCGACAAAACCCGCCTGGAAGTTCGTTTGGCTCGTCCCGAACCTCAGGAAATTCTAAAAAATCTGGAAGGCGTTTCCGACTGCCGCATCCTGGGCGATAGCTACATCCTGCACTGCCAGCGGCCGCCGCAGGCTATCGTGTCCCTAGTAAAATATCTCGAATCCACGGGGAATGAGCTCATCTCCCTTGAAATCGCCACGCCCTCGCTCGAAGACGTATTCATCGAACTCACTGGCCGGAGGCTACGCGATTGAGTAATTTCGCCGCTCTCACCCGCATGCGAATTCAGCTGACCATTCGCAACAAAATGTTTCTGTTTTTCAGCGTGATCATGCCCTTCGGGTTCTTTTTTCTCTACGCCGGAGTCTTCGCCAAAGGCGTTCCTGAGAGTGTGCGATACCTTCTGGGCCCCGTCGTAGCGCTCACGGTCATGGGCAGCTTCTGGGGTCTGAGTGCCGCGCTGGTCACCTTCCGGGAACAGGGAATTTTGCGGCGCTTCCATGTCACCCCCGTTACGCCCAGCGACATGCTGGCTTCCAGTATCGTTGCGAATTACGTTTTGACCATGCCCACCATTCTTTTGGAACTGTTGTTCGCCCGCGTCTTTTTCCACGTGCACAATTTCGGCGATCTGCTGGCTGTTTTTGTTCTCGTTACTGTTGGCACCGTTTCCTTCGCCTCGCTCGGCTTGGTGGTGGCCAGCGTCACAAACACCATGCAGGAAACGCAGATCATCAATCAGCTGCTCTGGTTCCCGCTGATTTTTCTCTCCGGCGCGACCATACCGCTCCCCGCGCTTCCTGCAGTTGTACAGCGCGTCGGAGTGTTCCTTCCCGCCACTTACTTGGTCAACGGCCTGCAACGCGCCATCGTTTTTTCCGAACCCATCACCCATTTGTTGCTGGGCGTGGTGGCCCTTTGCTTCTGGGCCGCCGTAACTTTCTTTGTGTCCTCGCAACTCTTTCGCTGGGAACCCGAATCAAAAATTCCTCGCCGCGCTAAGTTATGGGCAGCTGCCACGGCCATTCCCTTTTTATTACTGGGTGTGTATGAAAATCGAACTGGCCGGCTCGTCGCGGAGTCACAAGCCGCCATGCATGCGGTCGAAAATTCAGGCCAACGTGGTGACTCCCCGAAATAAAATCCGGTGATTCGCCGGCGATTCCCTCCTGTAATCGCCAACTTCGGAAGGGATAAAAGCAGGCGCCATATTGGTTCTTGCCTCTGGAGCTATCTCGCATACTCTGGATTGACGCTCCGCACGCTGTACCGTATTCTGGATTTCTAGCGTTTCTCGCGCGATTCTCCTGTACTAAGGGGTGTAGGCCATGCCGGTTCAGAAGACTGAAAAAATTTGGCACAACGGAAAATGGATAAATTGGGACGACGCCCAAATCCATGTTCTGTCCCACGTCGTAAGCTACGGCTCTGCGGTTTTCGAAGGCATTCGTTGCTACGAAACCAAGCAGGGTCCAGCGATTTTTCGTCTTCGCGAACACATGGATCGCCTGGTCAACTCCGCCAAGATCTATCGCATGGATTTGCCGTATTCGTCCGAAGAATTTGGCAATGCCGCCACTGAGCTGGTGCGCCTGAACAAACTGAATTCCTGTTACGTAAAACCGATTGTGATGCGCGGCTACGGTGAGGTTGGCGTCAATCCCCTCAATTCCCCCATCGAAATTTACATGGCGTGCTGGAGCTGGGGCGCCTATCTCGGTCCCGAAGCACTGACCAAAGGCGTGGACATCGGCGTCAGCTCATGGACCCGCATCGCACCGAACACACTTCCGGCCATGTCCAAAGCCGCAGCAAATTATATGAATTCGCAGTTGATTCGCATGGAGGCCACCTTCAACGGATACGCCGAAGGCATCGCCCTCGATTCTGGCGGGCATGTCAGCGAGGGCTCGGGAATGAACGTGTTCCTCGTCCACGATGGCACGCTGTATACGCCGCCTCTAGCTACCAGTATTCTTCCTGGAATCACCCGCGACACGGTCGTCAAGATCGCGGAAGACCTCGGCATTCCCGTGAAAGAATCGGTCATCCCCCGGGAAATGCTTTACATTGTCGACGAAGTTTTCTTCGTGGGTACCGCGGTGGAAATCACTCCCATCCGCTCGGTAGATCACATCACCGTTGGCAAAGGTGTAGCTGGCCCCATCACCCGCAAGCTACAGGACGAATTTTTTGCTCTGACCAGCGGCGACAAACCAGACCGCCACAATTGGCTGACTCCCGTAAGCAGTCCAGTCGCCGCCATATCACGCTGACGTCCTGAACAAATTTCGTCATAAAAAGGAGTGTCCGACGCGCCAGTTTGCGTGTGCACATTTTTGCAGCGAATCCTCCTGCATATTTTGTTCCGGGCGTTCCTTCATACTGGTCCGCGAGCCCGCGTCACGAAACATGCCTCCACGCTTCTTATGGTCGCATCTCCCACTTCACGCTAGAATCTCCCGCGTACCCCGCCGCGTGTATGTTTTCGGCCGGAGGATTTCGCATGTACACCAACACGCAAAAACTCGCCGCCGAATTCCTGGGCACCTTCGCCCTGGTTTTCTTCGGAACAGGCGCCATCTGCGCAGATCAATTCCTGCACGGCGCCGGCGGCGTCGGACTTATCGGTGTTGCACTGGCCCATGGATTAGCGCTCGCCATCATGATTTCCGCTCTTGGTCACATTTCCGGCGGTCACTTCAATCCCGCGGTAACAATTGGATACTGGGTCACCAGGCGCCTCAACACCATCGACGTTACTCTTTACTGGGTAGCGCAGCTTGCAGGAGCAATTGCAGCGGCCTTTTTCCTAAGAGCCATCATTCCAGAGGATACCTGGCGCGCCGTGGCTCTCGGCACTCCTCAATTTGCACGAGATTTTCCACGCTGGGCGGGTATGGCGCTCGAAGGCACCGCAACTTTTTTCCTCGTGCTCACCGTTTTTGCCACCACCCTTGACGATCGCGGAACTTTCCGTTCCGTTGGCGGCTTTGCCGCCGGTCTCATGTATGGCCTCGGCGTACTTGTCGCCGGGCCATTTACGGGCGGCGCTCTCAATCCCGCGCGCGCCTTTGGCCCTGCCCTCGCCGCCACCCATTGGGCTAATCACGGTGTTTTCTGGGTCGGGCCCCTGGCGGGAGGATTTGCGGCCGCTTTGCTCTACGATTTCTTGTACCTCAGACGAGCTCAGATCTCGCGACATCATGAATAGCCGGGGGTCGAAACCGCGGTGGACGATTTTTCGTTCGCGAGCTCAGGTAACTAGCTCGTAACCCTATCACCCTTGTTTTCTTGCCGCTCCATCACTCGAATGTTAGTGTCCGTTAATAGCTACATCTTGCGGGGATAAAGCTCTATGGCTCTCAGTATCGACGACCTCTTGCGTCGCGCAGTGGAAACTAAAGCCTCCGACCTGCATTTAAAAGTCGGCAATCATCCCTATCTGCGGGTCGAAGGCGTGTTGACCCCGCTTTCTGACGTGCCCCGCGTAACGCCGGAAGAAATGCTCTCCATGGCGTTCAGCATGATGACCAATCGTCAGAAGCAAAAGTTCAAAGAAACCGCTGAACTTGACATGGCTTATGGCGTCTCGGGCCTGGGCCGCTTCCGTGTGAACGTTTTCCAGCAACGTGGCAACGTCGGCATGGTTTTGCGCGTAATTCCCACTAAAATTCGCACTTCCGAAGAATTAAATCTGCCGGCCGTGATTGGACGCATTTGCGAGGAGCAACGCGGTTTGGTGCTGGTGACCGGTACCACCGGTTCCGGCAAGTCCACCACCCTCGCGGCCATGATCGATCGCATCAATGCCGATCGCGCTGATCACCTCATTACCATTGAAGACCCCATCGAATTCTTGCATCGCGACAAGCGCAGTTTCATCAACCAACGCGAGGTGGAAGTAGACACTGCAAATTTCTCCACAGCCCTCCGCGCCGCTTTGCGTCAGGACCCCGACGTGATTCTCGTTGGCGAAATGCGCGACCTGGAAACCATTTCGACCGCCTTGCTCGCCGCTGAAACCGGGCACTTAGTGCTATCCACGTTGCACACCCTCGATGCCACAGAAACCATCCAGCGCATCATTGCCGTCTTCCCGCCTCCGGAACAAAAACAGATTCGCCTGCAATTGGCGGCCACATTAAAAGCCGTCGTCTCCCAACGCTTGGTCCGTCGCGCCGATGACAAAGGCCGCGTCCCGGCTGTGGAAGTAATGATCGCCACGAATTACATTCGTGATTGCATTATCAATGCCGACAAAACGCGTTTAATTCGCGACGCCATTGCCGCAGGTACCAGCCAATACGGTATGCAGACCTTCGATCAATCGCTTTTTGATCTCTACACCAAGCAGCTCATCACCCTTGACGAAGCTTTGCTCCGCGCCTCCAACGCCGACGAATTCAAACTTCGCATTCAAGGCGTGCGCTCCGCCTCCGACTCCGCCCGCGAGGAAATGGAACGCCAGATGGTCGATTTCGAACGTTACGCCCGCAAGTAACCACCCTCAGAAAATACGGATACAGGCCATTTTCGTGGGATCCCAGCTCTCCAAGTCGGCGGTGAACGCTCACCTGCCCACACCCCGCACGAGAGTCCGAATCGCCTTGTAAATACATAGCCCCACTGGTTGCCCCCTTTTACAACTTTTTACAACGCTTTGCTAAGCCTTGACACATCGTCCCGGCGAGTTCTTTATAGTCCTGACACTGTAAGGCGGTGAGCGCACAAGAGAGGCTGCGGATGTCTAAGAAGTGGCGATTGACGGACCGGACGCGAACTCTGCTGACGCTGGAGTTGGCCATCGTGCTCCCCGCGGCGGCCTTGATGGGTTTCAGTATTTGGAATCTAAAGCATCTGCAGCGCTCTGAAGCCGTCGAAGCGGCCATCCAGCGCGACTTTTCTCACGTGCTGAAGATCGCGGAAAAGAAAACCTGGCACACCGCGATGGACTTGGTCACACCCGTACGTTCCGCTTTCCCGAATCCCGACGAAGACCATGCCTCCATCAAGGCCGGCTTGGAACGGGTGCTGTCTGAACACCCCGAGTTTGCATATGCCTTGTTCTATGACAAGAAAAACAATTTGCTCTTGAGCCGCACGCAGCCCGCCCGCGACCACGACCACCAATTCTGCGCAAGCACGCAAGAAGCCATTAACATGGCTGCCTCGTGGATTCCCATCGACGCTTCCCAGTTAGCGCTGCACGTCAGAGCGATGGCCGAGAAGGACGAGGATCCGGTGGGTTTCTCCGGGGGCTGGTCACTCCAGGACAACCAACACATTTATTGGAACATTGCCTATTTCGTCCCGCCGGGTGTTCCGAAAGATCGCGCGACGCTCGGTGTGGTCGCTTTTGATGAAGATTACCTGCGTAAAAACCTCCTGCCATCCATGATGAAAAGTGTATTGAGCAGCAAAAGCATCGTACCCACGGAAGATGCTAATCCGGTCATGATGATCCGTCCGTCGAAGGATGCTAACCCTTGGGTAACTTCTGGAGAATGGGACGGCGCTAAGCCGGAGGCGGAACGCAATCTCGAATATGTGTTCCCGGGATTAACCTTGGCCATCAAATACCAGGGCATGACCGTCGCAGATATCGGCACCAGGTTCCTTCGATACAACTATATCGTCCTGGCCGCACTTTCGCTGCTCATGGTCGCGGGCATCTTTCTCACCTATCGCAACGTTTCGAGAGAAATGAATCTTGCGCGACAGAAATCCGATTTTGTAGCTAACGTCTCGCACGAGCTACGTACACCGCTCGCGCTCATAAGGCTCTATGCTGAAACTTTGGAACTGGGGCGACTTACTGCGAAGGAGAAGTACCAGGAGTATTTTCGTATCATTCGCGAGGAGAGCGAACGCTTGACTGCACTCATCAACAATATTCTGGACTTCTCCAGAATCGATGCTGGACGAAAAGAGTATGAATTCCAGGAGACCAACCTGGGTGAACTCGTACACTCCACTCTGGATTCTTATCGTTTCCAAATCCAGCAAAACGGTTTCGGCTTCGAAGAGCATATTTCACCTGATCTCCCCTCGGTAAAAGTCGACCGCGAGGCGATCGCGCGGTCGCTCCTTAACCTGATCAACAATGCGCTGAAATATTCGAAAGACGACAAGTACATCGCAGTGAAGCTGTATCGCACGAACGGCTCGGTAAAGCTTGAAGTTCAAGACCGTGGCATCGGCATCCCGGCCAACGAGCAGGAGAAAATCTTCGAGAAGTTTTACCGCTGTGGCGATCCCTTGGTTCACAACGTCAAGGGCTCGGGGTTGGGCCTCTCGTTGGTACGGCACATTGTGCGTGCCCACGGAGGCGATGTGCTGGTCGAAAGCGCGCCCGACAAAGGCAGCAAATTTACCATCGCGTTGCCGCTGGTTCTAGCGTCACAAACCGGCAATTCAGAAAGCGCAGTCGCATGACGGGTACAAATCTGAATGTCCCCACCAAGCTTAAGGGGGAGGGTATGGCAGCAACGAAGATTCTAATTGTCGAGGATGAGCCGAACATGGTCGCCGGCCTGCGTGACAACTTTGAGTTCGAAGGCTTTGAGGTGCTCACTGCGCCCGATGGTGTTCAAGGCCTCGAGCGAGCCTTGAGGGAATCTCCGGACTTGGTTGTTCTGGACGTGATGATGCCCCGCATGAGCGGCCTGGATGTGTGCAAGCAACTCAAGGCCAAGCGTCCCTCGATTCCTATCATTATGCTCACCGCCCGCGGGCAGGAAGTGGACAAAGTCGTCGGCCTCGAACTTGGCGCTGATGATTACGTCACTAAACCTTTCTCGATCCGCGAATTGCTCGCGCGCGTGAAAGCCGTTCTACGCCGCTCCCAGACTCTGCCAAAAGAACAGGACCGCTATACCTTCGGGGATGTCGAAGTGAATTTACGCAGTTATCGGGTGCTGCGTGGCGGCCACTCGGTGGAGTTTTCCAGTAAGGAATTTGAGCTTCTGAAGCATTTTCTGTGTCACAGCGGGGAGACGCTAAGCCGCGATCGTTTACTCGAAGAAGTTTGGGGATACGACAACTTTCCCACAACTCGTACGGTCGATGCTCATATCGTCCGAATTCGCCAGAAACTTGAGCCTGTTCCGGATCAGCCGCGGTTTTTTCTTACCGTTCACGGCGTAGGGTACAGGTTTGTAGGATGAACATGACCGCGAAAACACCAGAAATTCGCAAGTCCACCGCCAGGTGGCCTAAGGACAGTTCGGCGTTTGAAACCGGACAGACGGCGAAGGGTCGGCCGCGTAAGAATGCAGTGAAGGCGGCCGGTACCGAAAGCGCTCACGCCATCGAGCAACAACTGGACGCCCTGCGTCGTGAGCACGCAATACTACAACAGGCGATTTATGAGGCCGCTCAAATCCAGAGGAAACTCTGTTCCCCTCGTGAATTGGTATGGGGCGACTTTGAAATTGCCGGGGAGATTTTTCCGGTACGTCATCTGTCCGGAGATTTCTTCAAAGTGATGCAACTTGACGCCGTGCTGGGACTCGCTGTGGGTGACATCGCGGGTAAAGGACTATCTGCGGGAATTTGGCAGGCTCATTTGATCGATCTAATTCAGCGCTGCGCGCGTGCTTACGTCCATCCGGCCGATGTTATTGCCGGCGTCAATCGCGAGCTATGCCTTGACCACGGTGAGCCGCCCATCACCGCACTATTCTTTGCGCGTCTCGACCCGCTGCAAAATGAACTGCAGTACTGCAACGCCGGCCTTCCCGCCCCGCTGATTATGAGGCGCGACGCGTCCATGGATCGATTGGAGGAAGGCGGCCCAATGTTGGGTGCTGTGCACGAGGCCTCCTACAACTGCGGGACGGTTTATTTAAACCCTGGCGATATGTTGATCGCTTACTCTGATGGTCTGACGGAATGTAGAAATCACGAAGATCAAGAGTTCGAAATTGGACGCTTATCAGCAGCGATCAAGCCCCTCAATGGCGCCACCGCGAACCGGGTCCTTTTCTCCACCCTTGCGACAGTGCTGGACTTCGCAGAGCATTCCACGCCCGGCGACGACTTAACGCTTTTGGTGGTTCGTCGCTGCGAAAAAAAGCTCACGGAAGAACAGACTCCTGAGCGAAACCATAAGCGCGACAAAGCTTTCAGTGTCTCACGCCGGGTCACTTCGGTTGATGTAGCTCAGCCGTGCTGACTCGGCGCTTCAAAAACTAAGGCAACTGACCACGGCCTCAAAGGTGTTTGACGCGCCACAGCTATTGGTGTGTCCATAGGAAAGGAAGGACTCGCAATGTCATCTACGTCCATCTCATTGCCCGAACAAAGACAAATGTGCGGAGCGGTCATTCAGCCGGCAACAGTCTCGTCAGAACTTTTGAGAGTGCTTTACATTACTCACTATCGCCACGTTTTACAGATCTGCAGAAAGTTTTTTCGTCAGCTCGAAGACGCTGAGGATGCTGCCGCGGAAGTTTTCTTGAAGCTTTACAGAGTGTTGCACCAGAAAGATGAAATGGTGCCCTTCCGCCCATGGATTTCGCAGATAGCGGCCCATCACTGTATCGATAACCTCCGGCGAAGAAAGCACGAGAAGAGCTCCTCGTTGGAGGACGTCGATATTAACGGTCTCCTGGATCATTCGACTCCTTCCGCACTCTCGGAAGTTATTCGCAACGAGGCAGAGGGGCGCATCAGACAGACCCTGGCAGCCTTACCGGAAAAACACAGAATTGTACTGGTGTTGCGCTACTACAACCGAATGAGTTATTCCCAGATCGCCGAGGCATTAAACATGCCGTTGTCCGCCGTCCGCGTCAGGATCTTTCGCGCCAAGCGGTTTCTACGGTGCAATCTGCGACGCGCACATAGGGCAGACGTCCTTGTGAGACTTGGCCCGGAACGGAAAAAGGACACTTTTGCAGTGAATAGCTTGAAGAGATTTAACGCGCCCGTCTCAGCGGAGGCTGCAACGCTGCACCCGATGTCCGCGTCATCCGGATGTTTTGTTGCAAACTCAAGTGCTACCTCGCAGCACTGGCCGTGCTGAACAATTTCGAGGTATAGTCGCCTAGGTACGAAATCCATTCCAGATGTGCTGTATTCCCTGGCACTTGTTTGTGCGATGTGCTGCCGTGTGTCCATCCGCTTGCTTCCCGCGTCGCCACCTTCTATGCTCCCGTTATGTTTCGCGCCCCTCGCAAAATGGATTCCGAACCGGAGTTATACGAGACTGCTGTGCGCGCGTTGATGCGTCGCGCCCACTCCGTCCACGAAATGAAAAAATCATTGGAGCGACGCAGCGACGACAAAGCCATGGTCAAGTCGGTGCTTGACCGCCTGAAACGTCAGGGAATGATTGATGATGCGCGCTATGCCAAACAATTTACCCGCCAACGCGCTGAAATCCGCAAGCAGGGGAAATTTCGCATCGCCAGAGAACTGCGCGCCCGGGGCATCCCGGACCGGCATATCGACTCCGCTCTCGAAGAATCCGCCAAAGAAACCGATGAGCGCGCCGTGGTGCGTCAGCGCATAGAGAAAAAGCTTAAATTGTTTCGCGGCGAAATCGATGGCCGCAAAATCGCTTCCCTGTTCCGCAGCCTGTTGCGTGCCGGCTTCACTTCTGACGTGGTTCGCAACGAATTACGAGCGGCGACCCGCGAAGACATTCCGGCGATTGAAAATGCCGTCGACGAGGAGTCGGCCTAAATAGCGCCGCAAGCCTTTATCCCTGGCTCCCCCCGGCTCTCTTGGTACCTCTTCGCTCCTCTGCGATAATGTTCTAACGATTCCTTGCGCTACCCGAGGCTTACGTGACCGGCAACGAAATCCGCGCCACATTTCTAAAATTCTTCGAAAACTACGGTCACCGCATGGTGCGCAGTAGTTCGCTCGTGCCCCACGGCGATCCCACGCTGCTCTTTACCAATGCCGGGATGAATCAGTTCAAAGACGTTTTTCTCGGCCTGGAACAGCGCGATTACAAACGCGCCACCTCGGCCCAAAAATGCGTGCGCGCAGGCGGCAAACACAACGACCTCGAAAACGTCGGCTTCACCAAGCGCCACCACACTTTTTTTGAAATGATGGGCAATTTTTCTTTTGGCGATTATTTTAAAAAAGAGGCCATCGCCTTCGCCTGGGAGCTGGTCAGTTCGCCCAACTGGTTTGCGATAGACAAAAATAAGCTGTACGTCACAATTTTCGGCGGTGCCGAAATCGCGCCCGGAGTCAAGCTGGGCGTTGACGAAGAAGCGCGATCTTTTTGGCTCGCCCAAAACGTTCCGTCCGAGCGCATCGTTCCCATACCGGGTTTAAAAGAAAACTTCTGGGCCATGGGTGACACCGGCCCATGCGGACCGTGTAGCGAAATCCATTACGACATGGGAGCCATCGCATCGGACGAAGGCCACGCCAATTGCGCGTTCCCCTGCGATTGCGGCCGTTACGTGGAAATCTGGAATCTGGTCTTTATGCAATTCAATCGTGACGCTTCCGGCGCTGTGGCCCCTTTGCCCAAGCCTTCCATCGACACCGGTGCAGGCCTCGAACGACTGGCCGCTGTAATTCAAGACAAGCTCAGCAATTTCGACACGGACTTATTTCAGCCATTGATACAAAAAGCTGCGGAGCTCACCGGCACGCGCTACGGTAAAGATCCGAATTCCGACGCGTCTCTGCGCATCATCGCCGATCATTCCCGCGCCGCGACATTCCTGGTCTCTGACGGCGTGGTGCCCTCCAACGAAGGCCGCGGTTACGTCCTTCGCAAAATTCTCCGGCGTGCCCTGCGCCACGCCAATCTCTTGCAGGCCGCTGCCAGCGTGCCGGCCACGGTTCTGCCAGCCATGGCCGATGCGGTGAAGCGCGAAATGGGCTCTGCCTACCCTGAACTGGAAGAAAACTTCGGCCGAGTCCAACAAATTTTGCTGGGCGAAGAACAACGCTTCTCTCGCACCATCACCGTTGGCCTGAAGAAGTTTGCGGAATTTACCGCCGATGGCACGCAAGCCTCCACGCGCGATACCAAATCAGCTTCACTCTCCGGCGAAAAAGCATTCATGCTTTACGATACCTACGGCCTGCCGCGAGATTTCCTCGAAGACCTCGCCCGCGATTCCGGCATCACCGTCGAATGGCCTGCATTCGAACGTGCCATGCAAGAGCAGCGCACCCGCGCGCGTGCCTCCTGGAAAGGCACATCCAAGGAAACTGCCAATCCGGCCTACGCCAAAATTGCGGAAACCTTCAAAACCGAGCCGTGCTTTTATTTTGCGACTACCTCCAAAGATTGCTGCATTGAAGCGATGGTTACCAAAAGCGGCTCCGTCAACGAACTCAAAGTGGGCGAAAGCGGCGAAGTCGTGCTCGACCGCACCTCCATCTACGCCGAATCCGGCGGCCAGATGGCGGACATCGGCGGCTTTTACGACAACTCCGGCACCCAACGCCTCGCTGACGTTAGTGGTGCATTTTATCCCGTGCCCGGCCTGGTCGCTCATCGCGTTACCGCCAAGGAAACGCTTCGCGTGGGTGACCGCGTCACCGTGATCGCCGACCCCCAGCGCCGCACGCACATTATGCGCAATCACAGCGGAACGCACCTCATCAACGCGGCGCTGCGCAATACTCTCGGCACGCACGTCAAACAAGCCGGCTCCCTCAATTCGCCAGAGCGCCTGCGTTTTGATTTCACTCATTTCGCTGCCGTCGACCCACAGGAACTACGCGACATCGAGCAACAAGTAAACGAGGAAATTCGCCTCAACACCGCCGTCGAAACCAACGTCACGTCCCTGGAAGAGGCCTTGGCCTCCGGCGCCCTCGCTTTTTTCGGTGACAAATATCCCGAGCACAACGTTCGCGTGGTAACCATTCCCGATCCCCATGCCCCCCGCGGCTTTTACAGCAAGGAACTTTGCGGCGGCACGCACGTGCATCGCGTCGGCGATGTTGGCGTTCTGAAAATCGTTGGTGAACAATCTGTCGCTGCCGGGGTCCGCCGCGTCGAAGCCGTGACCGGCGTCGGTGCGCTCGAGCATTACCAGAATCAGGCGCGTCTGCTAAGCCAGCTCGCGAGTCAACTAAACGTCGCTGAAGACGCCATTCTGAGTACTGTGGAAAAACTTTCACAGACTGCCAAGCAGCTCGAGAAAGAACTGGAAACAGAAAAACGCAAAGGCGCGTTAAGCCAACTTGACGACCTCGCCGCTCGCGTCCAACTAATTAAAGGCGTGAAAGTACTCGCTGCCGAAGTCGAAAGCGTAGACCGCGACGGCTTGCGCCAGCTCGTCGACAGTCTCCGCCAAAAACTGGGTTCCGGAGTCATCGCCCTCGGCATGCCCGATGGCGGCAAAGTAGCCCTGATCGTAGCTGTTACCAAGGACCTAACCGCTAAAGTCCATGCTGGCAAGCTAATACAGACGCTGGCCAAACAAGTCGGGGGATCAGGCGGCGGCCGCCCTGACCTCGCAGAGGCTGGCGGAAAAGACACATCCGCACTAAATAGTACCCTCCGTTCTATTCCGTCCCTTCTTGAGCCGTTGCTATAATCCGCGCAGCGCTGGAAGAGGGTCCGTGGGCTCTCAGACTGCTTGTTCGGGCATTCATCGCTCAGCGTCCCCTCAAATTGCGACAAGTAATCCGCTTTACTAACTCGTCGCGAACACCAAATTCGAATTGAACAGATAACCAGCCTTCCCCGGCCTATGTCTAAGCTCAAAACACTCTCGGCGTCTGTGGCTCTAGGAGCGCTTAGCTTGTTTGTACCCCCAGCTCATGCACAAATTACTGCCAGCACGGACCTTAGTGGGCGCCGTCTGTTCATTAACGCTGATCCTCCGGTTCGAATAAACCTGGCTGCCCCAAAACACACCAATTTTTACCTGCCCCGCGAAGCTCCCTTCGCGGGGCGCACGCATCCCTCTGTGTACATGAATCGCGACGGCGTCGAAAAACTGGTGCGCGAAGCGGCTGACCGCCATCGCGTGGACCCCGCTTTAATCCGCGCCGTGATCCAGACGGAGTCCAACTGGAATCCCGCTGCTTATTCCAACAAAGGTGCTGGTGGCCTTATGCAGCTAATCCCCACTACAGCGCGCCGCTTCGGCGTAAACGACGTCTTTAACCCGCAACAGAATATCGACGGCGGTGTTCATTACCTCAAGACCCTTTTGGACCGCTATAATGGCAACCTGGACATGGCCCTAGCGGCGTACAATGCAGGTGAAGGGGCGGTCGACCGGGCGCATGGTATTCCGGCCTTTCGCGAGACACGCAGTTATGTCCAGAAAGTGCAGAATGCCTATTTCCAGCCTGGTTCGGGACGTCTCACGGATACTTGGCTTCGGTCTCGGCGCATTCGACGAGAGACCGATTCAAACGGCAGAATCATTTTCAACAACGATTGAAAGCAAGATTGGTCTAAACAGCGTAGTTTGCTGTTTGCGAGTACCCCGAAAAGAAAATGCTGAGCGCGATTCCAACCGCCGCAAATAGTTCCAAAAAGATGTTCGCCCTGGTTTCGCCATTTTTCGTCCTGATATTTTTTTTCCCGGCTTTAATCGCGTTTGCCGCCGCGCCAACGGCCGCAGTTAAACGTCAAGCTGGCGCGCAATTCCAGCGCGCCGAGCAACAGCGGGCCACACTAAATCTCAAGCCTTTAACCAAGCGAACGCTCGGCGATTATCGCCAGGTGATCTCCAGCTATCGTCGCGTTTACCTGATCACGCCGCGCGCCAACGAAGTACCTGAGGCTCTGATCGCCATCGCCCAGCTGTACACCGAAATGGGTGAACGTTTTGGCCGCAGCTACTATCAAAACGCCGCAGACTCCTATCGTTTTCTGTTGCGTGAATATGCAACCAGTCGCCACGCCCCGGACGCCACTCTTGCCTGCGCGAAGCTCCAGCGCGATCAGCTTGCCGATTATGCTGGCGCTGCCAAGACGTATAAAGATTTCCTGAAGCGTTTTCCGCGTTCCCCAAGAAAGCGCGAGGCCCAGGAAGGCGTCGCGGAATTAGCTCTACTCGAAAATAATACCAAGCCGTCGCCTGACAAAAATCAAGTCAACTCCGACACCGTCATCGCCGAAGCCACCCTTCCCCGTGATGAATTCAGCGACGCTCTTCCGCCATCGCCCGCCGCTCCTCACTCACCCGGAATTCCGCGGCTGCGCCGCATTCGCAGCGCCGTCACCGAAGACTTCACGCGCGTAACCATCGACCTCGAAGATGTTGTGCACTACAACTCCGGGCGGTTGGAAAATCCCGAGCGTATTTTTTTCGATTTGCGTGAAGCGCGTCTTCCTTCCGAAGTTGCTCGAGAAGTGGCTCGCGAAAACGCTAACGTAGATGGCGACGTGCTCACCGCCATTCGCGTGGCGCAAAATCACGCCGGTGTAGTCCGCATCGTCCTTAATGTAAATCGTGTTAAAGAATATGTGGCCTCCAGCTCACAGAATCCGCCGCAACTTTTGATCGACCTCTACATAAAGCAGCCGCCTCCGGGAATTCTTAAAATCGCGCGCGCTTCTCATAATTCTTCCAATATCCACGAGACCGCCGATCTTCGCCGCCCCGAGCCGGGCAATCTTGAACCTGACGTCGATGGGAGAACCGACACTCTGGTTCGTACCCCCCAGCCGGGCGCAACCCTCAAAGTATCCAAAACCTCCAAATCGAATCTTGATCAGCCCGCGATCGCCCCGCAACCAACCCGCGACGGCCAATCCACGCTTACTCGCGCCCTCGGACTCAAAATCGGACGTATCGTGATTGACGCGGGACACGGCGGTCATGACACTGGAACCATCGGTCCAACCGGCTTGATGGAAAAAGATTTGTGCCTGGACGTCGCCCTGCGTCTCGGCAAAATTATTAAGCAGCGACTCCCCGGTGCAGAAGTCGTTTTCACTCGTTCCGATGATTCGTTTATTCCCCTTGAAGAGCGCACCGCCATTGCCAATGAAGCGCACGCTGATCTATTCATCTCCATACACGCGAATTCCAGCCAGGATCACGGCGCCCGCGGTATCGAAACTTATTATTTGAATTTGAAAGGCTCTCCCGAAGCCATGGAAGTGGCTGCGCGCGAGAATGCTGCCGCCAACGTGGGCATCCACGACCTGGAAGATCTCATCAAAAAAATCGCCCGCAACGAAAAGATTGACGAATCGAGAGAATTTGCCGAGGACATTCAATCCTCCCTGTCCCAACGCGTGCAAAAGGCCAACAAAACTGTCAAAAATCGTGGTGTCCGCAAAGCTCCCTTTGTAGTACTGATCGGCGCCGATATGCCTTCGATCCTCACGGAAATCTCTTTCCTTAGCAATCCTGCGGATGAACAGCTCCTTAAGCAGCCTGAGAACCGGCAAAGAGTCGCTGAAGGCTTATACCAGGGCGTAGCCAGCTATTTGCAGAGTCTTAACAGCGTCACCTTTAACGGCACCTCCAAGCCAGCGCCACCCCGCTCTACCAGCGCCAAACTTGAACATTCGCCCAACGCACAGTAATCTTGTGGCATCTACTTAATTAGCCCTATGTCGCCTAGCTCAGTGCTACCACGGCCATTGCTGCCGCGTCTTTTGCTGATCGTCCTGCTCTTACTCGCGCCATCCCTGCGCGCAGATAGTGTTCTTCCCTCACATTTCGGTAAATGGACGGCAAGCAATGCCGTCCAGTCCGCCGCCATACCAGCCCATGCCAAAGACGTACTCGCGGAATCAGGATTGGAAAGTGCGGAGACGCGAGGGTATGCGAACGGCAGTACCGCAATAACTATCACCACCTATCGTTTGCACGATTCGAGCGGCGCTTACGAAGCCTATACATTTTTTCAGGAGCCGAAAAACGACTGCCCACAGTCTAGCGCGCTGAAGCCTTGCTCCGCGCCTGTCGATGCTTCCTCTGAAAAAAGGCGCGTAGCGCTACTTGAGAATATTTTAGTCATCATCGACAACGCCGGTTCTCTGAGCGCAGATGACCAGGATGCCTTGTCGAAGCAAATAAACGCCAAAGCCGATAAGACCCCACCACCGCCGATACCAAACTATTTACCGACGCATGACGTCATTCCCGGAACTGAAAAGTATGCGCTGGGCCCGGCCGCTTTTCGCGCCGCCTTATCGTCCCTTAACCGTGCGGAATACCGCGCGTTATCCGACGCCGCTGGCTTTTCCTCCGGCGCCGAAGCCATGTTCGCGCAGTACCAAAACAACCGCGATGTCGCCGTGGTTCTGCTCATCGACTACCCGACCCCGCAACTCGCTGGCCTGCACTGGAAGCATCTCGAGCAGGCTCTTCCGCCTTCAGCGAAATCCGACGGAACCTCCATTGAACGCAAGGGCACACTTCTCGCTATCGTGCTTGCGCCGTCATCCCGCGGCTATGCGGCCCGCGTTCGCGACGCTGTCAATTACGAAACGCAAGTAACCTGGAACGAGCCGACTCACACCATCACCGATCCCCCAATAACTACGGTGCTCGCCAAAATCATCATCGCGACCGGCGTTTTCATGTTGGTGGCCATTGTGTTCGGAGTGGCATTTGGCGGCGTGCGCGTCCTGATGAAGTCCCTGTTTCCCGGAAAGGTCTTCGATCGCCCAGAGCAGATGGACGTTCTACAATTAGGCTTATCCGGCAAACGCATCAATTCACGCGATTTTTATTAAAGACCTCTTGCCAAGCGCTGATTTCGGTAGTAACAAATAGCGCCCTGCCGCGTATTATTAGACAGCCTCAATCCGGGGTTGGGAATAAACTTATTGTTTCGTAAAATTTTCGGTATATTTGACGGAGACACGCCTAACTATGCCCGGTAGCGGCACGAGAATCCCATCCAGTTCTGTCCGTTTGAGACTAATTCTTTGCTTTTTTTTACCGCTGCTTGCGCTCGCGGCAGCTTGCAAGAAGGATCCACCGGCACTCGCGGGATCTGCCACGCAGGCCATGCCGGTACAAGTGCATGTCGTTCAAGCGCAAAAAATCTCTGATAGCAGCGAATATCTGGCGATCCTGAAATCTCGCCACTCTGCCGTCATCAACCCCCAGGTGGAAGGCCAAATTACCAAAATTTTTGTGAAGTCCGGCGATCACGTCAAAGCCGGCGCTCCCATCTTGCAGATCGATCCCCTAAAGCAACAAGCCACCGTGGGTAGCCAGGAAGCCAGCCGTGCGGCGCAGGAAGCGAATCTTCGCTTTGCCCAAACGCAACTTGAGCGCGAACGCAAACTGTTTGAAGCCGGGGTTGTGAGCAAGCAGGAATTTGATAATGCTCAGACCAACCGTGACGCAGCTCTCGCGCAGCTCAAGTCACTGGGCGAGCAGGTTAACCAGCAGCAAGTCGAGCTGCGCTACTACCGTGTAGCCGCTCCCATGGCTGGGATCATCGGTGACATTCCTGTGCGCCAAGGCGATCGCGTCGCCGTCACCACGCTACTCACTACCGTGGACGAGCCCGGCTCGCTCGAGGCCTACATTTACATCCCGGCGGAGCGTGGCAAAGATGTGCACGTTGGCCTCCCAGTTCATTTGCTGGGCGAATCCGGCAAGCCCGTGAGCGACGCGCGCATCACTTTCGTTTCTCCCGAGGTTGATAACGATACGCAAACTATCCTGGCCAAAGCCTCCATCGAAAATCCTAAAGGGCAATTGCGCGTTTCCCAGCAAATGCGCGCCCAAGTTGTGTGGAGCAATCACCAGGGCCCCGTCGTTCCGGTTTTGGCGGTAACTCGCATTAGCGGGCGCTTCTTTGTCTTCCTGGCCGTGAAAGACGGTGCTGGTACCGTCGCCCGTCAAAAAGGCTTGACCATCGGCGACACCGTCGGAAACGACTATGTCGTTCTGGAGGGCCTGAAGCCCGGCGACCATCTCATCGTTTCCGGCACGCAGTTTTTGCAGGACGGCATGCCCGTCGTGGAACAGATTCAGAATGCCACGGCCGAACCCGCTGCCGACAAGCCCGAAAAAGGTGCCGGCCGCTGAGTGCCGCTGCGACCATGCCTTTAGCAACGCACATCTCACGGAAGGCGGATCCCGCTTTTGTTTGTTGATTTCTTTATCAACCGCCCCGTATTCGCCACTGTTTGCGCCTTGATGATTATTCTTGGCGGCGCAATTTCCATTCCTTCCCTACCCATAGCGGAGTTTCCAGATCTCGCGCCGCCGCAAGTGGTAGTTAGCAGCGGCTACATCGGCGCAAACGCGCAGACCGTCGAGTCCGCAGTCACCATTCCGCTGGAGCAGGCCATCAACGGCGTGCAAGGCATGAAGTACATCAGCTCCACCAGCGGCAATGATGGCACCAGCCAAATTACTGTGACTTTTGATGTGACCCGTGACGTAGACCTGGCCTCCGTTGATGTCCAGAACCGCGTCAACCAAGCCTTAGGTCGCTTGCCAAACACGGTAAAAAACACCGGCGTCATCATCACCAAACAACTCGGCGGCTTCGTCTTCGGTGCCGGCGTCTATTCTCCGGATGGCACATACGACAGCTTGTTTCTCAGCAATTATCTGGATCTCTACGTCAGGGACGCCGTGAAGCGCGTCCCCGGTGTCGGCGATGTGTTCATTTTTGGCGAACGCAAATACGCCATGCGCTTGTGGCTCGATCCGGGACGCATGGCTCAGCGAGGGTTGTCCGCAACGACTGTGCTCGCTGCGCTGCAAGAGCAAAACGTACAGGTAGCCGCAGGCCAGGTTGGTCAGGCTCCGTTGCCCGCCGGACAAGCTTTTCAGATAAGTGTTCGCGCCATTGGCCGTTTAAGCGAACCTTCGGAGTTTGAAAATATAATTTTGAAGGCCGGCACCAACGGCACTCTCGTGCGCCTGAAAGATGTCGGTCGCGCCGAGCTGGGAGCCGAAGACTACGGCTCCATCCTCTCCTTCGACGGTCACGAAGCCGTTGGCATCGGCGTAACGCAACTTCCGGGCGCGAATGCGCTGGACGTCGATAGGCTCGCAAAACAGGAGTTGCTGCGGCTCTCCAAGACTTTTCCGCCGGGTCTCAGATATGCCGTCGCTTTCGATACCACCACGGTAATCGGCGAATCCATCAAAGACGTGCTCGTCACGTTGCTCCAAGCCATCTTGCTGGTAGTCTTCGTCATATACGTATTTCTTCAGGATTGGCGCAGCACCCTCATTCCCGCCATCACCATCCCTGTCTCCCTTGTCGGCGCTTTTATTTTCGTGAAGCTCCTCGGCTTCTCTATCAATACTCTGACTCTGTTCGGCATCACTCTCGCTACCGGACTGGTCGTCGATGACGCCATTGTGGTCATCGAAAACGTGGAGCGTCACATCGTCGAGGGCATCACCGAGCCCCACAACGCCGCTTCGGTAGCCATGAAAGAAGTGGCCGGCGCCGTAATCGCGACCTCCTTGGTTCTCGTGGCCGTCTTCGTGCCCGTCGCATTGTTTCCGGGTACCACCGGCATCCTGTTCCGCCAGTTCGCGCTGACTATCGCGTTCTCCGTAGCCATTTCCGCTTTCAACGCGCTCACCCTTACCCCCGCGCTCTCCGCCATTTTGCTTGGTCATCACCGGGAACGCGCGCAGGGCCGTATCTTTAGAGCCTTCAATCGCGTCGTCGAATCCGGCACCAACGCCTACACAAAAACGGTTCGCGGTGTGATTGGCTGGCGTTTCGCCGCCGTGATCGTGTTCTTCGCGCTTCTCGGTGTCACCTACTGGATTTACCAGAAGGTTCCCCGCGCTTTTATTCCCGAGGACGACCAGGGCTACATCATCATCGTCGTGCAGTCTCCCCAAGGCGCGTCAATTGAGTACACAAGAAATATCTGTGCCCAGGTAGAAAAAGTGCTCGCTGGGGTTCACGAGATTGATGGCGTATTTTCTATCACTGGTTTCAGTTTCGCCGGCAGCGCTCCAAATCGTGGCATTGTTTTCGCCAACCTCAGACCCTTCCAGGAACGCAAAGGCGAGGAGCATTCGTCTGCCGGTATTATTGGGCGCCTTCGTCCTCAATTGTTTGGCATCCCCGGAGGCTTGGTAATTCCCTTCAATCCGCCAGCGGTGCAGGGCCTAGGGCAATTCGGCGGCTTTCAATTTGAGCTCGAAGATCTGGGACGCAATTCACTGCAGGACATCGCCAACACCGCGAATAAGCTGGTGGGACAAGGCAACAGCAGCAAGACATTGGCCGGCTTATTCACCAGTTTCACGGCCAACGACCCGCAATACCTCGTTCGCCTCGATCGTGAAAAAGCCAAGAGCCTTCAAGTTCCGCTCAGCCAAATCACCGACGCGCTTCAGGTTTACATGGGCTCCGTGTACGTGAACGATTTCGATTTCAACAATCGCTCTTACCGCGTCTACATTCAAGCCGACGGTCGTTTCCGCTCAAAGGCAAAAGACATCGATCAGTATTATTTGCGTTCCGACACTGGAAAGATGATCCCCCTCGACGATCTCGTGACCGTGGAGCAGACCGCGAATCCGCAGGTCATCAGCCACTACAATCTTTTCAGATCGGCCGAAATAAATGGCTCCGCCGCACCAGGACGCAGTTCTGGCGATGGCATCGCGGACATGGAAGCGCTGGCTAGAAAAAGCCTGCCCAATGGAATGACGTTCGAATGGAGCGGACTGTCTTTGGAAGAATTACAATCCGGAGGCAAAGCCACAATTTTGTTCGGACTCGGCCTCGTGGTGGTCTATCTCACACTAGCCGCGCAATATGAAAGCTTCGTCCTGCCATTCATCGTGCTGCTCGCGGTCCCTGTCGCGCTGCTGGGCGCCATCGGCTTGCAAGCGCTGCGCGGCCTAGAGAACGATGTCTACTGCCAGATCGGTCTTGTCATGCTGATCGGTCTCGCCAGTAAAAACGCCATTTTGATTGTTGAATTCGCCGAGCAACTGCGCGCTCAAGGAATGTCCGTAATTGACGCCGCGGTCGAGGCCGCTCGCATACGTCTTCGCCCCATTCTGATGACCTCGTTGGCATTTATCTTAGGCGTCCTTCCCCTGGTGCTCGCTCAAGGCGCGGGACGAGCAGGCCGCATCTCCGTGGGCACCACCGTCTTCGGCGGCATGCTGGCCGCCACAACCCTTAACCTGATCTTCATTCCCGTCTTGTACGTAATTGTAAGAAGCATCGTACCCAGCCGCACCGAAACCAAGGCGATTCCTGCCGCGGAACCTACAGCTCCTCACTCCTGATTCCACGTAGCGTTGAATTGTAATTCAGCGATCCGTAGCTGAATTATTGTCCGGCGGCAAACTGGAGAAATACTGTTCGAGGCTGGCCTTCACTTCGCCCACTCCTCTTTGAACATTGCGGTCCAAGGCTGCAACCATCGCCGACACATCTTTGCCGCTCACCGGCTCATCGTGATTGTAATAATGCGACCAGACGGTTGATCCTGACTTCATGTCTTTCAGTTCAAATTCAACCGTGACACGCGCCTGCAGCGGGCTTCCATTGACTTCTTTGAAGTCGTACAACCGCCCGCGCAACACATAATCTGAGCGACTGGCGCTGCGCTGCGCAAATACCTCGCGGTAACGGTTCGAGGCTCGCAACTGTCTCAACAACACTTCCTGAATCATTTCCGCGGGTGGTTCCGTCCACCGCTGGAATTCATACGTGCCCATTTGTTGCGGCCCTGAGCTAAAGACGATGCGATCTTCACGGTAGAGATGCGAAGCGACCAACGGTCCAAGTGCCAGCGAAATCCCCGACGCGTTCGTCTCTGCGTGGTGTACGTCAGGCGGCACGGTCAGTTGGTAATATTGCATCGGCCGCGTTGCGCCGCATCCAGCCAGCCCCCCCACAACTACCATTGCCAGCAGGACCCCAGCGCCTTTGAAATCTGGTGAACGGAGGACATTCGGTTTGCTGCGCTTGGGGCTTCGTCCGTTCAGTTCAAAAAGGTCGACGTTCATTGTGGTCCACCCGGCTTATGCTCGCGAGGACTGGTGGCCCGCAGCAACGTGTACGGCTTGGTTTTGATGGTCTCGGTAAATTGCTTCAGGTTTTCGCTCACATGCCGGAAGTTTTCCAGCATCTCATCGATATTCTCGGAATTCACGTCCAGCGTCTGATCGATACGTGCGGTGAGATCAGTTACATTCGTCAACGATTTACGTAGTTCTATCACGGCTTTCCGAATGTCCGCGCGGTTCTCTCCAACCAAGCTGTCCACATGGTCCAAGGTCTTATTCGCTTCTGCCGACGTCTTACGCAGATCATCCAGCAGCGGCCCTAGTTTCTCGCTGGAAGTATTCAAGTGCCCGATCGTGGATTTTATCGCCGGACGATTTTCCGCAAGCATCTGATGCGCTTGTGCGAAGGTCCCCGACAGGTTCGAGCGATTCTGATCGTTCAATAGATCGTTGACCCGCGCAATGGTTACTTTCAATTCCGTGGCGCGATCATTCAAGGTGTGCAGAAGCTGTTGCGCCTCGGGGGCCAGATCATTAATCTTTTCCGTGATGGCATTCAAATCCAGATAACGGTCCGCCGGCAGGGTCGCGCCATCTTTAGCCAAGGGCGCCTGCGGACTTCCCGGCACGATCTCCAGATGGTTATCGCCCAGCGGACTCATGCTCATGATCCTGACATGGCTATCCGTTTTGACGGGTAAATCGGTGTGCACTGCCAGTGTGATTTCTATGTTCGAGGGGTTTTGTGGATCGATACGTAACTTCTCTACGCGCCCGACTTTTGGCCCGCCCGCGTAACGCACTGTGGATCCCACTTCCAGTCCGCCGGCGAACGGAAAAAACGCGTGGAATGATTTCGCCGTTCGCCCGAAAGCCCCAGTGATGCCAAAGACCGTTGCGATCAAAACTGCTGCCGCGACAATTACAAATAGTCCGACCATCGCTTGTTCCCGTCTTGTGTCCATCACACACTCCTCTTGTCAATAACAGCCCTGTTCCGGCCCGATTGCTTGGTCAACATCTGCAAATAATCCATTTCGCGTGCCACTTCCGGTTCAGGTACTCGATCCAGGAACTGTCGCAGACGCGGTTGCGTACTGCTTCTCATTTCATCGACGGTCCCGATGGCCTCAACATTCCCTTTGTCGATCAGCACCATGCGATCCGCAATCAGAAAAGCGCTGGCCAGCTCATGAGTGACCACGATAATAGTCATCTTGAATGCCCGCTTCAATTCCAGAATTAACTGATCGATGCCGGCCGCAATGATGGGGTCAAGGCCCGCCGACGGCTCGTCGAAAAACAGAATTTCCGGATCCATCGCTAAAGCTCGCGCCACTGCCGCGCGCTTCTTCATTCCTCCGCTCAACTCCGACGGTTTGTAATCTTCAAACCCCGCAAGCCCTACCTGCTCCAGTTTGAGCCGCAGCATGATCTCTATCGTGGAATCTTCCAGCTTGGTGTGTTCCCGGAGCGGCAGCGCCACATTTTCGCCCACGGTCATAGACCCGAACAACGCGCTGCCTTGAAAAGACATTCCCAGTTTCTTCCGAATATCGTCCATTTCTTCCGCGGAAGCGGTGGCAATGTTCTTGCCTCTCAGAATAACTTCCCCGGAGCTGGGCTTTTCCAGGCCCACTAGCGTTCGCAGCAGCGTGCTCTTCCCCGATCCTGAACCGCCCAGGATCACCATGGTCTCGCCGCGCATGACGTCGAAACTAACGCCGTGCAAAATTTCGCGCTCCCCATAACATACGCGGAGGTCCCGCAACGAAATCATCACCTCCGGTGAAACGTCGTCTTCTAATTCTTCGATCATGAAAGAATTCCCAGTTAATGCTCACTGACAAAAAAGAACAGCGCAGTGAATATCAAATCCACCACCACCACCAAAAAAATGGACATCACCACCGCTCGCGTGGTGGAGCGCCCGACTTGTTCCGGACCCGCTCCCGTGACCAGTCCTTCGTGACAACCCACGGCAGTAATGGTCACGCCAAACATCACACTTTTTACGAGCCCGCTGACAATGTCCCTCAAGAAAAGGGCATCCACGGAGGCCTGAATGTAACGAACAAAGGTGAAGTCCGCCTCCGCCACGCCAAACAAGGCTCCGCCCATTACGCCCATGGCGTTGGCCCAGATGGTCAGGCAGGGCAGCATGATGATCATGGCCAGAAATTTCGGCGTCACCAAAAAATGGATGGGATTGACCGCCATGGTTTCCAGCGCATCAATTTCTTCCGTAACCTTCATCGTGCCGATCTCCGCCGCAAATGCCGACCCCGACCGTCCGATCACCACAATTGCGGTAATTAAAGGACCCAACTCGCGCGTCATCGAAATCGCCACCGCGCTGGCCACAAAGCTTATCGCTCCGAATTTTCGCAATTCGTAAGCGCTTTGCAGCGCGAGGATCAACCCGATAAAAAATGTGATTAGCGAAAGGATAGGTAGGGCGCGGACGCCCACATCCAGAGCCTGCGAAACCGCCCGCTGCAAACGAACGGGCTTGCCCTGAAAAGGAGCGATAAACGTGTAATAAGCGGCCTTGCCCCCCAAATCCGCAAGCGCGCCGAGGTATTCAAGGCCGCCAATGACCCCTGAACCGATTTGAGAAACGAACGCCAAGAGCCCTCGATCTTAAATCCCACTTCCCGGCGAGTCTAAGCCAAAGCTTGTTGTTCGTTATCGAATACTTCAAAAATCTTTATCAATCGCGACAGTTGCAATACTTCTCTCGCCGAAGGGCTCAACCCATACAAAATAAAACGCAACCCTTGATCGCGTGCGGCCTTCAATCCTTCTACTAGCGAAGCCACACCCGAGCTGTCGATATATCGCACGCCCGTTAGATTCAGAATCACGCGCGGCGTCTTTGTTTCCCGCAGTTCCTTTAGTAGTACTTTTCGCAACTCCGGGGAGTTAGCGAGATCAATGTGTCCTGTGATGTCGAAGATTGTGACCTGGTCCAACCGGCGAGCGGCAATCTGCAAGGTTACTCTCCTTGGGGTTTCTGACCTTTTCCATCTGCACTAAAATATTTCACCAGCCGCAGCCGGTTTACTCCATTTTTGTGACTGTGCTCCATCACATCCATGCTGTCTCGAATGAAATGCAGTCCCAGTCCCCCGGGCTTAACTTCATCCAGGGACCGAGCGGTCAGTTTTTTTTGATCGAAGGGCAAACCTTGGTCGAGCAACTCGATTTCCAGACCCTCGCGGTGTACCCCATTTACCATGCCTGAGATGCGCTTGCAAGACACGTCGATACGCTTATCCGGGCTGCCTCCATAAGCATGGCGCATCACGTTCGCCATGGCTTCATCCACCGCACGCGTTATCGAACGGCACTCCGGAGGTGAAAAACCACTCACTTCCGTCAAACGTTCAATCGCCGCGCGCACTACGCAAAGCAGCTGTGGATCGCTCACTAACGTCAGGTCCAATAGAAGCCCGCGGTTGTGCAATCGTTCAGCTCCTGCAACTCCGCGAGCATTCTATACTCGCGTCATATCTGTAACACATTGGAAATCAGGGGAACTACGGGTAGACACAATCGTGCATAGCGCGTCAAAAGTCAATGCCATCTCAGTCGCCCCGGCCATTCCTCCGGCAACCGGCGCCCCACATTCCCCCCCCCCAGGCTCTTCCCATGAGCAGAAAAAGGTCGGCATTCCCATCTAATTTTCGCTACCAAAATGAGGTAATTTAGAATCCAAATGGTTGGTTCACAGGAGCCCTCGAGCGTGCCATCACGAATCGAAGACTACGGCATGATCGGCGATTGCCACACCGCCGCATTGGTTTCCCGGGAGGGTTCTATAGATTGGCTCTGCCTTCCCAGTTTCGATTCCGCCGCTTGCTTCGCCGCACTTCTCGGCACCTCGGAACATGGGTACTGGCTGATAACGCCAGATTGTCCGATCAAGCGCATCGATCGCTGCTATCGGGAAAATACACTTATTCTGGAAACGACCTTCGAAACAGAAGCTGGCACCGTTACGCTGGTCGATTGCATGACGCCCACTACCGACAGTGCTGATCTCCTGCGCCAGGTGATCGGTCAAAGCGGCGAAGTGCCCATGAAAATGGAGTTGGCAATTCGCTTTGATTATGGATCGATCGTCCCCTGGGTGCGCAAAACTGATGAAGGTATCATCGCCGTTGCTGGACCCGACACCCTCCGTGTTAGGACGCCTGTCGAGCTTTGCGGCGAAAACTTTCATACGACATCTAAGTTCACGGTTTCTGCCGGGCAAAGAATTCCTTTCGAGATTTGTTGGTATGCGTCGTATCGAGATGAGCCGAAACTTTTTGATTTCGAAAAGACCATCGCCGACACCGAAAAATGGTGGCGCGAGTGGGCGGGACGTTGCACGTTCGCCGGAACTTCGAAAGCTGCGGTGACCCGCTCGCTGGTCACTTTGAAGGCCCTTACCTATGCGCCCACCGGCGCTATCGTCGCCGCACCGACCACTGCCCTTCCGGAACTTATCGGTGGCGTTCGCAACTGGGATTATCGCTTCTGCTGGGTCCGTGACGCCACACTCTCTCTTCACGCCCTGATTATCGCCGGATATATAGAGGAGGCGCGCGACTGGCGCGAATGGATCATCCGTGCGGTCGCCGGCAAGCCCTCCGAACTCAACATCGTTTATGGCTTGCGCGGCGAGCGGCGTCTTACCGAACTAGAACTTTCATGGCTTCCCGGCTACGAAAATTCCCGCCCGGTGCGAACGGGCAACGCCGCTTACAGCCAGCTCCAACTGGATGTTTACGGCGAAATCATCGACGCCCTCTACCTCTGCCGCCAGGCTGGCATTCAGCCCGGCAAGGATATATCTCCCGGAATTGGACGCGCTCTTCTCGACCACTTGGAGACCTCATGGCAAGACCCTGATGACGGAATTTGGGAAGTTCGCGGCCCGCGCAGACACTTTACGCATTCAAAAATGATGGCTTGGGTGGCCATGGATCGCGCCGTAAAAAGTGTCGAAAAGGGTTGGGTGCCCGATCCCCCGATCGACAAGTGGCGAAACCTTCGCGATAGAATTCACGCGGACGTCTGCACCAACGGTTTCGACACTGATTTGAATTCCTTCGTGCAGTTTTACGGCTCGAAACATCTCGATGCCAGCCTATTGATGATGACTATTGTCGGCTTTCTTCCGGCCAACGATCCACGCATTCGCGGCACGGTTGAGGCCATTGAAACGAATCTGCTTTCCAAGGATGGTTTTGTTAACCGCTACACTCTGGACCCGGCGGTCGACGGCTTGCCGCACGGCGAGGGCGCGTTTCTTCCCTGCACTTTTTGGCTGGCGGATAATTACTGCTTTCAGGGACGTCTTGAGGAAGCACGCGAAGTCTTTGATCGCGTGTTGGCCGTTCGCAACGATCTCGGCTTACTTTCCGAAGAATACGATCCCGTCGATCGCCGGCTGCTCGGGAATTTTCCGCAGGCGTTTTCGCATTTCAGCATGGTTAACACCGCATTCAACCTCGATGTTAACGTCAGCGCGAACGCTTCCGGCGGTTCGCCAGGCACAAAAATCAAATAAGACCTCATCAATGTGCCGCCTCAAGCTCGACGCTTCAGGTGCGGCACAAAGAGCTGCGGCATTTGCGGCGTGCGCTTACGCCAAATTGTTCTAGACCTCGCGTTGCTTGAGCGCATTTCAATTGTTGCAGCTTTGTAACTTGTGCTCCTGCGGATTCCGCGGTTCAATGTCAGTCCCCGTTATCGCTACGAGCCGTTTCCATTACGGTTCGCTGGAGGCTGCTTGTCCGCCGGAATGAAAATCATCTTCTTGCTTCTCTGCCCCATTCTTTTTGTTGAGCTCGGCGCGAGCCAAGAGCAGGAGCGCACGCGCCTCCCTTCAAGCAAAACTGTGATCAAGCCCACTCCTGGCGCGCCACAAGGTACGAACGGCTTCCCGGAAACACTTGCGTTGAGTCCCGACGGAAGGTACGCCGCATTGCTTATCAATGGATTTGGTACCGCCGAGTCGGGCATGAAGCAATCCATCGCCATTCTGGAGCTGAAGACAAACCAGGTCACGGATTTTCCGGAAGACCGGCTGGGCGAGGATGCACACCAAAGTTATTTTCTTGGCCTGGCTTTTAGTTCCGATGGCAACCGGCTGTACGCTTCGATGGGCTCGCTCAGCGATCCTACCGGCGAGCATGCCGGAAATACCGGCAACGGAATTGCCGTGTACCGCTTCGAGCAAGGCAAACTTGCTCCCGATCGTTTTCTAAAAATATCTTTGCAGCCCGTTCCCGCGGGAACGCATGTCGCTCGCGGTTTGGGAAAACTGCCACCATCGCGCGCAATTCCCTATCCGGCCGGACTCGCTGTTATCAAAGGGACAGCGGATCACAAGGACCAACTGCTGGTTGCCAACAATCTTTCGGACAACGTGATCCTGCTCGATTCGGAATCCGGGAAAGAGGCGGCCCAATTCGATTTAAGCACGCATCGCTTCATGCCTTCCTCTTTTCCATACACCGTTGTGGCAACGCGCGATGGCAGGCGCGCGTGGTGCAGCTTGTGGAACGCTTCGCAGGTCGCCGAGCTTGATCTGGCGCGCAAAACGGTTGTCCGTCGCATTCCCTTGCTGATACCAAAAAGTTCTGTCGCTCCCGGTTCACACCCCACCGCAATGCTTCTTTCTCCGGATGAAAAATTCTTATATGTAGCCCTGGCCAATGCCGACTCCATTGCCGCAATCGACGCGACCACGGGCAAAGTACAGGCGTTGTTCTCGACCCATCTTCCGAAGCAGGAGTTCTCCGGCAATGAAACGGACGCGTTAGCGCAGAGCAAAGATGGAAGGCGGCTGTTCGCAGCCAGCGCCGGAACGGATTCAGTGGCCGTGTTCGACACCACAATCTTAACTGACGGCCAGCGACATATCGGCGCACCAACTCCAGCCATGGGCTTCGTTCCCACGGAATGGTACACACTCGCCGTCGCCGTCGCGGACAACGATTTGCTCGTCACCACCGGCAAAGGCTTAGGGACTGGCCCAAATGCTACCGATATATCCAAGGTGCCCTCCAAGCGAAAAAGACTGCACCCGTACATCCCGACTTTGCTGCACGGCTCGATCGCTCGCATCAACCTGGCAGAAGTAGAAAAGAATCTGCCGGCATTTACTCGTGTCGCACAGGAGCAAATGCAACTCTTGGCCGATCCAACTGCTCTGCCGTTTCACGATGGCACGAATCCTATTCATCACGTGATTTACATCATCAAAGAAAACCGCACCTACGATCAGATTTTCGGTGACCTCAAAGTAGGTAACGGCGATCCGTCGCTCACTCTTTACGGCGCGGACATCACTCCCAACGAGCACAAGCTGGCGTTGCAGTTTGGCGTGCTCGATAATTTCTACGATTCCGGTGAAGTTTCCGGCGACGGACACATGTGGTCCACGGCAGCGATTGCCGGGGACTACAACGAAAAAACCTGGCAGATCGCCTACCGCAGCCGCGAGCGCACTTACGATTTCGAGGGCATGGTCGCCGATGAATATCCACTGGAGCACGACGAACCGGATGTTAATGAGCCCGGGACGGGATACTTGTGGGACAACGTGGCGCGCCACGGATTGAGCTACCGCCACTACGGCGAATTCGTGGCCAGCGAATGGTGCGGAGATAAGTTCACTGGAGACGCTTCGCCAACAGAAGGCGCGCCCTCTCCGGCAGGCGGCCCCTGTGTGCACAATGCGATAAAACAGGGAGAGCCGCTACCTGCGGGCGCTGACGAAGCCAAGGGAAAGCCTAGTCCTTATCCTTGGCCCATCCCGGTGCTGCGCCGCGACGTCGCCACAAAACCGGAATTACGCGGCCATTTCGATCCGCGCTTCGCGGACTTCAAAGTTGATTATCCCGACCAGCTGCGTGCGGATGAATTCCTGCGCGAGTTCAATGGCTTTGTGCGGGCACGGAAAGCAAACACGAAAGCGCAGGAATTGCCGAGCTGCGTGCTGTTGCGCCTGCCTAACGATCACACCGGTGGCACGCGCCCAGGTTTCGCCACGCCATCGGCTTCGGTGGCTGACAACGACCTTGCGGTGGGCCGCGTTGTCGATGCTGTGTCGCACAGCGCTTACTGGGATGACACTGCAATTTTCATTGTGGAAGATGACGCGCAGGACGGCGCCGATCACGTGGACGCACATCGCAGCATTGCGCTGGTGATCAGCAAATACGCACCTGGCTCGGCTGAACATCCTAATGTGGAGCACGGTTTCTTCACCACCGTAAGCATGGTTCGCACCATGGAAGCGCTGTTGGGTTTGCCACCAATGAATCACAATGACGCGTACGCTCCAATCATGTCGGCGCTGTTTTCAGGCCCTGCCACGCAACAGCCTTTTGAAGCCGATTACACCAACCTTCACAACGGACTCATTTTTAAAAGCAACGCCCCGACTGCGGCGGGCGCGAAAGCGTCTGCCACGATGAACTGGCACCATGCAGACGAGGCCAATAACGAAGTGTTGAATTCCATCCTTTGGCGAGACCGCAAGGGCGACGTTCCGATGCCGCCGTCGCAACACACGGTATTTCCGGTTGCGTCGGGCCAACGGTAGTGCCCGTCGCTCGTTAGCGGTGCGCTCATTTTGGGGAGAAGTCCCGCACCCACCCCCGGAGTTTTTGGCAAAAGAGTCCAGAAAGTGTTGAAAACAAAGGATGGTGTTACAAAGAGTGCGCAAAAGTCCAAAATGCTGAAAACACACAACTTGATGCAGAGTCAGAGTTGAAAATCGAAAGAAGCGGATTTTTTGGAGGTCTTCGAGTACAGCGACATGGTTTTACAAACGTATATTGTAGTAGCATCACCGAGCATAGTAGGAGATATGAATAAACGACCTCTTTCAAAATCAGAAGCACGAATACTCCAGCAGTACTGGAAATTGGGGACTACCGAGCTTGAGTGCGTTCGATTGGTAATGAAAGACAGCCAAGTGGTGAGGAATGATGTTGCGTCGCATTGAGACACAAGCTCCACTCGCGGAAATAACCGAGCGCGGCGTGTTCGGCGAGGGCGGTGTGCGGCAGCTATTCTGCGCATGCCGGGGTGCTATCCGATACAATGGAAATGAGTTTAGGTGGGCGATCAATTGGCCAGGCGGGTGGACGGCGATGGTGATGTTTAGCGATAAAGTGATGGTTCCGGCTCATGTGCTAGTGCGGTTCCTCGATAAGGAAGCGGTGCTGTTGAACATTGAGACGGAGCGGTATTTTGGTTTGGACGAAACCGGCGCGCGGATGTGGCAATTAGCGACGACCGCTGCAAACATTGATGCTGCTTACCAGACACTACTGAGTGAGTACGATGTTGATGGTGAGACGCTTCGCGAGCATCTGAGCGAATTGCTGGAAAAATTGGCCAACAATGGGTTGCTGACCATGACTCCTTCCGATGTGGGAACCACTTCGACGATTTAGAGCGCTGGAGCCAAATGCGCGGGGACTTTTCCTGCGTGCTGCGGCATTGCTGCCACTTGTCTCCTTTAGTTTACGACTTCGCGGTTTTCGTTCTACACAAGCGAGCCTTCAAAAGCGTATCGGCAGGGCGGTATCAAGTGGGTGCGATATATCGGATCCTTCGGACCCGGCTAGGGGAGCACATGCGGCGTTGACTGCCCGCATGGTCCGATCGGCGGCCCTTCGCAACCTTGGAAGCGCGACGTGCCTGGAAAAATCTTTGGTGTTGTGGTGGCTATTGGGGCGACAAGGAATTGACTCGAGCGTGCGAATTGGAGCGCGAAAAACCGGGCAGAAATTTGAAGCGCATGCGTGGGTTGAATGCGACGGGGTTGTACTGAACGAGCCGGAAGAAACGCATAAGCATTACGCGGCTTTCGACGAGGCGTTTCCGGTTTTAAGATGGCAAAAAAACGGCGGCAAGCACCGTGGCACCTGCCGCTAATGGAAGGTTCTTTTTCGGTTAGCTAGCGCTGACGCCGAAGTTTGTCTTGAAGCGCAATACCGTCAATCCAAGGGCCAACAGGCCGATGGCCAGTTCCGACGCTCCCTCGAATGCATCCTCATGCGATGAATAAACTTCAGGAAATCGTTCCGATGGAAGGGTTTCGCTAGAGGAAATCGCCAAAAGAACGTCCGTGACGAGGTGTCGCGTATTGTCGGTATCGTGTTCCCTTCCTGTGCCCAACTAAATCGGCCACATCGAACAAAACTTGCTTTTCAGTTCCCGGGATGCCGTATAACGGCAATCAGAGACATCTGCTCCAGATCCGGGAAGTGCTCTCGCGCATCCGGTGAGCGGATAGTTGGAGGAAGCTGTTGCACCATGGTTTGAGCCGGCAGCGGAGCTTTGAAGTATTCCGAATAGACCTTGTTGAAAGGCTCGCTTTCGGAAATGTTGTCAAGATAGACGGTGGTGGATACGACCTGGCTGAAATCCATGGAAGCCTCTTCCAGATTATCGAGTTGGTTGCGCATAGTCTGGCGGAGTTGTGCCGCTGTCGAGTTGCCGTAGACACCGCCGTGCGGCCCGGGAATAAATCCACTCTTCGCGGAACAGTACAAAGTGTCGCCGGCAAATACGCAGGGGCTGGCCGTGGGACTTGGCGGCATGTTTTTGGGACGGATGGCCCGACGTAGGCGGAGGTCGCGCACCGCGACACCGGTGTATTCGATTTGTGCGTTGCCAGGCAGCGCAGGGACTTCGATGGTGGCGCGCGCGGGCGTGTTTCCGAATTCAAATCGTCGAGCGTATTGTTCGTTCATACGCTCCATGGGTATTTTCTGGGTCAGATAGGGGTTCACAAACACCAGGTGACTGAGTGTCAAACCGGCGACCTCAACTACTGCTTTGAGCCCGTCGAGCGCAAGATTTGTCTGCGCAACGGGGTCATCGGGCACTTGGCCAGAACGCGGGTCGCGCCCCTGCATGGCCGAGACAAACAAACGGTCGTGTGTGAGGATTCCGGGCGAGAAGGGCTCCGCAGTTTTGTAATCGAGGGGAATAACGGCCTTACGTCCAGTCAGATCTCGAACCGCCACAGCGGTGATCTCGATGGGTGATTGAGGCACACGCGCAACACCTAATACCGCGCGCGCTGGCGGAGTATGCGGAAAGTACTTCGCGAAAATTCTGTTCAGGCCTTCGCAGTTGCTTACTTCTTCGAGATACACCTGCACGTAAACGACATGCTCCATGCTTAATCCAGCCGCCACAACGATGGCTTTCACATTTTCGAGCGCTTGCGTTGCCTGAGCATCGAAGCCGCTCGGCATACTGCCGTCCGGCCGTTGAGGGCCCTGGCCTGAAATATATAGGTAGTCACCGGCATCGATTCCGGACGAGCGCTCGGTATTCACGGGCTTCCGGTCTGGAATTTCTATCTGACGCTGTTGGGCAAATGCCGCACTGACCAGCAAAAAGACCATGGCTAGCAAATTCATCAGCGGGAAAATATTGCGGATGCAAAATACTTTTTCGATGGTGATATGGGGAATTTTCATGATGACTAAACTCCCGGGGCAGCTTTTCGAGCCGCGCTTAGAAGTTCGCGGATTCGCTGACCCACGATGAGGACTTCGTTGGGCTGAATGGTTGAAGAAACCAATTCCAACTTGCGGCGTTCCGGTTCTTCCTCTGAACCTTGTTTGGGATTTCCTTCGTGTACGGCGGGAACGATGCTGGGATTATCCGCTCCAGCAACTTCGATAACTGGGTCGCCGGCACGCAGCTGTTGCACGCAGTCCTTCACGGTATAACCCCACTTTTTTTCATCCCAAGAAATGTGGAGCGTCGGGTAGCGATTGCCATCGGCGGGTATGGAGATATCAGTCTCAATACCCGGCACGGTCAGTACGAGTTTTTCGATGCGCTGCACACGAGCGTTCCATTCACGGTTGAGAATATTCAGGTCGGTCTTCAGCCAGGTTTCGACCGCCGTCAGTAAGCCCACGATCTCTTCCTTTCCAACCTTCATGGCGCGGCAGACGGAGCCTTCCCACGGGCTGGTGTTCTTCATAGCGGCTTCGATTAGATCTTTTCTGCCCAGCAAAAGGCCGCTGCATTGCGGTCCGCGAAGTCCCTTTCCGCCGGAAAATGTATAAAGGTCCAGACCCATTTTTGCGTACAGCTTCGTGTTGTCGATGGGCGGAATGCCCGCGGCGTCGTCCAGCAAAATCGGAATGTTGAATTTTTTCGCTACCGCATTTTCAGCGCTGAGTACGTCTCCAAGATGCGTGGTGTAGATCATGGCGGTGTTGTTGTTGATGGCATTGGCCAGTTCCTCCGGCGATTCTGCGAGGATCAGCTTGGCGCCCGTCAACCGGATGGCATTGTCGAAGGCGCTCCTGCCGCCCATCATGATGACTTCGTTCTTCAACCCGGTAGTGTCGGGAAGCTGCCAAACATTTTTTGGATCGCTGCCAGCCATGCATGCGGCGGCAGCAGAGGCCATGGCCCCTGCAGCTCCGGAGGTGACCATACCGGCTTCCGCACCGGTCAATTCCGCGAGGCGGCGGCTTGCGGCATGCTGCAACTCGAACATATTTACGAAATATTCGGAAGCCAGTCGCTGTGCCGCAGTCACTTCCGGAAATTCCAGCGAACCACTCAGGTACGTCCACGTACCCCGACAGTTGATTACGGTTTTTACGCCCAGACGGGTGTAAATATTCTGGCGAGGATCCTTGCCCAGCGCGGTCGCAGCGGTGGCAAAGGCATTTTTAGCAGCGATCTGGCCAAGCAACGGCGCAGCGGCGGCCAAGCGAATAAAGCCCCGACGACTAAAATCAGGCAGCAAGGACATTCAAGAGCCTCCGTGAGAATAAAAACACTGCGTGTGAACGCCGGATGCTGGCGGGACACGCACGGCGTTTCCGAAGATTTTAATTTCCGTGTCTGGCATCTTTATCACAACTTCCTTGACTCCTAGCTTTTTATTTTGTTTGATTACGAATCGTTTCGCATCATCTTGGGCACATTGGCCAAGAGCAATGTATTTGTCTGCGAAATGCGGAAATGAAATTGCGAATTTTGACAAAACAGCGAGGGCGGCGACTTCCAAATGAAAAAAAACATGTTGTTGTGGAGTTGGGTCGCGGTGGGGCTGCATCTGGCGGCACCTGGCAAGTTGGCGCTGTACGCGCAGCAAAAAAGTATGCCCACGGGGGCCGCTGGCTGCCGCGTCGAGCAAGTTGGCTATCAGGGCTGGCAGGCGCAGCAGGTTTCCAATGCATGGGTCAAGTTAATTTTTGTGCCGCAAAATGGTGGGCGCCTAATGCAGGTAATCTTCGATGGGCACCCGTTTTTGTTTGTAAACCAACGCCTCGCCGGCAAATACCTCCCGCCATCAAGTACCGAGTGGTTCAATTATGGCGGGGACAAGCTGTGGGTTTTGCCCGAAGGAAACGAGGATGAACACCATTGGGCGGGTAATTCCGACTTGCTGGACGATGGCCCTTACGATTTTCAAGTTCTCTCGCAGGGGCAACGCTGCGAAGTTTCCTTGACCGGACCATCGGACCCACAGACCGGTCTGCAGTTTATGCGCACGGTAGGTCTCGGAACGGATTCTCCGCTTATCACCTTTCACGCAGCGATGAAGAATACCAGCGGCCATCCGATCGAGTGGTCGATGCAGTCGGTCACGCAATACGACACTGCTGACACCAAAGATCCCGCACATCACAACAAAAATTTCTGGGGCTTCACCGCAACAAATTCATCGAGCAGCTATCTGAACCAGTATCACGTCAAATTTGGCCCGGCGGAAAATTCCGCCGCACAGGTCCGCACGAACGGGCTCTTCGCCATACACTACGTGCCGCTCGCGGCAGAACTTTGGGTGGACTCCAAAGAGGGTTGGTTGGCGGTAGTCGATGGCGACACCGGCTATGCGATGGTGGAACGATTTCGTTACGACGAGACCAAGCCATATCCGGGCAAAGCTTCGGTGATCTTTTGGACCAACGGCGCCCAACTGCACCAGCATCCCGATGGCAGCACCACTTTCGGCGCTCCCGAAGACGGGCCGCCAGCAATTTACATGGAAGCCGAACTAAATTCGCCGATGGTGCGACTCGATCCGGGGCAGACCTATCATTTCGACACAGAATGGTTTCCCACCCGCGGGAGCGCCAGTTTTCAAGGTGTGAGCGATGCAGGTGTGATCCTCAAACCGTTACGCGCGGCAAAAAGCGAAGCCGGAAAAGAGGTCGCACTAACTGGCGCGTTTGGCGTTTTTTTCTCTGGAAAACTTGTCGCGCATCTTTACGATGGCCGGGCAGTAGCAATCGGGACGCGTGAACTCGAGCAGGTGGATCCGAAAAATCCAGTTAAATTGCAGACAGCGGTACACGATGCGGGCCAGGCAGCCAGAATTTCGCTGCACCTGGTGGACCACGGCCTCGATCGCGGAGCGCTGGGCGAAGTGGCCGTAGGTTCCGCGACAGAAAAGGAATGAAAAAGAAAGATAATTCAGGCTAGAAGTATTTTCGACTTGCTTATTTTAATTTGTTTGTGCCATGGTACGCGGAACGTAACACATCGGGGGACCCAATGTTAAATCGCTTTAAATGCGTTTTCATCCTTCTTCTGGTGCTCGCGACATTGTTCAGCGCTGCCACACTGAGAGCGGACGTCACCGGTTCGGTGTTAGGGGTAGTGCATGACAGTACGGACGCGGTGGTTAGCGGCGCGCGAATTGTGCTTACCAACGTGGGCACAAACTTCAGCAAGGAAACCACGTCAGCCGCCGACGGCTCTTACAGAATCCTAGCGTTGCCTGCAGGAACTTATACGCTCACAGCCACGGCTGCAGGATTCCAGCAGTTCACGGCCACAAATGTGGATGTCAAGGTAAACGACGAATTTCGCCTTGATATCGTGCTGGTGCTTGGCAGTGTGAAAACGGAAGTCAACGTCGCCGCCAACGCTGTACAGGTCGAAACTTCAAACACGCAGTTAGGTGATGTGATCGAGTCGAAAAAAATGCTCGCCCTGCCGTTGAATGGCCGCAGCTACTTAGACCTCCTTGGCCTGCAGGCGGGCGTGGTGCCGGTCACTTCCGGCTCGATCCAGCAGGATCGCCCGGTTTCGGGCGGATACTCCAGTTCCGTGGGCAATCTCTCGGTAAATGGCCAGCGCGAGACTGCCAATGCGTTTTTAGTGAATGGCGGGGACGTGAGTGAGGGACGCAATATGGGAGCGGGATTGGTTCCCAATCTGGACTCCATCCAGGAATTCCGGCTCATCACCAATAGCTTTGACGCCGAATATGGAAAATTCAGCGGCGCGGTGATGAACGCAATAACCAAGTCCGGCACCAACGGGATTCACGGCGATGTATTCGAGTTCTTGCGCAACGACAAATTCGATGCACGGAACTTCTTCGACCAAGCCAAGGCGGAACTCCGGCGGAACCAGTTTGGCTACGCGGTCGGAGGACCGTTCTGGAAGAACAAGCTTTTCTGGTTCACGGATTACCAGGGCACGCGCCAGGTCCAGGGCGCCAGCACGGGCCGTTTGCTGTTGCCGACGGCCGCCCAGCGGGGCGGTACGTTCGATCCGAGTACGTTTGTCGATGGCAGTGGCAACCCAACGACCGTAAAGGGAGCCTATTGGGCGCAAACCCTTTCGACGCGGTTGGGCTACGCGGTCACTAATGGTGAACCGTATTCCACTCCAAGCTGCGCCGACACTACCCAGTGCGTGTTTCCCGGCGGGGTGATCCCGACGAGTGCCATTTCCAAGCCGGCAGTCGGAATACTGCCCTTTATCCCACTGGGCGATCCGATTACGGGCGTTTACTCAAACAACAGTCAAAAGGACAACATTCGGGACGACAAATTTGGGCAGCGCGTGGACTTCAACAATCAGAAGACAGGAAATTGGTCTTTTTATTATCACTACGACGATTCAACTGCAATCACTGCACTGACCGGAGGTGTGACGAACCCCGTGCCCGGCTTCGCCAGCATCACTCCCAGCCGAGCGCAGCAGTTCGTCATCAGCAACAATAAAACACTAGGGTCGACTGCGGTTAACGAGTTCCGTGTGAGCTTCTTCCGGACGGCTACGGTAACCAACAAGCCGACCTCGGGCTTGGCAAACCTTTCCAATCTTGGCTTCGTGACCGGCCCCGGAACGCTGGGCATTGTGACCTCGGGTCCAGCGGGATTTCCGGAGACCGTCCCGCCCCTCTATTTCACCGACTTTTACGTGGGACCAAACACGCTCACGACGTTTCAACCGAATAACACCTGGCACGCTTCCGACTCCTTTTCAAAGGTTTGGGGCGTTCATACCCTGAAGTTTGGCGGCGAATTCCGCTACCTGCAAATCAATGAACGCAATACCTGTGCGCCAAACGGGGATTTTAGCTTCAATGCGGGCGCTGGGGGCGAAACAGGCTTGGATTTTGCTGACTTCCTGCTCGGGGCACCCGTCAGCTATAACCAATGCAGCCAGCAGTTCCTCGATTCCCGCACTCGGTATGGCGGCGCCTTCGTACAAGATACGTATAAGGTTAGTCGAAACCTTACCCTCAACCTCGGCTTGCGCTGGGAAGTGAGCATGCCGTGGTACGACACGCAGGGAAAGATTGAGACCATTGTTCCCGGCCTGCAATCCACGCAGTTTCCGACTGCTCCGCTGGGTTGGGTTGTTCCGGGTGACCCAGGCATTCCAAGTACGCTGGCTCCAACTCGCTACAATAACGTCGCTCCACGACTCGGTCTTGCTTACTCCCCTGGATTTAGCGACGGGGTATTGGGCAAAATCTTTGGCGGTCCGGGCAAGAGCAGTATTCGGGCGTCATACGGCATCTACTACACGTCCATTGAAGACTTGAACCTGTTCTACGAGGTTGGCGACGCTCCCTTTGGTCTGTATTGGACCACTCCCAACAGCGTTCTTTTCGAGGAACCTTACCGCACTCGCACGGACGGCAGTTCGCAGGGAGTTAAGTTCCCGTTCACTTTCCCCACCCCTGGCGCACCGGAAAACAAGACGCTGGATTACGGCCGGTATCTGCCCATTCAGTACTCACCGGGCTATGACATTCACAACACCATGCCGTACGCCGAGCATTACAACTTCTCGATTCAACGCGAGTTGTC
>DASYJM010000205.1:0-16669 GCA_035996445.1 Candidatus Acidiferrum sp. | reverse complement strand
CTTGTTTCGCGGTGGTTACGGTCAGCGTGGTACGCGTCGCAACCTGTGTGGTTCCTCCACCACCTCCTCCACTACGGCCGCCACATCCCAACGTAAAGCTCAAGACGCAGAGCAGTGCTAAACCCAGCGCGGCGCGAAGTTGTTTTCGCCCTAACAAGGCAGGGAAGAGCACGAGCAAGATCGAGCCTAGACCTGAGCCTGTGGTGAGCGTCCACCAAGCGGTCAGGCGGCGGCCCTTTGAATTGGTGGGCGGCCTCACCTGTGCAACCGCGTAGAGTGGATGGTGCTCGGGCGAAATCCTGGAAGCAGACAACGTTGCCGACGGTGCGGCGACCAAGACTGTCAACGCGCCGGTCACAGGCGCAGTACCAGTCACGGTGATGGTCAGCGGATGTGGAGTGCAGGTGACGCCCGGCGGCAATCCAGTTCCCGCGCAAGTAACTTGCACGTCGCCGGTAAAGCCTCCGCTGGGGGTGACGGTGATGGTGGATACGCTGCTACTGCCGGCTGTAACCGTTACGGGGGTGGCGGTAATGTTAAATGAGCCGGAGGAGACAACGTTCACGGAAATTGCCGTCGATGGTCCGGACGGCGCGTAATTTGAATCTCCGCTATATGAGGCCGTCACGCTTTTGGCGCCTGTGGTGGTAAAGGTCGCAGCAAAAGTAGCGGTGCCGGTCGCTGGGGTGCCTGCGGTGAAGTCAGCGGACGTGCCTGTCACCGGAGCCGTTCCGAGAGTTGTGCCTGCGGAGCTAAACGTCATTATTCCGGTTGGACCGACGCCGGAGCTTCCAGTGTTAACGGTGGCACTCAAAGAAATGGGGGAGTTCGTCGAAGCATTGGCAATGGGGGTCATCGCCGCGGTGGTGGCCGCTTTGGTGATGGAGATGGCGTTCGCGGCGGAAGTGCTGGA
Organism: Candidatus Acidiferrum sp.; assembly: GCA_035996445.1. Taxonomy (GTDB): domain Bacteria; phylum Acidobacteriota; class Terriglobia; order Acidiferrales; family UBA7541; genus Acidiferrum. The sequence continues at coordinate 15,756 of DASYJM010000205.1, read as the reverse complement.
GAAATAGCTGTTGTCACCTGCATAAGCGGCCACGATGCTGTGATTTCCGCCGGGCAATTGAACGGGCTGATCCTCGAAAAATCCCTGGCGATTCAGAGGAGCCACGTTGGAGGCCACACCGCTATTGCTGATGGTGAAATCGTTGAGCGGCGAAGCGTTGTCGGTCAGGGAAACGTTTCCGGTTGGGCAGGGAATGGCATTGATGGGCGGAATGGATCCGTTATTTAAATTTGCGGAGCACACGGTACCGGAGGCGTTGGTAACGTTGACGCGCATGATATAGGGCGAACCATAGGGTGCGGTAGTGGCATTGCTGCTGGTGATGTTGTTGCTGTTGTCAAAAGTCACCAGAACTACAGATGTTTTGCTGCTCTCTTTGCTTACGGTCAAAAGGACTGGCGAGGAGGTGCTCTGCGCGAAGGTGCCGTCGCCGCTGTAATGCGCGACGACGTTATAGGCGGTGCCTCCGGGAAGCATGCTGGTGGAAAAGGTGGCCGTGCCGGAGGCCAAAGTGAAGGGGCCAATTCCGGTTTGCGCTGCGCCTGCGGGAGTAGCAATGAGAGAAACTTGTCCTGTGGGGGTTCCGCCGGAGGAGGCAACATTCACGGTGAAGCTGGCATTTGCACCGTGGGCAATCGGTCCGCCCGGCGAAGCGCTAATGGTGGTGGTCGAGGCCATTAAACCGACGCCAGCCCAAGCAGAAGCGAGATTGGCGACATTCACGGTACCAAGGCCAGTGGCCAAGTCGTAGCCGGCGGTGCTGGTCCACGCGGGAATGCCGGCGCTAATCATCACTCCGTATTGGTCGGCGGTAGTGCTGAAGTTGCTGCAATCTGCGGTTCCACCCTTGCAAGCTACGGAAATATTTCCGGTGGTGACATCGTAAAATATGCAACCCGTTGCGGTGACGGCGGCGGGGTTAGAAGTGCAAATTTTCGTGGGATTCTGTTTAAATAATTTATAAAGAATGTAATTTGGGTTGCCTTGGCGCGGCGAGGGATTTGGGCCGGTAGCCTGACTTTGATTGATTAAGGCCATGATTCCGGCGAACGCTTGGGCGGATGCGGAAGTTCCGCCAGCACCCGTGAAAGCGGTGAAGGGTGAACTCAAATCACAGGAATTAGCGCCGGTAAAATCTTTCTGGCAAATAATGTAAAAGCTGTCGTGGGCGCCGTTGCTGGCGAACAGAGAAACATCCGGAATGTCGCGTTTATTGTCATTCGGCATGCCGGTGACGCCCGCTTGCCACGCAGGTTTCGCATATATGGAGCTAGGGCCGCCGCTGGCGGCCACGAGATCGAATCCGCTGGCGCTATTGGAATTGATAATGCTTGAGGTGCATGCGGTTAGGCCTGCTGCGGCGCAGGAATCGTTCCAGGTGGTTTCCGGAATGTAGGACTTGGCCGATTCCGTTGGTGGTGTGCCGGCGTTGGCCACATTCCAGTAAGCGGAAGATGGGCTGGCGGTGCTGTAAAGGAAGTCTGTGCCGCCGACAGCTACGTTGAAGGGAGTGGATGCCAGTCCGCTGACTGCCAAGCCATTGGTAGCGAAGTCTGAGGAATTAGGATCATCGCAAGCGGCGGAACCGTTATCGCCGGACGAAACTAGAACGGTGATGCCCTGAGCCGCGGCTTGTTCCCACAATGCGTTATAAAACGCATTACCCGTCGCGCCGAGGCCAGCTTCACAGGAGCCGTAACTTTCGCTCATCACTCCCGCAATATTGTTGTCAATGATGTACAGAGCAGAGAGATCGACGCCCCCGGTGGCCACCGACGTCGATGTTTCCGAGATTACAAGCTCAATGGTCGCGTTGGGCGCCACTGCACCGGACAATTGCACGTCCAAATCGGCTTCCGGTTCGTCAGTGTTCACGATTCCGGGATCGGGACCATTTAAAACGATAACGGGATCGTTCACCGGCAAGCCAAACATGGCGCGGTATTCTTGCACATCGGCGAGATCAATATTCGTCTGGCCTGCCACGGCGATGGTTTGTCCGGTGCCATCCAGATTGGAAGGAATATTGTAAATTTTGGCCAGGTCGGCTGGTCCGAGTCCGTTGCACTGCTGATTTGAGCCAGATCCGCAGCCGGCAAACGAAAATAGCGGTTCGATTACGCCGCCAGCGCTGGCGCGATGAAAATTTCCCAACTTGTGGGAATGGGCGAACTTGGGAAAATTATGCAAGGAGACCACCCCTGCTACCACCGAGGCCAGGGCCGCGGGAATTTGTGGATCGCTGGAGTTGGCGAATCGTTGCTCGCCGTTCACGACATAGCGGTGAATTTCGGTGTGAAAGGCATCGCGCACCTGACCTGCTGTGCCTGAGAACTGAATGACCGTGCGTCCCGTTCCGACCTTAATTCCATGAAATCCCTTGGCGGCCAGCCAACTGGTGGTGGCCTGGAGGTCGGCGTCGGTAGGTCCAAATTGCGCACCAAACTGTTGGGGAGTCAGCCAGGCGTGATGCTTTGGCGAATTGAGAGTGAGTTGATCATCCAACAATTGTCGCAGGACGGCTTCTTGTTCGGGGGCGCGCTGCAATAGCAGCAGCATGCGATCCAGCGGTTGCGCATCGCTAACTGCGCCCTGGTCAGATTTGGCCAGCGCCAATGGGTGGACATTGCCGCGGAGAAGCACCAACTGTTTTTCGTCAATGGCCTTCGTGATTCGCGCAGGCCCAGAAGGCAGCTGCGACGGGCCGGCATCATTCGTCTGCGCCGCAGCGGGGCGGGGCCACGCTGTCGAAATGATGGCCACGGCCATCGTCCCAATTCGTGAAAATCGGAAAGCGCGGTCAAGCATGCGTGGCAGTTGCGAATCGATTTTCATCATTCCGCCCGTAACCCGGATTTTGAAGCCGGCTTGAGATTTGATGCGAACGTTTCTTCGGCCGAGGCGGGGTGACCGGTGGCGGTGTACATACCGGCATCGTTACATTTACTGTTAGCAAACAGGTTTCCGTGGAAGGCCCCACCGGCTCTCCAAAACTAATGAAGGCTAACACACTGGTTTAAATAACCGACTCGTGAACTATTTTTTTGGGTCCAGTTCTACAATACGAACTGAGCTAACCTAACCCGAGTGCACTGTCTGATGCCGGCATGATTTGCTTAGGATGCTTCAGTGCTTTTGCCTTCTGGGCAACACACCTGGCTTTTAGGGAATAGCTATTTGCAGAGTCAGGCGCGGAGGTAATCGCGTGATTGGTCTTCCGTTCTGATCGGGGCCCAATTTCTGGGGAACATTTGCAAATGTTGGCGAGTCAAATTTCGGGCTGCTTTTCCATACCTGTTGTCCAACAGTCCAGGTTCGAAGGCTTAATGGACCATCGATCCTGTGACGCCGCGCTCCAAAAACTCCGCGAATTTCTCGGCAATTACGGAGCGGCAGAAAAAGTATCCTTGCCTCTCACTGCAGCCTTCTTGTTTAGAGAAAGTCCAATTGCTCCTCGGTCTCCACGCCCTCGGCACCACGCGATGCTTGGGGCTCTTACCGATGCTAATCAGAGCGATCAGAATCATGGTCTTGTCGGGGTTCGAGGAAATGTCGTTTATGAAGCTGCGGGTAGCTTTCAAGGCATCCAGTGGGAATTTTCGTAAATAGCTGAAGCGCGAATAAGCAACTCCAAAATCATCAACGGCTAGTTGCACGCCGATGGCTTTCAGGGCCGCCAAGGTGGGCATAGCAGATTCGGCCTCTTCCATCTGCGCACCGTCTCGGTCAATTCCAGTGCAGATGAAAGTAATCCATCTGGTGGACAGGGGTGCTGTTCTAAATGAGTCATTGTTAAAATCCGCTAACATAGTTCTTTAAAATTTGTATTGTGACGCGCTGCAAGTTCCGGCGCATTATTCCAGCGAAACCGCTATGATAGGCCGGTATTTATCAGCGTTTTCATGAGGGACCTCGCCTATGAAGAAGTTGCACTGTTTACTGTTTGGAGCAATTACCGTGCTGGCCATTTCGTTGGCGAACGCGCCCTCCTTCGCGCAGCGCCGTTTGCACCATGAGGGCGAAGCAAGCGCCAACGATCGTCCCTGGATGAACTCCAAACTTTCGCCGGATGAACGGGCCGAAATGGTGTTGAAAGAGTTGACCCTCGACGAAAAAATAAATCTAGTGCACGGCCAGGGGATGCCCGGATGGCACAACAAGGTGTTTCCCAATGCGGCTCTCGGCAACGGTGGGGCTGGATTTGTGCTGGGCGCGGAGCGGCTGGGAATTCCCATGATTCAGATAAGTGACGCTGCTTACGGAGTGCGTAGCAGCGCGGACAACGGGAGATATTCGACGGCGCTGCCATCCAATATTGCTTCCGCGGCCACCTGGGATCCGCAAGCGGCGTGTGAATACGGCGCGCTGATCGGGCGGGAATTGCGGGCGCAGGGTTACAACATGACTTTAGGCGGTGGCACGAACATTACGCGAGAGCCGCGCAACGGACGTACCTTCGAATATCTGGGAGAAGATCCCATTTTGGCGGGCACCTTGGTTGGCAATCGCATTAAGTGTGAGCAAGCGCAGCACGTCATCGGGGACATTAAGCACTATGCAGTCAACGATCAGGAAAGCGGGCGCAATGAAGTAAATGTGGTGATCGGGAAGCGCGCGCTGCAGGAGTCGGACCTGCTTGCGTTTCATATCGGCATCGAGATTGGCAATCCGGGCGCGGTGATGTGTTCCTACAATGCCATCAACGGTGACTATGGGTGCGAAAACAAATATTTGCTTACAGAGGTGCTGAAGAAGGCGTGGAAATTCCAAGGGTTCGTGGTTTCCGATTGGGGCGGCACACACAGTGTAGTGAAAGCGTCCGCGGCCGGACTCGATAATGAGGAACCTGAAGATCTTTATTATGGCGCGCCGCTTAAGAAGGCGGTGCAGGACGGCAAAGTTCCTGTGGCAGAACTGGATGATCACGTGCGGCGGGTTCTGCGTTCTGAATTTGCGAGCGGCATCGTGGACTTCCCGAGGCAGAGAAGTGTAGTGGATGTAGAAGGCGGGTTGGAAACTGCGCGGCAGATTGCGGAACAAAGTATCGTGCTGCTAAAAAACGATAAAGGGGTGTTGCCTTTGAATCGCGCGAAAGTGCGCTCCATCGCGATTATTGGCACGCATGCGGACGAGAGCATGATTTCGGGCGGTGGATCGGCGCAAGTGGATCCGCCGGGATCTACGGCACCTAAATGGCAGGCGCATGTGTGGTTTCCCACTTCGCCGTTAAAGGCAGTAATTGCCAAAGCTCCGGGGGTGCGCGTGAAGTTTGCGTCAGGGGCCGATCCTGCCACCGCCGCGGCGCTGGCCAAGGAGTCTGATGTCGCCATCGTGTTTGCACACCAGTGGACCAGCGAGGACATGGACCTGCCGAATTTATCCTTGCCGGATAACCAGGACGCGATGATTGACCGGGTGGCATCTGCGAATCCGCGCACCATCGTAGTGCTCGAATCCGGAACGGCGGTAACCATGCCGTGGATCGACAAAGTCAGCGGGGTGCTGGAAGCATGGTATGCCGGGAGCAAGGGCGCGGACGCAGTGGCCAACATTCTTTTTGGCGAGGTGAACCCCGGCGCTAAATTACCCATGACTTTTCCGCGTAGTGAGACGGATTTACCTCATCCGCAAGAAGTGATTCCTCCGCCGAGCGCGCTGGGCGAGGCAGCGGTGATGGCAACTGGCGAGGCCAAGCCGACATTCGAGGTGCATTACGATGAAGGATTGAAAGTCGGCTACAAGTGGTATGACGCCGAAAAGAAGCCGGTGCTATTTCCATTTGGATTCGGTTTGTCGTATACCTCGTACTCCTATTCGAATCTGAGAATTAAACCCGGCAAACAGACGATCGTTACGTTTACGTTGAAGAACAGCGGGAGCAGGCCGGGAGCAGAAATTGCTCAGGTTTATGCGGCACTTCCTGCGGAAGCTGGAGAGCCTCCAAAAAGGCTGGTCGGCTGGAGCAAGGTTAAGCTGCAGGCCGGAGAGAGCAAGGAAGTAACCGTTAACATCGACGCTGCCTATCTTTCTATTTTTGACGAAGCGTCGGACAGTTGGAAGATGATGCCAGGCGTTTACGCGTTCATGGCGGGCGGGTCTTCGCAAGATTTGCCGTTGGTAGAAAAAATCAATCTAAAGTAGCTGTTCGGTGAGTACGGGGCCGCCCATTTGCGCCGGTGCGTAGATGTACCGTTCGATTGCGGACAGTGATGGGCGAGGTCCGGTATAATCGGCGGCATTTGAGTCTCGTGGAGGGAAAATGGCCGAACCGTCTTACGAAGAATTGAAAGCAAAAATAGCGGAGTTGGAAAAGAAAGGCTCCGGGCGACGCACTGGGGCGCTGGAATTTCGCGTGGGCGAAAAGGGCGGCGTGAGTGTCTACGGGCTGGGGCGCTTTCCAGTGACACTTTATTACGAGCAGTGGGTGCGGCTGCTAGATGCCGCGAAGGATTTGCGAGCTTTTCTGGAAGAAAATAAAGCTGCCGGCAAATTGAAACTGAGGGAAACGTAATTTTCGGGGAAGTAATTTTCTCGGCATCAGAAGAATCGGCATCAGAAGAAACTAAAACGGCAGGGAAGATAAGTCGACATTACCGCCAGAAAAAATCACGCCAAGTTTAGGGGTGCGACCATCTGGCCGCGGTGGCAACTTCAGGCCGGCGATTACACCGGGCCGCAGCAACGGAGCTATGGCCACCGCTGACGATGGCTCGATAATGATTTTCATGCGCTCCCACACCAGCCGGGTGGCGGAAATAATTTCTTCTTCGCTGGCCAGCAAAATTCCATCCACAAGTTTTCGCAGAATGGCGAAGGTGCGGGGAGCAAGAGAAGCTCGTAAACCATCCGCGATGGTGTCACTGGAGTCCTGAGACTGTAAGATGCCGCTGGTGAGGGAGCGATAGGCGTCGTCGGCGCGCTCAGGCTCGCAACCAAAAACGCGAATATCAGCACGCAGACCTTTGGCGCCGAGGCACGTTCCGCTGAGCAGACCGCCACCACTCACCGGAGCGAAGACGGCGTCGAGATCGCCGATTTCTTCGAGCAGTTCCTTCGCGGCGGTGGCTTGTCCGGCGATGATGCGATCGTCGTCGTAGGGATGTATGAGGTAGGCGCCAGTTTCGGCGCGAACTCGAGCGGCGGCTTCATTGCGCGCGGTCACGCGCGGCTCGCACAGCGTTACCTGCGCGCCGTAGCTTTCGACCGCACGAAATTTTACGGCGGGGGCGTTTCGAGGCATTACGACCCAGGTTTTTACACCGCGCCAGGCGCCGGCACAGGCGATGGCAGCGCCGTGATTGCCGCTCGATTGGGTGACGATGCCGTGTGCAGCCTCCGCATCGGTGAGCGAGAAGATGGCGTTGGTAGCGCCACGTATTTTGAAGGAACCGGTTTTTTGAAAATTATCGCATTTGAAAAACATGTTGGTGCCGGTGAGGTTATCGAGCGAAGAACTGGTCAGTACCGGAGTGCGATGTATTTTAGGAGCGATGCGAGCGTGGGCTTGCTTGATGGAGTCCCACGAGGGAGGCGCGAACTCATCGACGGTAGCAACATTTTGCTGAGGATCCGGGTGCGATAGATGTTTTGAGTTTGTGGGAGCCATTATACGGTGTCCAATGCACAGCAGAATACTGGAAGCGCCAGTTGGCGCAAAGCGATTGAGGTGAGCTGCGCGCGCATGATGTCCGCTAATTTGTCACTTGACGTGTCCCGCAGCTTTGCTAGGCTGACTTGAACCCCGCAGCTGAGACTCGCTAGCCGTTTCCCCCACGTGGAGCACGCCAGATGAAAGACCCGCAGCGCCGGCGGTTACCCCGCTACAATTTACGCACGCCGTTGCGGTTTCGCGCGCTAGGCGTTGCCGCGGATACCAGCGAACATTTTACGGAAGCGTTGAACGTTTCGCGTGGAGGATTTTTTTTCGCATCGTCTGCACCGCTTCGGGTTGGAATGCAACTGGAAGTTACGCTGCGCATGCCTGTAGAGGTGACCGGGGCCATGGGGAAGGAAACAAATTGCACCGCGCGGGTGACTCATGCACGGCGCGAGGCTTTTGGGGATGGACGAATGGGTTTTGGAGCGGAAATCGAAGAGCGCACTGATGGTTGGGTAGATTAATACAAAACCCTACTGACGACGACTTGCGGCAACGATAGTAGATCTTAGTGGTGGTTTGAACTTGTAACGGTCACGGTAGTTTTCGCACTTCCTACATTTTCAAAGCGATCGTACGCGCGTACCGCAATGGTGTGTTCTCCGGCGGATGGATTGCTAATCGTAAACTCGTAATGTACTTCGGGGGCGTCACTGATGTTTCCGGCCGGCGACACGAGTATCCAGTCGCCGCCGTCGAGGCTGTATTGGGCACGCTCCACGCTGCTGCCTGCGTCGCGCGCGGTGAAGGTCACAGGTATGAAAGCAAGAGAACCACGACTGGTCACTCCTTCCGTGACCGAGAGGTGCTCGATAACCGGCGGGGTGTTGTCCACTTCGAAGCGCTCACTGATTCGTTCCGCGCTAAACGCGATAGCCGGCGGGTTCGAAGGGGCGTCGGTGGCGACAATCTTCAGATAATAGGCGCCATCGGGGAAGGATGTGGCGTCCCAGGAATAAAATTTCTGCTCCAGTTTGTCCTTTAGTAATTTCCAATCCTGCTCATTTTCTCCGCGGTAATAAACGGCGTAGCGCAATTCATCTTCGTTATCGTCGTGCGCGCTCCACAGCACGGTGGCGTAGCCTTTTTGCTGAATGCCCTGCGGCGGCGGCTCAAATCTTGGCGGGGTGCCCGACTGCGTAATGATCACGCCGGAAACATTCGGCGCCGGCGGCAATTTTAGGGTGACGGTGGATGGCTGGCCGGCCATTATGTTCGTGGCGATGGCGCGCACGCCCGGGTCCTGGATGGCAATGCCATCAATTAACGGCGCGACATTGCGTGGCAAATAGGCCAGGCTCGCCCAGTCGATGCCATCTCCCGGCTGGCCGCCGTGAATCACGGCTTTCCATTGCGCAAATCGAGCGGGGGGAATTTCCATCTCCGCGCCTGAGTGCGTGTAGGGACCAGACCAAGGGGACCATTCTTTGCCGGGATCCTCCGTGTTGCCAGAACGAACGAAAAATTCGACGCGCGGTTCGCTGTCGTGGGCAGAAGATTTCTTCGCGGCCGGAGCCGTCCGGGGACTCCACCATTCCAGGCGGCCCCATTGTGAAAAAATCTGCGCGTCGAAGGAGCGCGATTCATAGGTGCCTTCGGCTTCAAATTCAGGACCGACGGAGAAAACTTTGCCGGGATTGGCGGTGCAGACAAAAAGCTTGCCCTCTTTACCGCGGGAAATTCCAGTGATCTGGGCCGAGCCAGACTTGGCAAGTTGCGCGAATACGCCTTTGGAGTCGATGGCTAGCAATGCGCCGCTGTTTCCGGTGCCGGCGAGCAGACGGCCGTCGGCGCCGAGGCCCAGGCTGTAGACCACATCTTCACGGGAAGTCCACAGCTCATCGGGCGCGCCGTTAGCGCTAATACGATAAATGCTGGAAGAAACCACGGGCGGAAAGGCGACGAACACGGAGGGGGCGGTCGGCTGCGCCGGATTTTGCGGAGAGTTGGTAAGGGTGGTGGTGCCTTGCGGGGTGACAAATACAGCCGAAGGAGCAGGAGTAACGTTGTGCTGTTTTTCGCCTATGGCGGAGACGTACATGGTGCCATCAGGGGCTATCGCCAGCGCGGTCACTTCTCGTTTAGCGGTTTCATAGAGAACGAAACCTTGCGCTGGAGCGAGTGATTTGGCCGGTGATTTATTTGAATGAGGGGATTTCTCGCTGCTACGCGAAACGCGCAGCACGCGGCCACTCGGCTCGGTGCCGGCGATGAGATCTCCGCGAGGATCAAAAGCAAGTACGCGGATGTGCGCTTCATCGCTCGCGTAAAACAGTTCACCCTTACCGCTGGAGTTCACGGCGAAAACTTGACCTTTATCGCCAGTGGCGACGTAGAGAGTGCCGTCGGAGGAAAAGGCAAGGTCCCAGATATATTTTGTCTTGGGATCGAAAAACACAGATTTTTCGCCGGAGGACGAGACGCGATAAACCTTTCCGTCAGGCGAAGTGCCCACATAAAGATTGCCCTGCGAGTCGAAAGCAATGGCCTGTGCGGAAAGATCCGGAGATTCAAAGACCGTGGTGGGCTTTCCCACAGTATCAAAGCGGAAAACTTTTGCTGGCGAACCTCCGGCGGCGTAAAGCACGCCTTTAGGGTCGGTGCGCAGAGACCACAGGTAGGATGCATCAGCATCCGCGATCAAGGCGAACTTTGGAGCCAGCTCGAGGCGGCCATCGCTGCGCACTGCTACGCCATGGGCTGTACCCTTTAGAAATTCTTCGTAGGTGCTGATCCGCCAACGGCGTGTGTGCTCGGCGCGAGCGAGCAAGGCGCAGGCAACAGCCAGCAGACCGGCCAAGAAAGACCGGAAAAAGCGCGAATTAGAGCGGAATCTCGAGTGTGGACTTGGGAATATATCTTTAGAAGTAATCATCGTATTTGCAGATTGAGTGAGATAACTCCGGTAACTGGTCCGCCCAGCGGAATGGAGGATTCGCTGGAAAGCGATTCGCGGAGCACCTGAACAGTGCCAGGCGCGGGGCGTCCATCGACGATACTAATTTGAGAAAGGGGCACGTTGGGCAATTCCTTGTCCTCCCACAGCATGGTGGGAGATGGAGCGAAAAGTCCCACGTACAGACGATCATTGCGCCGCTCGCGATTGAGCAGGGCGATAAGCTGGTCGAGGCTTGCGGAGGCGCCGGTGCCGGCGGCGGCAAACCCCCGCGATGCGCGGTTGAGCATGTCGGCGTCGCTGACCAGGAGACGAAGCGTGGTGCCGCGGACGACCTGATCAGGAACGTGTACGGTGGTTTCCTCTACGTGAGCGGGACCACGATACGGGCGCAGCAGCACGCGCACCCGCAGAGTTTCACCGGGAGCAGCTTCGCCTTTTTCTAGCCACGCACTTTCGATGGTGAAGGAATGGCGTCCCGGTACACTTTCTACGCGCAGCGAAACCCGCTCAATGGCGGTGACTTCAAAATTATTGGCGAACAAACGCGCGAAAATGCTTTGCATGCTGACCGCGATAGGCAAACCATCGGGCGAAAGAGCGTCGCCAGGAGCGAACGTATTTTCGATTTGCACGGGTGCGTGATTTTTCAGCTGGATTTCGCCGGAGAGATGCAGGGTAGTGCCTTCGCCGTAGAGCGAATTTTGAGTCAGGCCGCTGAAGGTCGTGAGGGCGACCAAGATGGGAGTCAAGCGGGGATGATTGACGAGCTGAAAATGAAGTTGTTTTTCCGCACCAGCGACGGAAAGAGTGAGCTCCAATGGAATCATGGCGGGCGGCGCACCCAGTTTTCCAGTGACCGCGGTGATGTGATCTCCGGTGATGGTGCCGATGGAGCCGCCCACATTTACGATTTTGGTGGAGGCCATATCGGAGGAGAGAGTGGTAACGACGCGGCTGCGTGCCATGGGGAGTTGCACATCGCCGAGACTTAAGAAGGGATGGCCGCACAAGAAAACGCGGTCGGCTTGCACGGCGGTGACGGTACAAGCGGAGTTTACGGAGGCGTCGCCCTGGACGAGTACCATCCCGGCCATATCGCCGGGCTTGAGTTGAGAGTCATCCGAACGCGGGGCGGCGGTGCCACCTTGCGCGGCGACGAAACCATAACTCTGGAGCTGCGAAGAAAATTGCCGCAACGCGGAAGCTTGAAAACCGGAAAAGACCAGAGGCGTTTCGATAGGTTCCAAAGCGGAGCCCGTTGGCAAGATGATTTGTGGCGTTGCGAAATTATTCGAAGCGTTGGAAAAGGCGTCGTTTGGCAAGGAAAACGGCGAGAATTGCTGAACTGAATTTTGCGAGGATTGCGGCGGTGCCGCTGTTTGTACTGGAGGATTCAAAACATCGGCGATCGGCGTTACGCCGGCGATGGGTTCTTTGGTGAAAACGCCGAGCTTAAGGGAAAGGGCCCCCGCAAGTTTGCCGTCCAAATAGACGGGACTGCCGCTCATGCCGGCTACGACACCGGTGTGCTCGACCTTGGGGCCTTTTAATTGAACGAGGATGATGGGTTGTTTGGGGCCCAGGAAGTTGGGCATGATGCCGAGGACTTCGAGGTCGAATTTCTCAACCTGGTCACCGGCAAAAATAGTGTACGCGTAGCCCTGCATGCCGGGATGAACTTGCGAGAGGGGGAGTATCTCGATTGATTGCTGAGCGCGAGAAACATGAGCAGCGCCAAACAAAAAAGTGAGCGCGAAGATTGCCACGTAGAGGGACGGCAGAAGCGAGCGGGGAATGGAGTGGTGAAGCCGCGCCGGGAGCATGAACACCCAATGATACGCAACAGGGTTGAGAGGCGCAATTGAACTGCCGGAGGGGGTCGGCTAGTAAATTATGGCTAGTGGTTCCAGGGCTTTTTCTGGCATGAGGGCATGGCAGCCACTAGAGATTGCGCAGGGAATGGCGTTATCTGCAGGCCGGGAGCGGCGACTTTAGCATCGCGGCGATGGGTTACAGATATGCAGCATGCACTGTTTTGGGGAGCGCTTTCAGTGTAATCTGCGACTAACCACCCCTAGTCCAGCCGAAGATCAAATTTGGAAGTAGTAAAGAAAGCGACGGCAGAACCATGCTGGTGAGAACTGTGCGAATGATTTCGGTACTGATTTTTGTTGCTGGAAGTTCGGCGCTGGCTTTGGCGCAGACGAAAACTGCCGAGAAAGACGCGCCAGTTGCGGCTCTGGCTCGTCCGGAGACGCCGGTTCGCGATGTGAAGGAAACTTTTTTTGGGACGGAAATCAGTGATCCGTATCGCTGGCTGGAGGACCTGAAAAGTCCGGAGGTTTCATCGTGGATGCACGCGCAGAATGATTACACGCGTGCGGTACTGGAGCGGATACCCAATCGCGATAAATTGCGTGCACGCATTGCGCAACTAGATGATGCCGGCGTGCGAGTGCTCTCTCTGCAATCCTTTGGCGGGCGCTTGTTTTACCTGAAGCAGTCGGCCGGCGAAGACAATCGGAGACTGTATGTTCGCGATGGAGCCGGCGGCGCGGAGCGGCTACTACTCGATCCACAAACGCGCACAGCGAACGGCGTGCATTATTCGGTCGACTATTTCCAGGCTTCGCCGGATGGGAAACTGGTGGCGGTGGGTATTTCGCCGGGGGGCTCGGAGAACAGCGTCCTGCATGTGCTGGATGCCAGCGATGGAAAGGAAGCCGGCCCGAGTATCGATCGTGCGCAATTTGGGGCGGTGTACTGGCTGCCCGACAATCACAGTTTTTTTTATAACCGGCTGAGGAAGCCCGGTCCGGACGATCTGCGAAGTTCGTATTACCTCAACAGCAAAGATTACCTCCACCACATCGCAGACGATCCGGAAAAAGACGTGGCGGTTTTTGGCAATGGTTTGTCGTCGGCCGTGAGTATGACGGAAAGTGATTTTCCGTTTGTCGGGGTACCTCCAGGATCGAAATATGCCTTCGGCGTGATTGCCCACGGCGTGCAGAACGAGGTCACCATTTATGTGAGCAGCCTGGAGAGTTTGCACGACGCCAGTGCTTCGTGGCGGAAGATCGCCGACGTCGGTGAGGAAGTGACGGGCTTTGACATTCATGGGAATCACGTTTACCTGCTGTCGCATCACGAAGCATCGCGTTTCAGAATATTGGGAGTCGATCTTCCTAAAGACGAGGTTGCGCATGCGCGCGTGCTGATTGCGGCATCGGACGCGGTGATTACCGGGATTCAAGCCGCGGCGGACGCGCTGTATGTACAAAAACTGGATGGCGGATTGGGAAAATTGTGGCGGTTGCCGTATGAGGGCGGGACGGCGACAGAAATTCGCCTTCCGTTTGAAGGCGCGATTCAGGAAATATTTGTGAATCCGGCGGAGCCCGGGGCGTATTTAAAGCTGGCTTCATGGACTAAATCGTCACTGATTTTTCACTATGATCCGAAAACAAATGTGCTGGCGGACACCAAGATTATCCCGTCTTCGCCGGTAGATTTTTCGGGGATTGAATCGGAAGAAGTGAAGGCCAAATCGCCGGATGGCACGCTGGTGCCGCTTTCAATCGTGCACCAGCGCGGGCTGAAGATGGATGGATCGCATCCGACGCTGTTGCACGGGTACGGGTCGTACGGCATAACGCTCGATCCAGCTTTCGATCCCACCTCGCTAGCTTGGCTGGAACGCGGCGGCGTGGTCGCGGTGGCGCATGTTCGGGGCGGCGGAGAATATGGGGAAGACTGGCATAGTGCCGGACGCAAAGGAACGAAGGAAAATAGCATCAGGGATTTTCTGGCGTGCGCGCAATACCTGATCGACCACAAATACACTTCGCCACAACATCTGGCCGGTGAAGGTACCAGCGCGGGCGGGATCACCATTGGTGGAGCCATTACCGAGCGGCCGGATTTATTTGGCGCGGCACTCGATAATGTGGGTATGTCAGACGATTTACGCGCGGAGTTACAAATCAATGGTCCGGCAAACATTCCGGAATTCGGCACGGTAAAGAACGCGGACGATTTCAAGAACCTTCTGGCGATCAGCGCGTTTCATCGGGTAAAAAGTCACACCGCGTATCCCGCAGTGCTGTTGACCACAGGAATTAACGATCCGCGGGTTGATCCGTGGCAGATGAACAAGATGACTGCACGGTTGCAGGCGGCTACCTCCAGCGGAAAGCCGGTGTTGTTACGCGTGGATTACGACGCTGGGCATGGTGGGATTGGGGCCACAAAATCGCAGCACACGGCATTGCTGACGGATCAATATTCATTTTTGTTGTGGCAACTGGGCGATCCGGAATTTGCGGTGGCAGGCGCAAATGCCACAGAAAAGGCTGCCGCTTCCAAGTAACAAAGCGCGCACCCCATCGGGGCCGACGACAGCCAATGAACACGGAGCGTGCGCTCGCAGAAATATTCGAGGCCTCCAACGCTGTGCGCTACGCGGCGATTTATCATGATGGAAAACTTGTTTCCAGAATGCGTGAGAGTGCCTCAGACGCTTCGCAGGCGGAGTCTGACAAATACGAAGAGCTAATCGTAAATCCGGCGTTGCTCACGCTTTGTGAAGCAACGCGGCAACATTGACTGCGGCGGGGCACGATTTTTGGTGGTTCGTTATGGCAATTTTTACCAAGTGGTGATCGATCTTCCCGGCGGACACGTGTCGGTCTGTTTCGAACTCACCGCCAATCCTCTCAAGTATGCGGATGTAATTGCGAAAATCTGTGCATAACGCGAGGTGAGGATTTTGGCGGCGTCAACGGCTGGAAACTATTCCATGTGGTGATGCATGGCGAAGATTTTATCCAGGCTGTCTTCGTATAAGTAGACGTGCACCATCCAGCCGAAAATGGAAGGTTGGAAACGGCCTCCGGCAGCGTCGCAAGCATCTTGTGTTGCGATTGCGCCTTTCAACCCAAACTTAGTGAAGTCCGCGGTGCGCAGCTGATCGCGCGGAGGCAGACAGAGATTGGTATGCAAATGCCAGCTGGCGATGCTGAGGGGGACACGCGCGTTGAGTTGATCCTCGGTGGCGCGCTTTGGCATGGTGTACATCGCACCGACAAGTTCGTAGCCGCCGGAAGTTTTTTTGTATAGCAGTGAGGTGGGACGCGATGGATCGAAGTTAAACGCTCCGAGGAATCCATTTTTGTAGCTGGTGAAATGATATTCGGGC
>DASYJM010000204.1:0-41274 GCA_035996445.1 Candidatus Acidiferrum sp. | reverse complement strand
GTTGCCCTTTGAAAAGTGCTCGCGAGGTCCACAAACAAGTGGCTACCGCGGTTTCCCGAAAGAAACGCACCTGAATATCGGAGGCATTAAAGGATTCATATTTTGCTCCGCTATTTTGCACTGCATTGATCAAATTATTCTTGTCCACCGTTTCTCCGTGCGACAAAGTTCCGGCGAAGTCGTCACTGTACACGCGCCTGAAAAATGTTCCGTTGTTCTGCATGATAGCCCGTGCCGTTTCGCGCTCCAGATTGATCACTTCCTGACGTTGCATCTCCGGGTTAGGGAGCAAGCAGGTGGGATCGTCGCGATCGCAGGAATCCTGTGAGTTAACCGTGGGTGCAAAGAACAACAGCGCCAGTCCGATAGCGGGGATGATTTTGACCATACCGGTATATATATCTCTCTTTCTCCCAGGTGAACGAGGCGGCGTTAGAACTCCGGCAGCTAGTGTAGTAAATACTACGGGAAATAATCCTCGATCGAACGAGAACGATGACTTCGGGTTCCAGTAACGCAATTGCTAGATGCGGCCGGTCGTAAAACACCCGGCCGGCCTGACTCAATAGCCGCATGAACCTGATAACTGCGGCGCGCCGGTGGCCGCTCGGTTGCATAGCTGCCGTCGAATTGCGTTGGCCCCGGATTGTTGCGGCTCCAACCGCCAACTGTCGCTCCGACTACCGCTCCGGTCGCCCTTCTATTGCCACCACATGTGCGCCAAACACACCGGTAACATCGGGTGGCCTAGCTGGCAGCGATAAGGGAGTTTTACAATCAAGCTTACGTCGAGCCACTGCAGAAGCTTCCCTGTTACTTCACTTTTTCTAGTTTCCTTCACGAATAACGGTCGTACCAATTCGGAACCAGTCGCATAGGAATCGTTCCAATTTGGAAATCAGCCAAGAATCGCGTTCAACGCCTCATCCAAATCCGCATAAAGAAATCGGTAACCGTGCTGCTCCAATACTTGCGGCGCAACGCGCCCCCCTCCCAACAACGTCTCGGCCATTTCGCCCATCGCCAGCCGTAACGCAAAAGCCGGCGCCGCAAATATGGCCGGACGATGCATAACTTTCGCGAGAGATTTTGTGAAATCCGAATTACGCACCGCTTGCGGCGCGACAAGATTTACCGGCCCCTTCCAACTATCGCTTCGCAGTGCTGCCTGGATAATCGCCACAACGTCTTGCAACGCGATCCATGACGTCCACTGCCGCCCTGATCCCAGCTTTCCGCCCAATCCATATTTAAACGGCAGCATCATCTGTGGCAGCGCGCCACCCTGTTTCGCCAGAATAATTCCAAACCGCAGCAGCACAACGCGCACTCCAAACTCCTCGGCCTTCGCCGCTTCACTTTCCCATTCCTTCGCGAGTTCCGCGAGAAAGTCCGTGCCCGGTGCGCTCTTTTCTGTCACCAATTCCTCGCCGCGGTCGCCGTAGTATCCAATGGCCGACGCCGAAATCAACACTCGCGGAGGCTTAGCCATTTTTGCGATCGCGCTCACCAACCCACGTGTGGTATCGACACGACTTGATCGCAGTAACGCTTTGCGATCCTTCGTCCACCGCCCTCCCACGACTGGCGCACCCGCCAGATTAATGACCGCATCCACAGGAATTTGAAGCGAGCCTGAACCATCAGAACCGCCAATTTCACCGCTGCTAGGATTCCATGGCAGGTCAAAAACCCCAGACTGCTTTGCATCGCGCTTGGCCGTTTCTGCCCGCATCAACCGGTAAACCGTGTGTCCCTCGGCGGTAAACGTTTTTACCAGCGCCGTTCCCACCAAGCCGGTTGCTCCGACCATTAGGATATTGATCATGTCCTCAATGAAATCACTTTACCGTGTATCTCAAGCCTTACCCAACGGAGTAACGCAAAGAATTTGCGAACCTACACCGAACAGTTTGTCCCACTAGGCCCATGTCTTCATCGCAGGATACAATCGTCTCGTGCCTTCCGTTTCCCAATCGATCCGCGTCAAGGTTCTGTTTTTCGGCCGCCTGAAGGAGATCGCCGGGCGCGCCCACGAATCCATAGACCTCGCCCCTGAGGCCGATATCGAATCTCTCTTTGCCCGCTATGCCAGCCGTTACCCCGAACTTCAGCAGTACCGCCCTTCTCTCGTCGCCTCCTGCAATCAGGAATTCGCGCCGTGGAATACCGTCCTTCATGCTGGCGATGAAGTTGCCTTCCTGCCGCCTGTGAGCGGTGGCTGAAGTATACCCATGGCCGCCCCCTCCACGGATATCACTAAGCTGGTTCTCGAGCCCATAGACCCGCTTGCTCTGGCAGCTTATGTTCGCGGGAACGGCGACGGCGCGATGGTTATCTTTGACGGGTTCGTCCGCGACCATTCCAAAAATCGCCGCACCCTGTACCTCAAGTACGAGGCGTACGAGCCGATGGCACTGGCCAAAATTCAGGAGATCGCCGCGCACCTGCACAACCAGTTCCCTATCCATCGCGTCGCCATGGTCCACCGCCTTGGCCGGCTCGAAATTGGAGAAACCAGTGTGTACATCGCGGTAAGTGCTGCGCACCGCGCCGCCGCCTTCGACGCCTGCCGCTACGCCATCGACACTCTCAAATGCACTGTGCCTATCTGGAAAAAAGAATACTTCGAAGACGGTTCCGTGTGGGCCGATGGAGAATTGCCCTCTGCGCCTTCGGCGACATCCGCGGTGAAACCTGCATCTTAGTCACGTGATGCGCACCCGCGATTTTCGCACCCGACAATTTGTTACCCTGGCCGCCGCAGCACTATTTATCGCCGTGACCGCGGCCTCACAGGACAGCTCGGATCGCCCTCCCTGGGCGCGAAAACCCAAAGCGAAGAGCGCCCCAACAAGCCCGAGTACCAACCCCACTCCCGAAAACACTTCTCCCGCTGAGCCCGTTAATAAAGACAATCGCGATAGCAATCCGAACGACGAGCCCAATCAACGCGGCCGCATCCGCGTCAACGTCAATCTCGTTAACGTGCTCGTCAGCGTTCTCGATGACAACAACCGGCCCGCCCCAGACCTCCCGGTCGAGGCCTTCCAGGTATTTGAAGAAGGTGTACAACAAAAAATAGAAGTGTTTGAATCAGAAACCAAGCAGCCGCTGGACATTGTCTTGATGATTGACGCCAGCCTTAGCGCCCACAAGGAAATTTCCTTCGAACAACAGGCTGCCGCTCACTTCATCGCGCAGGTCTTGCGTCCTGAAGACCACCTGGCTGTTTTTGCTTTCGATGAAAACGTCAAGCAAATTGCGGGCTTCTCCGATAGCGTCAGATCCCTACAAGGCGCCGTGCAAAGGATCCCCGCTGGCTCCGGTACCTCGATATACGACGCTCTGGTGCTGGGCTCTAACGCCTTGGAACGCCGCAAGGAAGAGCGCCGCCGCGTGATTATTCTGGTTACCGATGGCGGTGAAACTACCAGTCGCTGGGATTTTGAAGCCGCCCGCAAGGCCGCCGTGCGCGCCAATACTTTGCTCTATTCCATCATCGTGCGCCCGGTGAAGAGCGAAAGCGGCCGCAATACCGCCGGCGAGCACGCCATTGAAACCATCACGGACACCACCGGCGGTGCGATTTTCTTCCCCGATGCTCCGCAGGATCTCGATATTATTTTCGATCGCATTGATCGCGAGCTGCGTACCCAATACCGTCTCGGTTACTATCCGAATCCCCCCGGCCCCGCCAACACTTACCGCAGCATCCAGGTCAAAGTGCTGGACAATTACAAGGTACGACACCGCAAAACCTACCTTACCGGTCCCAAGTAGTGGCTACCGTGTAGGCGCCTGATAGACTAGCCATGCCGCAAATTATCGCCGTGAGCTGCTTCAAAATCCCTGATGCCTGAAAATTATCTACAAGCCGCTATCGACATTGCCCGCGAAGCCGGCCGAATCCTCCGTGAAGAATTTGCGCGCCCGGCGAAAATCTCCTACAAAGGCGACGAAGTCGATCTGGTCACCCAAGCCGACAAGCGCTCGGAGGCCGCCATCGTCTCGCGCATCACAACATTATTCCCCGACCATGCCATTGCCGCTGAAGAGGGCGGAGGCCACGAAACCGCCGCCACGTCCGGCTATCGCTGGCACGTCGATCCGCTCGATGGCACAACTAATTTCGCTCACGGCTATCCCTGCTTTTGCGTCTCTCTTGCTCTCGCGCAACATGACTCGCTTCTGGCCGCCGTGGTTTACAACCCCATCTACGAAGAGCTCTTCGCTGCAGCTCGCGGCCAGGGCGCTACGCTTAATGGCAATAAAATCGCAGCCTCAAAAATTACCACGCTCTCCACCAGCCTGCTCTGTACCGGCTTCCCGTCGCATAAGCGCACCGACAGCCCCAACCTCAGGTACTACGGCGATTTCACCATGCGTTCGCACGGAGTGCGACGTGACGGCTCCGCGGCGCTTGATTTAGCCGGGGTCGCTTCCGGCCGCTTCGAAGGTTTTTGGGAATTTGGATTGAAGGCCTGGGATACTGCGGCAGGTGTTTTGCTGGTCCAAGAAGCTGGCGGCAAGGTCACCGACTTTTCTGGCCAACGGTATCGCCTAGGTGGACCGGTCATCTTGGCGACGAATGGTCTTATCCATGACGAAATGCGTAAGGTGGCGGAAAAAGTCGCGGGTCGCCCGCCATTACAACTACAACGTACCGAATAGCTGCCCCGCCGGGTTTTCGTCCGAAATTCAAAATGTGACTTCAAGAACTACAGAACTGCCACCGCGCTGGGCGTCAGCCAACCTCCTCCGTACAAAAGGCCCGGGCCAAGTGATGCGAGGAAAATCGGCTTGCGTGCCGAAACCGGCATTTTCGCAGCAGCGTCAAGCGCAACATGAAGCGCAACGCCGCAGGTAGATGACCCGAGATTCCCCGACTTGCGCGCTACCTCCGGAAAAACTGCGGCCGGCACGTTGCATTGCTTGGCGAGCAGCGTCACAAGGCGTGGATTTGGCTGGTGGGTCGCGAACGCCCCCACCTCCTGCCGAGAAATTCCACTCGTTTTCTCTACCTCCGTCAGCATGCGCTCCAGGCGCGTAATCGCCGCCCGCGACAATGCTTCCCCGTCGAATCGCACCGCCAGCCCCCCATTCTCAACGCCGGCCACACAAATTGCGTCCGCATATTGGTTGGCACACCCAAACACAAATCTTCCTAAGAGGTAGGCGGCGGATTTTTCAGTTTCGCGAGCCTCGCGCAAAATAAATGCACTGGCACCATCGCCAAACAACCCGCCAAATTCTCCGGCGACCCGGCCGGGCACCAACGTACGGCTGTGAACATCCGCCGTAACCACTGCAACGTTTTCCGCCCGGCCACTGTCAAGAAATGATTGCGCTACCGCGAGCGCGTTCAGTAAGCCTAGGCAAGCGCCCCCAGCATCCAATACCCCGCATTTTTCACGAGCACTTGAACGTTTGTGTAGTTGCGCTGCGAGCGAGGGATATTCGACATGTGTTTCGCTGCTTGCGATGATCCAATCGATTTCCTCGGGTTGGCATCCAGCAACACCCAGCGCCTGCTGCATTGCTTGCGCGCCGAGAGTTAGTTCCGTCTCGCCCTCAGCGGCATAGGACACAGACTCAATTCCCGCGCGACTTCGCAATTTGCCGATGGGCATGCCAAACGCGCGGTCCACTTCTTCTGATAGCACCCGCCGCGCCCCTAATGCCGCCGCCCAGCCCGTAATCGCGACGCGAGCACACACCCTGCCCATCGATTTTTCTTCGGGAGATAAATTTGAATCAGAACTCATGACCCGATCCCGCGTTCTGCCCTCTCCAGCTCGCGTGCTGGAGACCAGATGTCGCACTTCCACATCGTCGCTCGCTGCGCGCCAATACTTCGCCAACAAATCAGCAACTAGCCGCCGGTGACATTTCTCCGGACCCGGCTCGGTACACAACAATGCAACATTGGCGGGCCAACTGGACAGGTCAAGACTCTTCGGAACACCACGTTGCTTCAGTAATCTTAGAAATCTTCCCTCATATGCGGGCCAGTCTTTATCTTCCTGATAGGACTTTCGCAACTCTAGAGTTGGTGCTAGCAACGGCTCGTGCCTGTATCCCATGTTCCCAATCTGACGCAGAAAAAACTCCAGGTCAGGATGTTTGGCGAACGCAGAAAGCTGCCCGGTGCGGTTCTGCCGCACATCGATCACGCTATGCACCCCTGCGTCGCGAAGCAGCGCGAAAAACTCCTCCGCGGTCTTCCCGGTAAAGCCAATGGTGCATAGCCGACGACGCATAATCCCCAAAGGATTCGCAACGCGAACCCGCTAAAATATTAGCAAATCAATACGTGCTTTAATTGTTGCTGTTTAGTTGCCGCATGTCCCGTCACTCCGATAGCCACAGTGCCCTTCGTGTTAACGTAAAAAGGCCCGTGGAAGTTTGCTAAGGAGAAAATTCAACGCGGCACTAGTGGAACTCGATGATTCAATTTTAGAAATACGTTTGGCAATTCGCGACGTTCGGGAAGGCTCGAAACGTAATTATCACCACCGATAGAGATGCGCGCCCCACTCCATTATCTGGTCTTCGCCGTTATGGCAGCTCTTTTCCTCACCCCGGGCACCCTTCACGCCCAGCGCGTCCGTGGAGAACTGCGCATTGAGGTCCACGATTCAGGTGGCGCAACAGTTACCGCCGACGCCAGGTTACTTAGCGAGGCCAATCAAGTAAACCGCACCTTCAAGATCCCGCAGGACGGCCGCTACACCGTGCAGGATCTCCCTTTCGGAGTTTATCGTCTAAACGTCAACGCCGAAGGATTCGCGTCTTGGAGCAAACTCGTCGACATTCGCTCCGAAGTTCCCTTGCGAATCCCCGTTACTTTGGGCGTCGCTCCCGTCGCCACCCAGATTCAAGTTACCGATTCCGCCACGCTTGTCGATCCCAGCCGCACCGGCACTATTTATTCTGTCGGCAGGCAAACCATCGATCAGCAAATGGCCGCACAACCGGGCCGCAACCTCAGCGATCTCGTCAATCAACACCCTGGTTGGCTCTATGAAGCGAACGGCGTTCTTCACCCTCGCGGGTCGGAATACGATGTCCAATATATTTTCGATGGATTGCCGCTCACGCAGAATCGCTCCCCCGCCTTTGCGCCGGAGTTCGACGCTGACGACGTGGAATCCATGCGTGTGCTGACCGCTACATTTCCCGCCGAATACGGCCGCAAGCTCGGTGGCGTGGTCGAAGTAACCACCGTGAAAGATGTGCCCGACGGCCTCCACGGCCAATTCGATCTAAATGGCGGAAGTTTTTCCAGCATTAGCAGCTCCGCAGCGGTTTCCTACGCTTTTGGCGAAAATCGTTTCTCGATCAGCGGTAACGGCTTTCACACCGATCGCTATCTCGATCCCCCGGTGCTCGAAAACTTCACCAATCGCGGAAACGCTGGCGGCTTCTCAGCTTCCTACGAGCGAGAATTTTCCGGCAGCGATCGTCTGCGCCTCACCATCATTCACAACGCGGTACGCTTCCTGGTGCCAAATGAGTTAGTCCAACAGCAGGCCGGCCAGCGTCAGGCCATCACTAATCTGGAAACCAGCGGCCAGATTTTCTTCCAGCACACCATTTCTCCCAATTTGTTTCTCAGCTTGTCGGGAAGCGTGCGCGAAGCCAGCGCCGATCTCACTTCAAATGTGCTAGCCACCCCGGTCATCGTTTCGCAATCGCGCGGCTATCGCGAGAGCTACGCTCGCGCTGATCTAGTCGGCCATAAGGGCCATCACAACTGGAAATCGGGAGTCGATACCTTGTTCACCCCCGTGCACGAAGCGCTCCGCTACACCATTGCCGATCCCGCGCAATTCGATCCGGCGACCCAACAACAATTTCAATTCGCGGATCACAAGTGGGATGTAGAGCCTTCGGCTTACGTGCAGGACGAATTGCATCTTGGCAATTGGAACATTTCCGCGGGCTTGCGCTTCGATCATTACGGATTCGTAGTCCACGAATCGGCCTGGAGCCCGCGCCTCGGCGTTTCCCGTTATGTCTCCAGCTTAAATTTGCTGCTGCACGCCTCTTATGACCGCGTTTTTCAAACGCCTGCCATGGAAAATTTGCTGCTCGCCAGCTCTGCTCAGCTGAACGCCATTGATCCCGTCGTTTTAAGGCTGCCGGTGCGCCCAGCACGTGGAAATTACTACGAGGTAGGCGCAACCAAATCTGTCTCCGGTAAACTTCGCATCGAAGCAAATATTTTTCGCCGCGATTTTCATAATTATCCTGATGACGACACTTTGCTGGACACCGGCGTCAGCTTTCCCATCGCTTTTTCGCACGCGCGCATTTTCGGCGAAGAATTGCGCTTGGAAGTTCCCGAATGGTGGCGCTTCTCCGGATACCTCAGCTATTCGAATCAGTCCGGCATCGGTAGCGGCCCCATCACGGGGGGCCTGTTTTTAGGCAGTGACGCCGCTGGCGCGCTTACCAATGCTAGCCAATTTGCCGTCTCGCAGGACCAGCGCAATACCGCGAGAGCCCGCGTCAGGTTTCAAGCCGAGAAGCGCGTCTGGGGGGCCATGAGCTTCCAGTATGGTAGCGGGCTGCCTGCTACTCTCAGCTCCACTGAGACCCAAAGTTTTCTGCTGGCTCAGTACGGCTCCGCTATCGTCGATCGCGTGAATTTCGACCGACAGCGCACCCGCCCAACTTTCTCGCTGGATATCGCCGCCGGCGCACAGCTTTACCGCAAAGAGTTGCGTAGCGCGGCTTTGCAAATCCAGGTTTCCAACGTCACCAATCGTGTCAACCTCCTGAACTTCGCGAGCCTGTTTTCAGGAACGGCTGTCTCCATTCCGCGTAGCGTTTCGGGTGGGTTAAAGCTCACCTTTTAGTGTCCAAGGTTAATCGCCCTTTTTCAGATAATTTACTTGATGTTAAGTAACTGAAAACAATGGCCTTGCTCGTAAACAGTGGAAATTCGTGATTGACAACCCCGCCAAACCGAACTAAACTTCATTTGCGACTGAATCGGTCTGATATAGGTTATGTGGGGCGACCGAATTGGTCCCATATCAAACTTCTGGTCGCTTTCAACATCATATGTTTAAGTTGTCTAAAAAAGCGGATTACGGTCTGATTGCGGTGAAGCATCTCGCCATGCACCGGGATCAACATGCCTGCAGCGCCACCGAGATCGCCGAAGAATACGGCATCTCGACGATGCTCATGGCTAAGGTGCTTCAGAAGTTGGCTCGCCAGCGTATCGTCACCGCCAAGCACGGCGCCAACGGTGGCTATCTGCTGGCCAAAGAACCTTCGCTAATTACCGCGCTGGACGTGATTTCGGCCATCGATGGCCCGGTATTGATTACTTCGTGCGTCACGAGTCACGGAAATTGCGGCGCCGCTGACAAGTGTTCTGTTCGCGAGCCTTTACGCCGCGTCAATGAAAGCATTTTGAGCGTACTTAGCACCGTAACGATTTCTCACATGAGCGAAGAACAGCACGAGCCTGTGCTGGTGGAATTGCAAACTTAGGAGAACAGAATTATGGCTGTGAATTTACCAATCTACATGGACAATCACGCGACCACCCCGGTCGATCCTCGCGTCCTCGAAGCGATGCTGCCATACTTCTCGCAGAAATTCGGCAACGCCGCAAGCCGCAACCACGCCTTCGGCTGGGCCGGCGAAGAAGCGGTGGAAAATGCGCGCCAGCAAATTGCTTCGCTCATCAACGCCACGCCGAAAGAGATCATTTTCACTAGCGGCGCGACTGAATCCGACAACTTGATGATCAAGGGCATCGCGGAAATGTACCGCGAAAAAGGCAACCACATCATCACCCAGTCCATTGAGCACAAGGCTGTACTGGACACTTGTAAACGCCTGGAGAAATACGGCTACGAAGTAACGTATCTGCCGGTTGGAAAAGACGGACGCGTTGATCCCGAAGATGTGCGCAAAGCCATTACGCCTAAAACAATTCTCATCACCATCATGTACGCCAACAACGAGATTGGCGTAGTCAATCCGATCGCTGAAATTGGCAAAATCGCCAAGGAACACGGCATCTTCTTCGCCGTCGACGGCGTCCAGGCTGTCGGCAAAATTCCCGTGGACGTGCAGAAGGACAACATCGACCTTCTGGCCATCACGGGTCACAAAATTTACGGGCCAAAGGGTGTAGGCGCGCTGTACGTCCGCCGTCGTAACCCGCGCGTGCAGCTTTCCGCCATTGCTGATGGCGGTGGCCACGAACGCGGTATGCGGTCCGGCACATTGAACGTACCGGGCATCGTCGGCCTCGGCAAAGCTTGCGAAATTTGCCAGCAGGAAATGGCCAAAGAATCCGAGCGTATGCGCGGCCTGCGCGACCGCCTTAAGGCCGGCCTGGAAGCCAAGCTCGACGAGGTCTTCGTCAATGGCTCCATGGAGCACCGTCTGCCCAACAATCTCAATATGAGCTTCGCCTACGTGGAG
Source organism: Candidatus Acidiferrum sp. (assembly GCA_035996445.1). GTDB lineage: Bacteria > Acidobacteriota > Terriglobia > Acidiferrales > UBA7541 > Acidiferrum. Next base: position 30,816 of record DASYJM010000204.1, on the reverse strand, counting down.
GGCGAATCTTTGCTCATGGGCATCAACGATATAGCCGTTTCGAGTGGTTCTGCCTGTACTTCGGCAACCCTCGAGCCCAGCTATGTACTCAAAGCATTAGGGGTCGGCGAAGACTTGGCTCACACGTCGATCCGCTTTGGCCTCGGCCGCTTCAATACCCAGGAGGAAGTAGACTACGTCATCGACAAAATGGTGCAGGTGGTAACCAAACTGCGCGAGCTCTCCCCCCTGTATGAAATGGCCAAGGAAGGTATCGACATCTCAAAAATGAACTGGCAAACAGCCTAAAGCTGAAAGGGTCAACAATGGCGAACGAAGGAACAATCAGAATTCATCGGTCAATCGGCGGCACAGGCGCGGCATTCCGCGTCACTTTCGTGCCTTATGGCGGCGAAGGGGAAGACGCAGCAGCCGCAGGCGAACGCTCGTTCCACGAGCTGCAGCAGGTTCGCGCCTTTTTGAAACTGCTGGGCGTCGGCGCCGAATTTATCAAGGACGCGCTGCGACAGCTTACCGCGGGGCGCTCGGCATCTGTGCCGAACGTGTCGCTCTCTGACAAGGCAGTGAAGAGCGCTGGCTTCGGAAATCTAGTTAATCTGGCAAGGAGCAATGGTTAATGGCTTATAGCGATAAGGTAGTCGAGCACTACAATAACCCCCGCAACGTAGGCAGCTTGCCGAAGGAAGACCCCAACGTGGGTACTGGCCTGGTAGGCGCGCCGGAGTGCGGCGACGTCATGAAGTTGCAGATGAAAATCAATCCGGACACGCAGGTCATTGAAGAAGCCAAGTTCAAGACCTTCGGCTGCGGTTCGGCAATCGCCAGCTCTTCATTGGCCACTGAGTGGGTCAAGGGCAAGACCGTCGAAGAGGCACTGTCCATCAAGAACACGGACATCGTGCGTGAGCTCGCGCTCCCGCCGGTGAAGATTCACTGCTCCGTGCTCGCAGAAGACGCTATCAAGGCGGCCATCGGCGATTGGAAAAAGAAGCACGGCATTGAAGTCGCGGCCGTAGCAAAAGTCGCGCACTAAAGTTGCCGTGGCCGGCTCGTCCACGCGACGCTCTCGAGAACTGTGTTCGCGTTGGATCCTATAAAGTCGCTGGCCGCATGGTGGTAACCGATGAAAGGGATTTGTTATGGCCACAGAACTGGCTACGCCCACAACCGCGAAAATCACTCTTACCGAGCGCGCCGCCCGTAAAATTCGCGCGCTCCTTGAGAAAGATGGAGTTTCCACCGAACTGGGTGGTTTGCGTGTGGGTGTGCAAGGTGGCGGGTGCTCTGGTCTGTCTTATGCTATGCGGCTTGATACCCAGGCACGCGACCGCGATAAAGTTTTTGAAGAGCATGGCGCGCGTTTATTCGTCGACCCCAAGAGCTTCCTTTATCTGCACGGCACTACGCTCGAGTACGAAGAAACGCTGATGCGCCAGGGCTTTGTCTTTCAGAATCCCAACGCAGCGCGAAATTGCGGTTGCGGCAGCTCTTTTACCGCCTGAGCGTGCCGTCCATTTCCGGAAGATCATTGAAAGTGCTCGGTCGCTCCCATTCGCCCCTCTTTAAAGTGCCAAGGGTGTCTCACCCTCGCTTTTCAAGGGTGGGGGGGTTCGGCCCGCATAGCGTGTTCGATCCGTCATCAACCTTGCTTCCGGACTTGCAGCACCAATGAACGCACCGAAATCAGCCACTATTTCGAGCACCACCTGCTGGAGCTGTAACACTCCAACAAACGCCGCAGCATTCTGTCCCGTCTGCGGAAAAATTCAATCCCTACCCGCCAACGCCGATTACTTCACTTATTTTGGCTTGCCCCGCAAATTGTGGATGGGCATGGACGCTCTGGAACAGAAATTTCTACAGCTCAGCTGGAAGCTGCATCCCGACAATTTTGTTAATACCAACGAACGCGAACGGGAAATGTCGCTCCAACGCAGCTCCAGGCTGAACGATGCCTACCGCGTCCTTCGCGATCCCGTCGCGCGCGTCGAATATCTGCTGGAACTGGAAGGCATGCGCAAGGAAGGCGAGCACAAGCAGCAAGCTCCCCCTGAATTGCTGGAAGAAGTATTCGAGCTGAACGAATCGCTCGACGAATTGCGCGAAGCCAGATCAGCGGGCGCAAATCTGGACGGATTAGCCGCCAAGCTGCGCGCCGCCGAGAAGAATTTCGGCGAAAAACTTCACGAAGTAGACGTCGAAATGAAGACCGCGGCGCAACAATGGGACGCGGCCCTTGGCGCCAACGCCAGCGAATCCGATCGCGAAGCGATTCTGCAGCGCTTAAATGAATTGCTGAACCGCCGCTCCTACATTCGAAACCTGGTTGCCGGCGTGGAAAAAGAATTACAGGGAGTGAGCTGTTAATGGGACGCATTGTCGGAATCGATCTGGGAACCACCAACAGCCTGGTCGCGTACGTGGACGCGCAAACCGGCCAGCCCAAGTGTATTCCCGGGCCGTACAGTTCAACACTGTGCCCTTCCGTCGTTAGCCTCGATCCTGACGGCAGCATCATCGTGGGCGAAGCCGCGCGCCGCCGCCTGCTCACCCAGCCCGAACGCTCCATCTATTCCGTGAAGCGCCTGATGGGTCGCGGGCCCGCCGATGTGCAAAGCGAGTTGCAGCTCTTTCCGTTTCGTATCGATACCAACAGCAAGAACGTCATTCGCGTAATGCTCGGCGATAAAATGTTTACGCCCCCTGAAATTTCCGCCTTCATCTTGCGCGAATTGCGAAATTGGGCTGAGTCTTTTCTGGGAGAACCAGTCGATCGCGCGGTCATCACTGTCCCGGCCTACTTCAACGATGCTCAACGCCAAGCGACCAAAGATGCTGGGCGCATCGCCGGCCTTGAAGTGCTGCGCCTCGTGAATGAGCCCACCGCCGCGGCCCTGGCGTACGGCCTGCACGAAAAGCAGCGCGGCCACGTAGCCGTCTACGACCTCGGCGGGGGGACCTTCGACATCTCCATCCTGAAACTTATTTCCACCGGTGAAGGTGACATCTATCAAGTGCTCTCCACTAACGGCGACACCCATCTCGGTGGCGACGACATCGATAATCTACTCCAGGCGTTTGTCCACGAGCGCATTCGCGAAACCGAGGATCTCGATTTCTCGCCGCATGGTGAACTAGCACAGGATTTGCGCAAATCGCTGATCGCCGCGAAGCACGAGCTGTCCGAGAAAGAATCCGTCACGCTGCGTTTCGCTTTGCCCGGCGGCAAAACTTTTGTGCACAACTTTTCACGGTCAGATTTCGAGGCCCTGATTCAAAATGTTGTAAACCGTACCATGGGCCCGGTAAAACAAGCCCTGGCCGACGCTCATCTCGCGCCCGCAGACATCGAAGAAGTCGTCCTCGTGGGCGGCACCACCCGCACTCCTTTGATCCGCCGCACCGTTCAGGAATTTTTTGGTCGCAAGCCTCACACCGAACTAAATCCCGATGAAGTGGTCGCGCTGGGCGCAGCCGTGCAAGCCAACATCCTCGAGCGTGGCGTCAGCAACATGCTCCTTCTAGACGTCACTCCGCTCTCACTCGGCATTGAAACCTACGGCGGCGCAGTCTCTAAAATTATTCCCCGCAACTCCACCATCCCCGCGAGCGCGCAGGAGCAATACACCACTGGCGTCGACAATCAAACCGGCATCGACATTCACGTCCTGCAGGGCGAACGCGAACTCGCCAAAGATTGCCGCTCCCTCGCACGCTTTACGCTGAAAGTTCCTCCGGCCCCAGCGGGTCTGCCACGTATCGAGGTTGGCTTTCTCATCGACGCCAACGGCATCCTGCAAGTCGCCGCAAAAGATATGCGCACCGGAGAGCGGCACTCCATCGAAGTGCAGCCCAGCTACGGCATCAATGACACCGAGATTGAGCGCATGCTCGAAGAGTCCATCGAGTACGCCGAGCAGGATTTCGCGGAGCGCCAGTTGATCGAAGCGCGCACCGAAGCCGAAGCCATCCTGTCGGCCACCACCAAGGCGCTCGCCAATACGCAATCCGCTGAAATTTCAGCCGCTGAGCGTACTAATATCGAGGCCGCCATTGCCGCGTTGAAACAATCTGTGGTCCGCACGGATTACAAACTGATTCGCAAGCGCATCGACGAATTAAATCATGCCACCGAACACCTTGCGGAATTGCTGATGAACTCCGCGGTTTCGACGGCGCTGGCAGGTCGCAAGCTGGCCGAAGTCTAAGTTCTGGCAGAAAAGTTTAGATTGATGATAAAGAGTTTCACAGCATCGGAGGTAAGAAAAAATGGGCGGCAGTAACCCCTACATCGACGAAGTCAAATACAAGCCCGCCACGCAGAAATATAAAGTCACGTTCCTGCCCAGCGGCAAAACCGTGGAAGTCGACCCCGAAAAAATTCCCTACGGACACAATGGCATCCCCGGCAGCATTCTCGATATTTCCGAGGGCTTCAAAATGGGGCTGGACCACGCCTGCGGTGGCGTCTGCGCCTGCTCCACTTGCCACGTCATGGTCAAGCAAGGCCTCGAATCCTGCAACGAAGCCACCGACGCCGAACTCGACGAACTCGACGAAGCCCCCGGCATCACCCCGAAGTCCCGCCTCGGCTGCCAAACCGTCCCTGACGGCACCACCGACATCGTGGTAGAAATCCCCGAGTGGAACAAAAACTACGCCAAGGAAGCCGACCACTAGGTTGTCTAGGGAGCCGCGCAGCTATACTTGCAACAACGCCGTGCATTACTCAGAAATCCAAAAAATTACTTCGAGGAAAAATAAAAAATGCCGCCAAGTTTTGACTGGGACGACATAGAAGACATCGCCATCGCACTAACCGAAAAATACCCCGACACCGATCCCCTCACCGTGCGCTTCACCGACATGCACAAATGGATCACCGAACTCCCACTCTTCACCGGCGACCCCGCCGCTTCCAACGAATCCAAACTCGAAGCCATCCAAATGGCCTGGCACGAAGAATTCCAAGACCGCCAGAAGTAGGTATGCAACCATCCGCTGCATCGCTCAATTTCTCGGGGTCGCCTCAGCGTCCCTCTGTTCACTTACAAGAGGCCTCTGCCTCGCGGATAGGATAGGAAAACTTCATGTATGACCACCCTCGTCGAAGTCCACGACTCCCTTTCATTGCCGTTGCGGAAATCGCTCACAGGGAATCTGGCGGTCGACTTAGTTGTCAGGTCGCCAAACTTAGTCATCATGGTTGCTACGTAGAAGTGCCGAATACTCTTCCCATCGGTCGCGACGTATCAATTAAAATCTTCGCTGAATCAGAATGTTTCGCGTGTACTGCTAGGGTTGTCTACGAGTTGCCAAACTCGGGGATGGGCCTTGCGTTCGAGGAAGTATCGTTAGAGAACCAAACGCTTTTACGTCAGTGGCTGCTCAAAGCCAGTGGAGGGCCCGAGCGCGTTTAAATAAGGAAACACAGGGATTGAATTGAAATAGTTGTGCTCTCCACGAGAGGAGCGTTGCCATGACCGTCGTGCGCGGTGAGCCGGGTACCGGGATGAGCAAGCTGGGGCGGGCCTTTCCCATGGTGACGGGATTGGTCGGGCTGTTGGTCGCGGCGGCGGCAGCAATGCATGCGGTGCTCTCCATCCGGAAAGCCTACCTCCAGCGCGACGGGTACGACTCAAGGTTGTGGGAGATGCTCTGGATCGGGTGGACGAGCTTCGTACTCGGTGTGATCATGGTGCTCGGCGCGAGAGCGCTGCGAAGGAGGTCAGCCACAGAATTCTGGTTGTGCACCGGCGCTGCTGCGGTCTTCCTGGTGTGTACCGCAATCCTCGCTCCTGTGCAGCCGGGCTTCTACTCCGGGCTGCCGATATACGGCGGGTATCTGCTGCTCGCGGCGCTGGTCCGCGCCGAGATGACCAGGGCAGCGAACGGATCGTCGGCGCTGTAGTCAATTTCTCGAGTCGCCTTGTGCATTCCCCGCTTTTTTTCTATTCTAGCTAGGTTAACAATTCCACAATTATGGCGCTATGGTGCAACGGTTAGCACGCGGCCCTTTCAAGGCCGAAATACGGGTTCGATTCCCGTTAGCGCTACCAACAAAACCACTCCGCACTTGAATTATTGTCTTGGCGCGGCGCAACTTCCGCCAGCCGAAGGCGCGTCGATCAATTTCTGAACGGCCGGCGCCGGCATCAGCAGCAATTGCCCCTTTGGCTTTTGCGCCCGTTGTACCACCGCGCTCTGCTGACCCTTCCATGCCTCATCCGTGTTGCCGCCATGCTCCAGCACATCCAGCGCAGCCAATCCTGCCGCCGCTACCACCGCCAAATCCTGCGACGTGCCCGCGACTTCCTTCAGCAGGAACGATCGCTGCAACAACGGCTGCAGCTTCGCATCGTTGTCTCGCCACAAAATTAACTGCGCCCGCAATTGCGCTGCCAACGTTGCGTCATGGCAATTAGCGGCCACATATTTTTCCACCGTCTCGCTGAACTCCCGCGCAACTCTGCTTTCCAGCGGTATGGCATCCACCACCCTGTTCAAAGGCGTCTCGCTTGTAGCCGGCCCCGAAGCCGTTTCTTCCCGCCCATAATCTTTAACCGGCTCCACCACATCGGTCAAAGTCCTCAACGCATGAAATTCCTCCGAACTGACTGGTCCAGCGATGCGCCGCAGCATCCGCGCAGAATAATTCTCATGCGTCAGCCCCAGCCATTCCAGTTGCGCACTCAGCGCATGCATCCGCGCATACATTGATGCTGGGTCGCGCACTTCCTGCGGCGACCACAACCGCTCCGCAATCGCCGCATTCCGCGGCCAGATGCGCGAATCAATATTTTCCGCGTTCACGTATTCCGACCACATACACGCTTCGCCGCCCAGAATGCGCTGCTTCTCGTCCGCCGAAAGACTAGCCGCCGCACCACCCATCGGATCGACAGCGTAGTGCCGCGCCGCACTCCACCCCAGGTCCAGGTAATAGCCATTCGAAAGAATCCCGCGATAGCCCTGCTTCGCCGCTTCCGCCAAGGAAGCCTGCCCGCGCCAAGACTGGATGACAATATCTTTCGGCAGCGTCGGGTCCAGCACTTCGTCCCAGCCCACCATGCTCTTGCCGTGCTTGCTCACGATGCCTTGCAGCTTTTTGTTGAAATAGAGCTGCAACCCGGCATTCCCTTTCAAATCATGCGCGCGAATAAACTCCTGAATCTTGGGATTGGCATCCCACTGCTTGCCATTCACCTCATCCCCACCCACGTGAAAAAAATGGTCTGGGAAAAGTTTGGCCATCTCCCCAATGAATTCGTCGAGGAATTTATAGACTTTGTCGCTGGTCGGATCGAATGCCGGGTCAAACACGCCCCACTTACGTTCAATGGTAAAAGGTCCAGGCCCGCTCGCTAGTTCCGGGTGGCCTATGAACCACGCCGTGCTGTGGCCCGGAAGATCAAACTCCGCCACCACGCGAATGCCGCGCTGGCGCGCGTATGCGATCAATCCGCGAATCTCATCCTGCGTGTAGTACAACCCATCCGAACCCATCTGATGCAATTTCGGAAATTTCCTGCTCTCCACCCGGAAGCCCTGATTTTCCGAAAGGTGCCAGTGAAATACGTTCATCTTCACGACTTCCATGCCATCGATATTTCTGCGCAATACTTCCAGCGGAATAAAATGTCTCCCCGCGTCGATCATCAATCCGCGCCACGGAAAGCGCGGCGTGTCCTTGATAGTTACAGCCGGCGCCGCAAATCCGTCCGGCGAGATACTCACCAGTTGCAAAAGAGTCTGCAAACCATGCAGTGCGCCAAGATCGGTCGGCGCGCTAATGCTCGCCCCATTCGGCGCTACTTCGAGGACGTAGGATTCGTCTTCCCCCAGTTCCTGAACAGGCTTGCTGTCGTGATCGACACGCACTGCCAACGAGATTCGCCCTCCAATTGGCGAATTTAACGGCGGCAACAAAAGGCCGGTTTGTCTCGCCAGTTGATCCAAAAATCGCTGCGTTGCTGCGACTAACCGAGCATCAGAATGACCTGTCAGCATCACATTGAAGGGCGCCTGAATCTTGAGGCTGCCGCTTCCCACCTGAACATTCGCGGGAACAGGCATGAGATTCAGCCCGGGCATCGAAGTCTGCAGGCTCGACGGCGGCGTTTCCTGCGCCCGCAACGGCCCGCAAAGCGACGCGCTCAATATCATCAGACTTAGTCCCCTCAACCAAACCTTCGACATCCTCATTATTGTGCCGCCCTTTCCAGTAATAATCTCATCGCGCGATAGCCGTGTTTCGCGCACCGCATACTGGCACAATCAAGCCGCTCGCGCAGAATTTTTTCGCGCCCGCGCACCTTTGCCTGTCCCACAAATCACGGCTGAGTTAGAATAATTGTATTCTGTGGCGCTCGACAAAAACAAAATGAAGACCTCTGTCGCCATCTATCCGGGATCGTTCGATCCCGTCACCAACGGCCACCTCGATCTGATCGAGCGCGGCGAGAAAATGTTCGACCTGGTGATCGTTGCGGTGCTGCAAAACGTCGACAAGCAACCCCTCTTCACCGTCCCCGAACGCGTGGAGATGCTGCGTGAAGTCACCAAACAGTGGCCCGCCGTGGAAGTCGACGTTTTTAAAGGCCTGCTAGTCGATTACGCGCGCAAGCGCGGTGCAGGCGTGATCCTGCGCGGCATTCGTGCCGTCTCCGACTACGAATACGAATTGCAGATGGCGCTCATGAATCGCAAACTGGAGCCACGCCTCGAAACTGTTTTCATGTTGCCCGGCGAGCCGTACAGTTATCTGAGCGCGAAGTTGGTGCGCGAAATTGCGCAGCTCGGCGGACCGCTGACCGATCTGGTACCCGCTGTTGTAGAACAAAAGTTGCGTGCCAAAATTTTTTAGAGCAGGGCGCCGCCAGGCGCTGACCCTCAAAGAGGAGATTCATTCATGGCTGCATCACCCAGCACCAGAGAAAAAGTCCAATTAACGGACCGCATCAACCGCATTCAAATCTCTCCCACGGCGGCGGTCATTGCGGAAGCTGACAAGTTAAAAGCGCGTGGCGTGGATGTCGCCGACTTCGGCCCCGGCGAGCCGGATTTTCCTACGCCCGACCACATCAAAAAAGCTGCCATCAAGGCCATCGACGAAAACAAAACCAAGTACACCTCCACGGCCGGCATCATGCCCCTCCGCGAAGCGATTTGCGCCTGGCACAAGCGCGAACTGGGCTCCGCTTACGAAGCAAAGGAATGTGTCGTCAATGTTGGCGGCAAGCATTCCATCTTTAATCTCGTGAGCTTGCTGATTCAAAGCGGCGACGAAGTAATCATCCCCGCGCCCTATTGGGTCAGCTACCCGGACATTGTGAAATACGCTGGCGGCACACCCGTTTTCGTGCAAGCCAAATCCGAAGATGGTTTCAGCGTAAAAGCCGCCGCCATCGAAAAAGCTATCACCCCCAAAACGCGCATGCTGTTTCTGAATTCACCAAGCAATCCGTGTGGCGGTGTCGTCCCGCCCGAAGAGTTCGAACGCATCCTCGCGCTTTGCAAAAAACATGACATCTGGCTCATGAGCGACGAATGCTATTCGCATTTCACCTATGAGCCGCACAAACCGTATTCCATCGCCAGTGCCGCCGGTTCGAAAGATCACGTCATTATCATCGGCTCGATGTCCAAGACTTTTGCCATGACTGGCTGGCGCATCGGTTACACCCTCGCCCCGGAACCTCTGGTGCAAGCCTCCATCAAGTTGCAAAGCCAATCCACCTCCAACGCCACTTCCATCGCGCAATACGCCGCTCTTGAAGCCATGCGTGGCTCCATGGATTCCGTTCCCACAATGCTCGCCGAATATGCGCGACGCCGCAGGCGCATCGTCGACGGCCTGCGCGCAATTCCCGGTGTCACCTGCGAAGATCCCGGCGGCGCGTTTTATGCCTTCCCAAATATTTCCGCGCACCTCCGTGGAAATAACGCGCTCGCCAAATCCTGCACAGAGATCACCAAGCTGTTGCTCGACAAAGTTCAAGTGGCCGTTGTTCCGGGAGAAGCCTTCGGCGCACCTGGCTATCTCCGCCTTTCTTACGCCACTTCCATCGAGCGCATCGACGAAGGATTGCGCCGCCTGGGCCGTTTTTTCTCCCGCGCTGAAGCCGCCACTTAATGGTGCGGCCGGAGCCCACACGCATCGAGCCGCGATTTATGCCGCGCATCTGGGGCGCGCGTTCGCTTGCGCCCATCTACCCGGACAAAACGAATCTGCCTGAACCCATAGGCGAAGCCTGGCTCACCGGACCGGAATCTAAAATCGAAACGGGCCCGCTAACAGGGCCCCTCAATCAGGCATGGCAAAAGATGCCGCCAGAATGGCGTGGCACCGATTTCGCATCTCCAGACGCAGCACGCGGATTTCCACAGTTGGTGAAATTTCTTTTTCCCACTGATCAGCTTTCCATCCAGGTTCATCCAGGTGACGTCTATGCCAAGCAAAACGAAGCGCCCGGCGCGGTAGGCAAAACAGAAATGTGGCACGTTGTCTCCGCAGATCCCGGCGCCACACTTTTGCTCGGGCTCGTCCCCGAAGTACATCGAGAAAAGTTTCAGTGGGCTATAAAACAGGGCGGTCTCGAAACTTTTTTTGAGCGCCTGTCGGTCTCGCCCGCCGATACCTTTTATGTTCCCGCCGGAACACCGCACACCATTGGCGCCGGAATGATCCTCTGCGAAGTGCAGCAAAATTCCGACCTAACCTATCGCCTCTACGACTTCCATCGTGTCGATGCCCACGGCAAACCGCGCGAGCTACACATCGAAAAAAGCATGGCTGTCATCGATTTTGATCGACGAAAAGGCGGGAAGGTAGCGCCCGTTGCATTGCCATCAGCCAACGGCGCTAAAAAATCTTTACTCGTAGCCTGCCCTTATTTCGCAAGCGAACGATGGGACCTTCCCGCGCAGCACCACGCAAATTCCGATCCTGCCCATTTCGAATTGATAGTAATCCTCGGCGGTCGCGGCACTATTCAATGGAGTGACGGCTCTAGCCCCTACCAACAAGGCGAGTGCTGGTTCATTCCCGCAAACCTTGGCAAATTTTCCGTCGTTCCCGAGAGCCCGACATCCATTTTGCGCACTTACGTGCCCAACATCACCACAATGCGCAACGAACTTTTGCAAATTGGCGTACCGAAATCCGCCATCGAACAAGTGTTATTCACCTGACCCCCAGTCATGGCCGCACAAAAACTCACCGCACACGCTGTAATCCTCGCCGGAGGCCGCGGTACTCGCTTCTGGCCTCGCAGCCGCACTCGCACACCCAAGCAACTGCTCAACATCATCGGCGCGGACTCCATGCTGCAACAAACCGTGGCGCGCCTGGAACCATTTATACCCGCGGAGCGCATCTGGACCGTTACCAACGCAGAACAATCCGCATCTGTTCGCAAGCACTTGCCCGCATCTGCCCGCAAACACATTCTCGCCGAACCCGTGGGGCGCAGCACCGCTGCGGCCATCGCCCTTGCTGCCGTGCACATTCGTCATTCGGAGAACGGCGACGCGTTGATGGCCGTGCTCCCCGCCGATCTCCATATCGCACAGCGACAAAAATACGCCAAGATCGCCCAGTTAGCTTTGAAAATTGCGCGCGAACCTAGCCGCATGGTCGTTTTGGGCATTCCACCCAGTCGGCCCGAAACCGGTTTCGGCTATATCCAGTGCGCTCTCAAACCCGCCTCGACCTCGCCTTTTCCAGTCTTTGCTGTCCGAGCATTCAAAGAGAAACCGGAATTGCCGTTGGCGAAGAAATACGTCGCCTCGGGAAATTACCGTTGGAACGCCGGAATGTTTTTCTGGCGCGTCTCGACCTTCCTGGATTCGCTACAAAAATATTTGCCCAAAACGTATGACGCACTAGAAGCTCTCGCCGCCACCATCGGCACCCGCAAATACGAAAGTAAACTACGTTCCATTTATCCGCGCCTCGAAAATATCGCCGTCGATTACGCCATTCTCGAACCCTCCACTCGCGAAAAAGGCCCCTCCCGCGTTTTCATGATTCCTGCCGACATCGGCTGGAGCGACATAGGTTCCTGGACCGCCGTCCACGAACAGTCCTCAATCGCCACGCACCACAATGTCCTCGCCGGCGCCGGCCACATGCTCGAAGCTGAAGGCAATTTTATTTGGAGCCCCACAAAATTCGTCGCCGCCATCGGCATACGCGATCTCGTAGTGGTCGAAACTGCTGACGCCTTGCTGATCTGCCCGCGCCATCGCTCCCAGGACGTCGGCAAAATCGTGAAATGGCTCGAGGAGCGCGGCCGCAAGGACCTGCTGTAAGCACGCCAATGCGGCTCTTGGCGCCACGGGCCCGTCGCGTATACTGCTCGCCGTATGATGCCGCAATTGCAAATGATCGAACGCGCGCCGCTAATTAAATTCGGCACCGACGGCTGGCGCGCCATCATTGCCGAAGACTTCACTTTTGCGAACGCGCGCACCGTTGCGAGCGCGATCGCCCGCTACGTAATTCGCTCCGAAGACGCGCGCAGAGGCGTAATCATCGGCTACGATCATCGCTTTGCATCCGATACTGTGGCCACAGCAGTCGCTGACGTTATCACCGCAAGCGGCACACCCGTATGGTTGACCGACAAGCCCTGCCCCACGCCCGCTGTCTCGTTGCTGGTTCGCCAACGAGACGCCGCCGGCGGAATGGTCATCACCGCCAGCCACAATCCCTATCGCTGGAACGGAATTAAATATAAAGCCAGCTATGGCAGTAGTGCGCTTCCCTCCATCGTGGCGCAGATCGAACAGGAGATAGAAGTCGTTCAGCATCGCGACACTACACTGCTTCCGCCGCGCAAAGATTTACTGCACACCATCGACCCGCGTGCCCCCTACCTCGAGGCACTCGAAAGGCTAGTCGATTGGGATCGTCTGCGAAAAGCACAATTTCGTTTCGTCGCTGATCCTATGCACGGCTCGTCAGCAGGCCTACTGCGCGAACTTTTTACTCGCAACAACGTTCACTGCGACGAGATTCGCGGCACACGCGACCCGCTCTTCGGAGGCGCCCACCCCGAACCGATCGAACCGCACGTACAACCACTGCGCGATGCTGTGAGCGCCGGCAAATACGACGCTGGATTCTGCGCAGACGGTGACGGCGACCGCATTGGCGCCATCGATCGCGACGGTTCCTTCCTCAACCCTCATCAGCTCTTCGCTTTGCTGGTCTGGCATCTCGCCGGCACGCGTAATCTCCCCGGCGACATCGCCAAAACCTTTTCCGTAACCAAGCTGATCGATAAAATCGCCGCCAAATTTGGCCGCACCCTCCACGAAGTTCCCATCGGCTTCAAATATATTTGCGAGCTCATGCTGGAGCAGAATATTTTGACTGGTGGCGAAGAAAGCGGCGGCTTCGGCACCAGCCTTTATCTCCCCGAACGCGACGCTACCGTTTCGGCCTTGTTTCTCGCAGAATTGATGGCCTGGCACGGTAAAACCATGGGCCAGTTGCTGTCCGCGCTGCACTCCGAGTTTGGGGAATATCACTATGGCCGCATCGATTTGGATGTTCGGCCGGAGCAAAAACAAAAAGCTATCGCGCACTTTTCCGATCCAACGTTCACGCACATTCTGGAGTGGCCCATCACTCGACGCGAAAACATGGATGGCATTAAAGTTTATCTCGGCGATATCGGCTGGGTGATGGTGCGCGCTTCAGGAACCGAGAATTTGCTGCGCGTCTATTCCGAAACTTCCCGGCGCGAGACCACTAACCAGGTACTCGCTGCCGTTACCCAAATCATTCACAATCTATAGGAGCCGCCATGGAAACTGTCAATCTGCAACAGAAGTTTGCAAAGTTCTCCGAGCACTACAAGCCGCATATCATTGGCGAGGTGAACGATTGCTACGTGAAGGTTGTTAAACTAAAAGGCGAATTTATCTGGCATCATCATGATCACGAAGACGAGCTTTTCCTGGTCGTAAAAGGCACGCTACGTATGCAATTCCGCGATCATGAATCCATCGTCCGCGAAGGAGAATTTGTCATCGTCCCTCGCAAAGTGGAACATAAGCCGGTGGCCGATGAGGAAGTTCACATCGTGCTCATCGAACCTAAGTCGACCCTCAACACAGGAAATGTTACTAATGAAAGGACCGTCGCGCGCCTCGAGAGCATCTGAACTCGCATCAACCGGGCCCGCATAAAACTTTATGGAACGCCGCTTTTACACTCTGGATGTATTCACCACCAACCGCTTCGAGGGCAATCCCGTCGCGGTCGTCACCGACGGCGATGGCCTTTCGAATGACGTCATGCAGGCCATTGCCTGCGAGATGAATCTTTCAGAAACCGTTTTCGTGCAAAAGCCCACCGATGACCGCGCCTTGGCCCGTCTGCGAATTTTCACCACCAAGGAAGAGTTGAAACTCGCCGGCCATCCAGTTATCGGTACGTGGTTCCTGCTCGCCGAACTCGGTGTCGTTCCGGCCCAGGAAGGCGGCGTGCACATCATGCAGCAAACCGGAGCAGGAGTGCTGCCCGTAGAGATCCGCTTCAAGGATGGTCGCCCACAACGCGTCACCATGACGCAGACTCCCGCGGTCTTTCCGTCCGTCAAAATTAATAAAAAGGAGCTGGCCGCCGCGCTGGGAGTTTCTGCTTCAGATTTTCACTCCGAGTTGCAGCCGCAATATGTTTCCACCGGCGTCTCAAACTTGATGGTGCCCTTCCGCAATCGCGCTGCGCTGGGCCGCATAAATATGAACGTCCACGATCTGCGCCGTTTCGAAGGTAAGAACGGCATCATGGCGTATTGCTTCGCGCTTAATGGCGTGAACAAAGCTTTCACGCGCGGCATGCTTCCTTGGGAAATTTATGAAGACCCGGCCACTGGTTCCGCAGCGGGTTCGCTGGCCGCCTATCTCGTACAACACGGCAAGCTGGCGCCGGCGCAAACACTGTACATAGAACAGGGCGTGGAGATGGGCAGACCCAGCCAAATCGAAGTGGAAGTCTCGCAAACGGGGAAAAAACTCGTGCCTCGCTGCAGCGGCGCCGCCGTAAAAGTTTTTGAAGGCACCATCCGCATCTAAATTCCGGCAGCGTCCAGTGTCCGGGTCGGCACTTACAAAACTCCGTTCAAGAAAATGGCGTCTACAGCAGACGACTACTTCGTGCCATCTGCTTTCTCAACCAAAGTCTTGTTAACCGCATCCAGAATTCCGTTCACAAACGCGCCCGCGTCTTCCGAAGAAAACTTCTTCGCCAGGTCAACCGCTTCGTTGAGCACCACCTTGGCAGGCGTTTCCCTGGTTCGCAGCTCGTAAATGGCCAGTCGCAACACCGCCCGGTCAATAATCGCCATGCGTTCCAGTCGCCAGTTCTGCGCATGCTGCACGATCAATGCATCCAGCTCGTCCGCGTATTTGGCGGCGCCTTCAAATAATTTGTTGGCGAACGTTCGGGTAGTGTCCGCCGCTTTTGCAGTACGCCAGAATTTTGATTCCAGTTTCGCGGGATCCTGCCTGCTCATGTCCCACTGAAACAGCATCTGCATGGCAAATTCACGGGATTTTGTTCGTAAGGACACTAAGCGCGCCGAAGCTTTCTCGGGGAAGGCGCCGGTTGCGGTACTTTTCCGCTCAGCTTCTGTGATAGCCGCGCCATCTCGATGGCCGCAAGTCCTGAATCGAATCCTTTGTTGCCATGGTCGCCGCCCGCGCGAGCAATGGCCTGCTCCTGCGTTTCGCAAGTCAGCACACAAAAAATAATCGGCACGCCAGTATCCATTTGCGCCAGTTGCAGTCCTCTCGCCGTTTCCGAACATACATAGTCGTAGTGCGAAGTTTCGCCGCGTATCACGCACCCAATGGCAATCAACGCGTCATACTCGCCTTTGGCCGCCATCTTCTTGGCCGCCAGCGGCAATTCGAAAGCCCCGGGCACCTCTACAACTTCGATATCAGCTTTTGCCGCGCCTGACTTGCCCAGGGCTTCAATCGAGCCACCCAACAAACGCTCAGTAATAAAATTATTGAAACGGCTCACCACCACTGCAAAGCGTAAGCCACTGGCATCCAGCTTTGGTGGCGTCGTCTCGGATCGCAGATTTTTGGCCATTGTTGTGCAAAATACTCGTTACTTTCCTTTGAATTGCCCCGGCCGCTTTTCCAGGAATGCTTTCGTTCCTTCGCGCATGTCTTCGGTAGTGCACACCAAGCCAAAAAGCGTGGCCTCCAGAAACATTCCTTCTTCCTGTCCCATTTCCATTCCACGCTCGATTGCTTCCATCGTGTACTTCACCGCTAACGGCGCGTTGGCAATAATCTTCTTCGCCAGCGCTTCAGCAGCAGGCATCAGGCCCGCCGGTTCGTACACATGATTGACGAGCCCGATGCGCTGCGCTTCCTCAGCGCTGATCATTTCTCCCGTAAGGCACAATTCGTGCGCGACGCCTTTGCCGCACAGCCGCGCCAACCGCTGCGACCCGCCATAACCCGGAATTATGCCCAGTTTCACTTCCGGCTGGCCCAGCTTGGCGGTCTTGCTCGCGATTCTGATCGTGCAGGCCAACGCCAATTCGCAGCCACCGCCCAAAGCAAAACCGTTGATGACACAAATCGACGGCTTGCCCAAAGTTTCCAGCAAATGAAAAACACTCTGTCCGAAAAGCGAAAATTCCCTGCCGCTCACAGGCGTTTGCTGCGCCAGTTCTCCGATATCAGCGCCGGCAACAAACGATTTCTCGCCCGCGCCTGTCATGATAATCACCCGCACGCCATCATCCCCGCGCGCATCCAGCAACGCCTGCTGCAGCTCTTCCACCGTTTTGCGATTCAGCGCATTCAATACCTTAGGGCGGTTCAGCGTGATATACGCGATGCCATCTCTTTTTTCGCACAGCAAATTTTCGTAAGCCATTCCGCCTCGGTTTTTTGTCCAGTCCGTTATTTCAAACGCCGGCTCATCAATTCTGCAGATTTTTCGGAATCCAACAACCAAATCTAAAACTTCATGGCCTTGGGCTTTTGTGGATCGCTGTAGTCGTAAAATCCGCGCCCCGATTTCCTGCCATTCCACCCCGCAAGCACCATGCGCTTCAAAAGTGGCGGCGAAGCAAAACGCTTCTCGTGGAATTCGTCGAACATGATGTTGGAAATATAGTACGTGGTGTCCAACCCTACAAAATCCAAAAGCGTCAGCGGCCCCATGGGATGCCCGCAACCCAGCTTCATGGAATTGTCGATGTCGTCAATCGAACCCACGCCTTCTTCCAACGCGCGAATAGCATCGAGCAGGTACGGCACCAGCAGGCGATTTACGATAAATCCCGTACTGTCGTGCGCGCGCACTGGCGTTTTGCCCAACTTCGCTCCAAACGCCACCATTTCTTCATACACCGCGGGATCGGTCGCAATCGTCCGTACCACTTCCACCAGCTTCATCACCGGCACAGGATTAAAAAAGTGTAGCCCTACAAATCGGTCAGGTCGTTTTGTAGCGGCGGCAATTTCGGTAATCGTCAGCGACGAAGTATTGCTCGCAAAAATTGTCGAAGCCGAGCAAAGCCCATCGAGCGCGCTGAATAATTCGCGCTTGGCCGGAAGTTGCTCAATGATGGCCTCAATCACCACATCACAATATTTCAGATCCTCGAGCGCCGTAGTCCCCTTCAATCGCCCGCGGATTTCCCCTTTTTTGCTTTCATCCAGCGCGCCTTTCTCCACCAATCGCGCCAGATTCTTGTCGATATTTTTCAGGCCCTTCTCCACAATTTCGCCGCTCACCTCACGCACCACGGTGTGGAAGCCCGCCGCGGCAGCCACTTGCGCGATGCCTGCGCCCATCAACCCGCACCCCACAACGCCAACTATTTGAATCGTCATCCGGTCCCCTTGAAAAATTCTTGTTCGTGGAATTCGCTGAACGTGGCCGCCACGTGGCGCCCGGTGGAGCTAGTTATACAACGCCTCAACGATCATGGCGATGCCCTGTCCGCCGCCAATGCACGCCGTGGTCAATCCATATCGCAAATTGTTCCGCCGCAATTCATTCAGAATGGTAATCACCAGCCGCGTTCCCGTAGCTCCCAGCGGATGCCCGAGCGCAATCGCGCCGCCATTCACATTTGTCTTGTCGCGATTTAATCTGAGCGCCTTTTCCACCGCCAGGTATTGCGCCGCAAACGCCTCGTTCACTTCCACGCGATCCATCTGCTCCAAACTCAGTCCCGCAAGCTTGAGCGCCTTTTGCGAAGACGGCACCGGACCGATCCCCATAATGCTGGGATCCACGCCCGCCACCGCCCACGCCACGATGCGCCCCACGGGCTTCAACCCGCGGTCTTTTGCAGTTTGTTCCCTGGTCACCACCACCGCAGCCGCGCCGTCAACGATCCCGCTGGCATTTCCCGCCGTAACAATCCCGTCTTTTTTGAACGAAGGCGGCAACTTCGCGAGCGTCTCGAGCGTGGTCTCCGGTCTGCGATGATCATCTTCGCTAACGGTAATCGTTTTTTTCCCCTGCTTCACTTCCACTGGCACCAGCTCGTCGCGCATGCGGCAGGCTTTGTACGCTGCATCCGCGGCTTGTTGGCTGCGCAACGCGTACGCGTCCGCATCCGCGCGCGTAATGCCATGCTGCTCGCCAAGTTTTTCCGCCGTCAGGGCCATCGGCAATCCGCAATAAGAATCCGTCAATCCCGCCATCAACGTATCTTCCAGCGCGCCACCGCCAAGTTTCAATCCATTGCGCGCGCCGCGAATCACGAAAGGAGCCTGCGTCATATTCTCCATGCCACCGGCCAGCACCATGGTCGCTTCGCCCAGCAACAATCGCTGCGCCGCTTGCGCAATCGACTCCATGCCCGATCCACACAAACGATTCACCGTCACCGCCGGTGCTTCGATTTTCAATCCCGCTTTTAAACCCACGTGCCGCGCGCCATACAAAGCATCCGCGCTGGTCTGTATCACATTTCCAAAAATGGCGTGATCGAACTCTCCCGGATCGACTCCCGACCTGCGAATCGCTTCCTTCGATGCATGCGCTGCCAGATCAATGGCCGACACATCGGAAAAGGACCCCGTGTAGCGCGACATCGGCGTGCGCGCGCCCGCAACAATCACAACGTCTGTGGGAAACATAAAATTCCTCTCTGAATTCTGAATTGTTTTCTAAACCACCGGGCTTTCGAGCGCGATCACTGTCGCCCCGCCACGTTTGCGCGCTTCTTCCACGGAAAACTCCGCGCGATTGATTAAATCCGTAACAATATCCTCGCTGTCGTACTCTGGCTTCGCTGTAGCTTCCACGATTCCCGCGCTCAACGTGATCTGCGTTGCGTTCCACGGCGGCCGCAAACCAGACGCAGCCCGCAATAATTTGTCCGCCAGATGCTGCGCCCCTTCCAGTGTAGTGTCTGGCAAAATAAATGCCAGCGACCACGAAGTATATTTCACCGCGACATCATTCTGTCGCAGCATGGATTGCAACGACCGCGCCAGTTGCTCCACGAATCGCTCCATCGGCGGTTCTCCCTGTTGTCGCAAAATGTCCGAACCGCGATCGATTTGCAGTATGGCCAGCGCCAGTGGCGTGCCTTGCGTGCGCGCGCGATCCGCTTCTGTCAACAAACAACTCTGATACGAGCTGCGGCTTAGTAGGCCCGTCCGTTCATCGGAAACGCCCATGCGCCGCACCAGCGATCGCAACCGCGTGTGGCTCACGCTCATCAACATCTGGTCGCCGATAGCTTGCAAAAAGTACGCTTCGTTCGGCTTCCACTTGTGTCGCCGGGCATGACCCACGATCAACATTCCCGCCGGCGCCTGAGTTTCTTTATCAGTGATAATCACGCCCAGCGCGCTCTCCAGTCCCAACTCCGCCAGCACCAATCCGTTCTCGGACTCCACCATCAGTCCGCCAAGTTCGTCCGGCTCGGCTTTTTCCATCAGCGCCAATAAAAGGACCACCTGTGCGATCGGAGCCGGTTTTAAATCTGTAGCGCAAAATTCCGCGGTCAACTCCGGTGGACGGCCCGCGGCTCCAACGACCGCCAGCGACCGCGTTGCCCGCAGGTACGAGCCAACTTCACTGACCGCGGTGTTCAACATCGCGCGCGGCGTCTGTTGCCGAAAAATCTTTTGATTTACCTCCGATATTTTCGACAAATCCCGCAGCGTTTCCGCCGTGTATACCCCGCTCTTCCCGGCTCCAGCTGCTCCCTGCGATTCCGCTGGAGCCACAGGAGCCATAACCACCGGCTGAGGCGGCACTGGGGCGGCAGTAGTCCCTGCCTGCGCAGCCCCAGGCTGTTGGCGGTGCGCCCCTGGAGGCCACCAATTCGCTAACTGGTATAAATTCGAAAGCCGTGCGTTGCGTTTTTCCTCTCCCGGAAACATCACGCCAATTTTTTGCAGCCGGTCCAGCGCTTTGTTGTGCAGCGAATATTGCAAAAATATTTCCGTCTGCACAATCAGGTCTTCCAGCGTTTGCTTCTCACGCCCCGCCTCACTGTTCCCTTGCGATGCGCTCACGATCTCGCCGGTATCCGAATGGTGCAGCCCCGAAGGCGTACCCGCGCTAAGGCTCGTCGATCTTGCCAGCCGGGCAGCGATCCGCTTGAACAGCGAATCGTCCACGCGGTTGCGCAGCATTTCCAGCCGCTCCTGGTTGCGCGGATCGTAAGGGTCGATATCCACAAGTTTGTCGAGCGTTTCCGCGGCTTTCGGTATATTTCCCGCCCGTACGTATACCTCGAACAACTTCGTCATGATCTCGAAGTATTTCGATTCCCGGTTCAGCTCGTTGTAAAGTGCGGCCCAGAATTCCAGCACCGCCTGCGATTGCGGATTCTTCTCGCCGGCCAGGTCCATTTGCAAGGCGAACTCATTTTGCTTTTTATCCGCAAACATTCGCCGCTTCAGGACCAAGAAGAGATCCACAGCGTTGCGTTCTTGCCCCGCAGCGGCATACGCGTCCGCCAGTTCGAAGAGCGGCATCGTGCCGACATTTTTTTCGCGTAACAAACACTCCAGTATTTCTCGTGCGCGATCCAATTGCCCGGCGCGCACCAGCGCCTTCCCAAACGCATCCACGAACGCCGCGTCACTCTCTTTTCCTGCGAAGGGGTCCAGAATCACCACTGCTTCCGTGGCCATCCCCGCGCGTAACTTGGCTTCCGCGTACAACAGCGCCACGCTTCGTTCTTGCGGCGCCAGAACGTAGGCGCGGTACAGCAGTTTCAGAGCATCCTCATGTTCCCCATGCGCTGTGGCCAACTGACCGGCGCGCAAATAAGCACGAGCCGCCAGCGCGCGCCGCGATATGCGTTCCGCCGCTTCCGCCAGCCGCAATTGCCGCGCCGGATTTTCCGGATCCAGCTGCGCGATGCGTTCCAGACAAAACAATGCATCTTCATCCCGCGATGCAGCGGTAAACATTTCCGCCGCCTTGGTGTACTGCTCGATAGCTTCCTCGGCATGATTTTGTTTCTGCTGTAGAAACGCGTACCGCGCGATGCGTTCCGGCTGCTGCTCTACCCGCCCGGTGCGCAGGAAACGGTTATAAATCGCCACCGCCTTATTCTCGTCGCGCGGATCGACGAGCATATCGAACAGCAACCCGTAATAAACCGCCGCTTGATCAGGTTGGTCCGTGCGTAAATAGAGATCGCCCAGCGCTTGCGTGGCCTCCTGATGCTGGGGTGCTCCTTCGAGCACCGCCAAATAAGCGGCGATAGCATCCTCGACTCGATTTTTTTCGAGGAAGCGTTTTGCCCGGTCAAGATGCTTGTTTACGTCTGCGGCCATCAGAGAGAGTTGCCTTTGCGGTGTAAACGGTTATGCAGTACAGTCGACAGATTCGGCCCTGCGCGCAGTGTTATCAGTCCCTTTTACTATATACCGCTGGCAGAATGCGGCCAAATCCGTGCCTCAAAGAGTCACTCCAAGGCTAGCGCTACCCAGCGCTTTTTTCTTGGCGTTCGAGCTGTCCCAATTGTTCTACGAGACAATTCCGGCAAAGACATCCCGTCGTTGCCCCTGCCTTTAGTACCGGCATCGGCCCGTGTGGCAATTCCGCGCACCAGCAATCCCCTTCAGGCTTGCAACTCATGGGCGCATCGCAACGCGCGCATCGCGTTTCCATGACACTATTCTCCTCTATCGCACCGCTTATCGAACCATACTGCCACACTAACCTTTCCGCTCATTTCGTCCCCAGGCTGACGCAACTTCGGATTTGTGGCAAACTCAATGTTTACGCGGCATGGTTTTTGCGTGGCTGTAGCGTGACCGGCGAATGTTTTGGGCCGGCACGCCCCGAACGCCAAGCGACCGAACTCTCCTGCCGTTATAAGCCTAAATGGATCCAAAGTTCATACGCAACTTTTGCATTATTGCGCACATCGACCACGGCAAATCCACGCTTGCCGACCGCCTGCTCGAAATGACTGGCGCGCTCAGCTCGCGTGAAATGCACGAGCAGGTCCTTGACTCCATGGACCTGGAACGCGAGCGCGGTATCACCATTAAAGCCAAGAGCATTCGCCTGCACTACAAAGCCAAGGACGGCAACACCTACCGCCTCAATCTGATCGACACGCCAGGTCACGTCGATTTTTCTTACGAAGTTTCCCGAGCCCTATCTGCTTGCGAAGGCGCGTTGCTGGTCGTGGACGCCAGCCAGGGCGTCGAAGCGCAAACCGTCGCGAATACTTTCCTCGCCGCAGGCAATAACCTCACCATTCTGCCGGTGATCAACAAAATCGACCTGCCCGCCGCGCAAACCGACTTCGTCAAAGAGCAGATCGAAACCGTTCTCGCGATTCCCGCCAGCGATGCGCTGCTCATCAGTGCGAAAAGCGGCCAAGGCGTCGAAGACGTTCTCGAAGCCATCGTTGCGCGCATCCCGCTGCCTAAAGGCAGCGCCGAAAATCCACTACAGGCTCTGATTTTTGACTCCTGGTTCGATATCTATCGTGGCGCAGTTGTTCTCGTGCG
Organism: Candidatus Acidiferrum sp.; assembly: GCA_035996445.1. GTDB lineage: Bacteria > Acidobacteriota > Terriglobia > Acidiferrales > UBA7541 > Acidiferrum. Next base: position 7,815 of record DASYJM010000204.1, on the reverse strand, counting down.
TGTTATGGAAGGGCGCATCACTCCGCACATGAAAATTCGCCTCGTTTCCACCAATGAAGTTTATGAAGTGGAAACGTTGGGCACGCTAACTCCCAAGCCCGTAGCACTTGAGGAACTGGAAGCAGGAGACGTGGGCTTCATCGTCGCCAATATCAAGCGCGTGGCCGAAGCGCGCATGGGCGACACTGTCACTGACGCCTCACGACCCGCGCCCGCGCTACCTGGATTTGAAGCCATCAAACCCATGGTTTTCGCCGGCATGTTCCCCGTGCTCGCCGACGAGTACGAGCCGCTGCGCGATGCACTCGGTAAATTGCAGCTGAACGACGCGGCATTTTTCTACGAGCCGGAAAATTCCGTCGCTTTGGGATTTGGTTTTCGCTGCGGCTTCCTCGGCCTGCTGCACATGGAAATCGTGCAGGAACGCCTCGAGCGCGAATTTGGCTTGAATCTCATCACTACCGCGCCCAGCGTGCGTTACCGCATTACTCGCGTCACCGGCGAGGTCACGGAAGTCGACAGCCCCGCCAAATTTCCCAATCCCAGCGATATCGCAAAAATCGAAGAGCCCATCATCAAGGCCATGATTATCACCAACGAAGATTCCGTTGGCGGCATCTTGCAACTCTGCCAGGACAAACGCGGCACGCAGAAAAACTTTGAATATCTCTCCCCCACCCGCGTCATGCTCACCTACGAGCTGCCGCTCAACGAAATCGTGCTCGATTTTTACGACCGCCTGAAGAGCGTTTCGCGTGGTTACGCTTCGCTTGATTACCACCTGGCAGGCTACAGCGAATCGGACTTGATCAAATTGGATGTGCTAGTGGGAGGCGAACCCGTGGACGCTCTCGCGCTCATCATTCACCGCGACCTGGCTTACGATCGCGGCCGCGATCTCGTCACCCGTTTGCGAAAACTGATTCCCCGCCAGATGTTCGAAGTGCCCATTCAAGCCGCCATCGGCAGCCGCGTTATCGCCCGCGAAACTGTCGCGGCCATCCGCAAAAACGTCCTCGCTAAATGCTACGGCGGTGACATCTCCCGCAAACGCAAACTCCTCGAAAAACAAAAAGAAGGCAAGAAACGCATGAAGCGCGTCGGCCAGGTCGACATCCCCCAGGAAGCTTTCCTCGCCGTCCTGAAAGTCACCTCCTCTTCCGACGACGAGTGACGACTATTTTTTGGCTTTCACTTCCGTTATCAACTTCCCCTGATGCAATTCGACGTTAACGATATTTCCGACCAACACCTGATCACTAGAGGTCAATACTCGTCCGGCTACGTCAGTGGCAATTGCGTAGCCTCGTTGAAGAATCTGGCGCGGATTGCGTTCTTCCAATTGCAAGCGCAAGCGCTCCAGGCGCTCACGTTTAGCGCGCAATGCGCGCTCACCCCGCTTGGCCAGTTCCGTTTCGCGGCGCTCCAGCAACAATCGAAGCGCTGTGACCTTGCGGCGAAAATCGAACGACACCAGCCGCAAATGATCCGCGGCATATCGCCGCCTGTTTTGCGCGAGTCGCGCGCGCAATCCAAGCTCGATCCGGGCTGCAAAATCATTCGTGCGGTTGCGTAGCCGCACGATCTGCTTATGAAAATCAAAGGACACAATGCGCAGGTGCGTCACATTAAAACGTTTGCGCGACTGTTCTAACCGCGCCCGCAGCCCCAGCGCCAGCCGCGCAGTCATTTCGTCCGAGCGCTGCCGTTGCTGCCGCAACAAGTCTACCGGTCGGCGAAAACCCCGCCGCGCCGCCAGTTCATGCACGCGCCGTGACGAATTACTCAGCCGGTAGCGAATCAGGCTGGTCAAACTGTCGCGCAACTCGGAAATGTGTCTGTCGAATTCGCGCCGGGTCTGTACCACCAATTCCGCGGCCGCCGAAGGAGTGGACGCGCGCACATCCGCCACAAAATCCGCGATCGTGAAATCCGTCTCGTGTCCCACGCCAGAGATGATCGCAATGCTCGACGCCGCGATGGCGCGCGCCACAATTTCCTCGTTGAAGCTCCACAAATCTTCCATAGACCCGCCGCCACGCGCCAGAATCAACACATCCACGCTTTGCCACCGGTTAAAAAATTGCAAAGCGCGCACAATCTCGCCAGCCGCGCCTTCGCCCTGCACGCGCACCGGATACAACGTGAGCTGCACATTAGGAAAACGCCGCCGCAGTATGCGAACAACGTCTCGCACCGCCGCCCCACTCGGCGACGTAATCAATCCGATGCAGCGCGGCAGGACCGGCAACGGTTTCTTCCGCTCCCGCGAAAACAAGCCTTCGGCTTCCAGCCGCTTCTTCAACTGTTCAAAAGCCAGCTGCAAAGCGCCCAGCCCGACCGGCTCGAAGCTCTCCACATAAATCTGATAATCGCCCCGCGCTTCATACACGCTGATCGAGCCGCGCACCGTCACGCGCAGGCCATCCTCGGGACGGAATTTCATGGTCCGCAGCTGCGTTTTGAAACAGATGCAGCGAATCTGGGTGCGCTCGTCTTTCAAGGTGCAATAGATGTGCCCGGAGCTAGCCTCCCGGAAATTGGAAATTTCGCCTTCCACCAGAATGTCGGTGAAATTCCTCGCCAGCAGATCGCGGATGCGCACCGTCAGTTCCGTAACCGACCAGACGCGGCGCTCCGGCATCAGATTAAATTGCAATTGCGTAGTCATTCGCTACTCGAATCCTTGGCCGGAAAAATTCTCCATTTACCTTCGCTGCAATAAAAAAGCGCCGAGGACTTACCCACGAAGCGATCATCGATCCCTTGATGCGACATGGGCTTCAGTCCCGCGATACCTGCGCGATCGCCCAGGTCGTGCTCTCCCAACGTTCGAATCGACCGCGAATATCGCACCTTCTTATCTTTTCCACGCTTCAGGTAATGCCCATCATCCAACCGCGCGAGCGAACCGGGACACGCCGTAGTTTTCCCCCAAAAAATTACGATCGTCGAGCTTCCGCCCTTGGAGCACAGCACCGCCCAATCTTCCTGCCCGTGCCGCGCAAACTCGCCATGGATCACATTTGTCGGCCCGCCTGTCGTGGCAGGGTCGCTTGCCGTTTCACCCGAACGTCCAATCTGGCCAAATTGCGGAATCATACATCCGCGCGCACTCAGCTTGTCCACGAGTTCAGTCGGCAGCTCCGCAACATCCGCAGGCTGAAGCTTGCGAATAGGATCGTCTTTGTGAACTGGTGATTTCGCACCCTTTGTTTGTTGCGCCTGACAAATCCCCGCAGTGCCACAAATACCGCCGGCCACTATCAAACCAATACGCCACATCCTTTTTCTTAGCCAACCGGGGGAAACCACAGACATCGTCATCAGTTTCCTTCTAACAAGCCCCTCAATATACCTTGCGCCCAAGTGTCGCGAAATAAAAAAGCACGCAATAGTTAATTTCGTAATGTACACCGCGTGAAACTTGCCTCAACGCAATCACTCCGCGGCGGTATTCTTAATCCAGGTGCAAGCTATTGGCGTACCAATCGTAACCCGGAGATCATAGCGATGAGAAAAATCATGTTGGCTGTCTTGGCTCTGCTGTTCACTAGCGTCCTGGCAGCAGCCCCCCAGCAGCAGAACATCAGCGATGAGGGCGGCCGCGTGCTTGCTCTTGAGAAGGCCTGGAATCTCGCTCTCGAGGAAAAAAACACCAAAGCTTTGGACATGCTTCTCGCCAACACCATGGTCTCCATCGATATCGACGGCAGCGTCGCCTCCAGGAGCGAATTCCTGGCCAGTATCAAGTCATCCGACTATCAACCCTCACAGGCGGTCACAGAGCAATCCACAGTGCAGGTCTACGGGGATACGGCGGTAGTTGTCGGCATATTTCGCGTAAAAGGCACAGAAAAAGGTAAGCCCTATGTGCACCGCGAGCGTTTCGTCGATACCTGGATCAAGATCAACGGAACCTGGCAGTGCGTGGTAACCACCAGCACACTCATCACCGCCAAATAGCGCTCTGCTTGAATCTGGCGGATGCCTTCGCACAAGAAAGCGTCGCCACAAGGCTCTTGCGCCGCTGGCTCGGCCGCAACAATGTTATAGCGAATATATTACTATTCCATTAATTATATGAACTTATATATTACGCACAGCGGACTTATCGGAGGCAGGATTCCAATTTCCATGCTAATTTGCCAAGTGCCACCACGATGGTTCGTAGGCGGCTCTCGCTCGAGCCAAAACTACTACGCCCTCATTCTCAAATGCGGAAATGCATCTTCAATCGCGCGGCTGATGGCTAGAAGTTTTAATTCTGCTTCCATAATGTTCTGCTGCACCTGGCACCAGCGCCTGTATCCATCGCTCGTGTTCAGATTCACGTCCGGCACCGGCGGATGCGCTTGCTCCGCCAACGCCACCAGTTCGCTATCCTCGAAGTGTTTCAAGGCATCGCGCGCCGCATAGTATTCAGCTTGTATCGCTTTGTCTTCCGGTGGAACATCATCTCGCAGCCCGGGCTGCGCCAGTACACGCCAGTCCGACCGCACTTTGGCGACCTGCCACCGCATCAGTATTGCTCTATCGTTTTGAGAATACATGGACGTTAGCAACGTTAAACGTCTCCACCGGCATTGAGGTGAGACAGCGCATCTTGACCTCCGGGGACAGGGGTCAACTTATCAGACCGCTATTCTACTCCATCGCAGCATCTGATTAATACGATAAGTGCAGAGCTTACCCCTCCTGAAAGCTCTCACCTGATATCTGCTTACACCGGCATGCGTCGATCGCGACAACGATGGCGTTGCAATCAACGCCGCGGCCTTTTTGCGTGGTGATCCGCACTGAGAGATTTTCTGCTATTCGCTGGCCCATTCGGCGAGCTTCGCGACGGTGTTCATGTTGCGCGCCGTGCCTCGCTTTGCGGCTGGGATTTTTAGTTTGGAGCGCCCCATTCCGTCGCCGTAATGCACATAAATTTCTCGCGTCCCAAGCGCAACTTCCTCCGTGCCCTGACCACTCATTGTCTTGAGCGTGTCTCTGGCCGGCCGCTCATCCAGGAAAATCGCCACGGTGGCGTTTGGCGCGCGGGTTTTGAAAGGGTTCTTCGCCAGCACCGCGGCCATTTCCGGGCCCGTGCGCACCAAAACCTCGACGGGTTTGTCCGCGTATGTCGCCATGCAACGCTCCAACTTAGCCTTCACCGCAGCTTCCGGCAGCTTGCTTTCAAACACCACATTGCCGCTCGCAATGTAGGTCCGCGCATTTAAAAATCCCGACGATTCACACATGGATTTCAGCTCCGTCATCGGAAGTTTACCGGTCCCTCCCACATTCACCGCACGCAGCAGCGCAACATACTTCGTCATTCGAGCCGCCTATCCACGATGCTGTCCTGTATCAACGTTCCTGCTAGTCAATTTGCAGCGCAGCCAAAAGTTTCACTCGAAATTATTTCTTTTTCCTTGCTTCACGTACGCCACCGAAGCATCGATGTGATTTCTGCTATGGATGGACTTCTTCTTCGCCAGGTGCGCAAACATCTGCATCCCAAATCCTCCGTCCAGGTCATCCGTAATTCGTTTCTTCCACGGCCGTCTCACTATTTGTGTAGTGATCCGCCGCGTGATGCGTGGTTGCGTCATGATGTGGTCGGCCAGTTGCCAGGCGCGATCAAGCAGCTTGTCGCGCGGCACCACTTCGTTCACCAATCCGTATTCCAGCGCCGTTTTCGCGTCGATTGCCTGCCCTGTTAACAATGCGTAAGCCCCGCGTTTCACTCCCAGCAATTCCAGGAAGCAGCTGTGAATGCCATCGCCCGGCACTGAGCCAATGTCATAATGCAGGTCGAAAATGATCGCGTCCTCGCTGCAGATCGTGATGTCGCACATCAAACAAATTTCCGTGTGAAAGCCCGGCCCATTCAGCACTCCGATTGTGGGGATTTCCAGGTCATTCACCAGCGAACTGACATTGATTCTTCCATCTTTGAAAGCATGTTCGTACGCCCAGTGCTGCAGATCCTCCTGTTCCAACTTAAATCCTTCCGGATCGGCCTGCATCATGAAGTCTTCGCCAGTGCCGCTGAAAATCATCACCTCATTTTCCGGGTCCGCGCCAATCGTCTTGAACAACTGCCCCACTGAGCGGTGGTTTTCTACGCTCAATTGTGTTGAGCCGCCCAAAGTATGCGCCTCCGCCAGAATAACGCCGTCTGGGCGCCGCGTCAGTTTGTAATGCTCCGCAAACCGTTTCCTGTATTCCTCGAATTTCGGCGTATCCACAAAGCTCGACAAAGACATTCACCATTCTCCTTTTCGACCGCACCACATTCGCATCAACCTCTCGGTCCGCAATCCACGAAATAATACCCCGCCGCAACACCTCCAGCAAAAATCACCAGCCGCCGCCACCGTTTTCATACAGCTATTCACTTAAATAAATTATCGAGTCTGTTTTTTTCTGTGGATTTTCAGGCTGCCGTTTATTGAGGAATATTTATGGGGCGCAGCAAATCCGCTTAACACGGGTCGGATCGTACAGAATCCAAAACTCGACCCGTCGTCAGGATACGAATGAGGTCGCTTTTTTCCGCGAAGCCCATTTCGAGCCAGAAAAACGCTTTATCCTTGTCGTCAAGAATGGCCTAGGCGCCAGCGAAGTTTACCGGGTCGATGTATACCCGTTTTGATTGTGCTTCCAAAACTTCCGCGATCCGTTTGGTGGCGGCACGATATCCAGCCCTGGCGTATTCTAAACGCGCGGCCCTAAACACGGCCACAGGTCTGCGTCCTTGGTAAGGGTGGCGGCTTTTTCCGACTCATCGAGCCAAAGGCCGTATTTGCCGTGAGCCTCATAAACCAACGAAAGAAATAGGTGCGCGGAGGGATAATCACTAACCCTTCTCTTCCATCAAGATGGGTAGAGGACTTTCACCTCCAAGCTGTCGAAAATGCTCGGCACACAAGAAAAAGGGCAGCCAGACCGGCTGCCCTTTTTTACTACTCGATACGATGTTGTGTGTGTGCTTGCGCCTTGACGATCGATACGATGAGACAGAATCCGTCCAAATAAGTGAGCACTTCGAGACGTGTGATCAAGACGTTTCGTGAGAAACGGTGATCACATTTGAGTGGCATGATCCGCACACCATAGCGGGTTGAGCCACTACTACTTTAGAAAGGAGGTGATCCAGCCGCAGGTTCTCCTACGGCTACCTTGTTACGACTTCACCCCAATCATGAGTCATACCTTGGGCGCTTGCCTCCTTGCGGTTAGCGCAGCGACTTCTAGTACAACCCACTTTCGTGATGTGACGGGCGGTGTGTACAAGGCCCGGGAACGTATTCACGGCGTCGATCTGATACGCCATTACTAGCGATTCCGGCTTCATGCAGTCGAGTTGCAGACTGCAATCCGAACTGAGCACGGTTTTTTCCGATTAGCTCCCCCTCGCGGGTTCGCAACAGTCTGTACCATGCATTGTAACACGTGTGTAGCCCTGGACATAAAGGCCGTGCTGACTTGACGTCATCCCCACCTTCCTCTCCGTTATCCGGAGCAGTCCTCGTAGAGTTCTCCCTTGCGGGTAGCAACTACGAGTAAGGGTTGCGCTCGTTGCGGGACTTAACCCAACACCTCACGGCACGAGCTGACGACAGCCATGCAGCACCTCTACTACGGTCCCTTGCGGGAAGAGGATATTTCTACCCTTGGTCCGTAGCGGTTCAAGCCCAGGTAAGGTTCTTCGCGTTGCGTCGAATTGAACCACATGTTCCACCGCTTGTGCGGGCCCCCGTCAATTCCTTTGAGTTTCAGTCTTGCGACCGTACTCCCCAGGCGCAGGACTTAACGCGTTAG
>DASYJM010000203.1:0-3217 GCA_035996445.1 Candidatus Acidiferrum sp. | reverse complement strand
GATCCTAGTTGTGGTGATCGGTACAGTCCGTCTCATCGGCGGCAATGTCAATAACGTATTTTCCAGCGTCGCAAACTCCTTGAGTCAATAGCTCACCACCTAGGGCATAGAAAACACTTGCAGACACCGCACGGTCACGGTACGGCCAGATGGCCTCCTTCCCCCCACCTTATTATGAAAAAGGTGTTCTGCTGTCACGAACTGCCGGCGGCTTTCTCCCACGTCGTGCGGATGGTGTCGAAGGAGTCTCCATATGTGCATCTGAGAACGAATCAGAATCCTGACGGAGTTGCCAATTCAATCCGCCAAATGGGGCCACCAGCATAGAGCGGACCTTCCAGTTTGACGAAAGCGGGTGCATCGCCAGTTAGAACCCACACGTGCGTGTCCGGAGGTTGTTTCCCCAAGAGCGGCGCCATCAATCCAGCTACCCCTCCGATTTTTACCTTCACGACATAGCACACCGTTTTGTGCTTAGTGTTACCGCTTGCTATCGCTTTCTCGCCTTCTGGAAGGATCTCAAGTTTTACCACCCGCGGCTTTGGCGTGGTCGCAACCAGGGACACCGTAGTTTGCGGCACACTGGGTCGGATGTGCTTCACGAGGGTGAACAACAATCCATTCGCAAGATCAGAAGGAAGGGCCTGCCGCTCGGTTAGGACCTTCTCTTCGCCGCCCTCATCATATCGAACCGTGACTTGCCCTGAATAGGCGTCCAGCGAGGTTTCCATAGTTTGCTTGAAGGAGGGGCCACGCTGCACGAGATGATCGTTCAAAAGCCGAAAAGCGCCTCGCTGAGAGAACACGGTCGTGTCGTCATAGACCGAACCATCCTTAAAGCGAAAAAGCAGGTGACTGGTGACTCGGTCCCCCTCTGCGATCTGGGTCATCTCACCATCGGCAAGGCGCTTGCCATCAAGGCTTCGCAATGCAAGAAAACCGTGCATTAGGCCTTCCATGTGGCGCACCCGCACCTGTTCAGCAGCCATCGGGATTGTCTGGAATGGTGCGGCACAGGCCAGCAGGGCGACCAGCAGCCTAAACCAGAAACGTCCTAATATTCGCCATGTCATCGGGATCATTTGTAGCGCTACCTCATGCGAACCTAGCACTAGCTCATGGCTACAGAAATACAGGAAATGCTGAATATTCACGTGTGCAAACCCACCAGAAACGTGCCGCACTCGAATTGCTATTCGTGTTGTCGAAGAAGTTTTTCCGTCGATTCGCCGGTCTACTCCGGGGCGCCTAGGTGGTCACCAATGCGTTCGGCCCCGAGGAAACTTCTAGGAACTGAGGCGCTCCCTGGCAGAAGCCCGCCGTCTTCTCAAAGGCGGTATAATTCGCGGCGCGATGGACGACGCAACAATAAGGGACTTCATTGCCACAATTAGCGAACAGATTTTGATTTTGGACAGGAATCTCGCAAACCTGCGAGCCGCCGTAATCGTTCTGCAAGCAGTCGCAGCACTCCAGACGGCTCCGGATGATCCACTAGAAGCCGCAAAGCAGCTTCAGAATCTAGAAAAGATGTTGTTGGAGTCCGACCCGAAGAGTCACGAGCGGAAAGAAGTTGCAGAAATAATCGCCGCTGTAAAGCTCCTGAAGAAGAGAGGCGGCAGTAGACGGAGCGATTCTTAATCTCTTGGCACAGCTTGGCTCCTGCTGGCGTAATATCGCCATTACACTCAGAACCCCGCCCTCCGCTGCGGAGAGACGTAGTTTGTGCTGGCGCTTACTGTCGTCAACCATCGACTCGTCCCACATCCGCATCTCGGTGGCCGCGAGCTGCCGCCGCTTCAATCCTTGCGCTATGGATAACTTCCATCTGGCCCTCTAATACCATGCAGACTTGCCCTGGTTTAGCGCCGCATCGCGGACAGATCAATGTCATCGGGTTGATGGGATGCTGCACGATGGTCCTTTTACCGCTCCGCGTTCATGATCTCGCGCTCGGCACGTAACCAGTCCTGTTCATCCTGGCCGGGTTCATGGCCACGGTCTTCATAAAGTTCATAGGCCCGCGCCCTAATCATGTCTTGTGATGGCGCAGGCTCTGGCATCATTGCTGCGTTGCCCGAAGAGCTGTTCGGGAAGACAGGAATCTCTGACGCCGGTTCTTTCTTGGCCTTGGGATCGATCATGGGACACCTCTGGGTGTTGCCAACTAAGAGGAACGTACTTCAGATGGGCTGACTTAGCTCAGAGGACCTGAAAGAGTAGAGGACGTGCTCACTCATCTTGACGCTACGCTTAATGCTCGCGCATGTCCAATTTTTGAGATGACCGGTTGCGGCAATCTCGGTAGTGTCTCTGACGTAGTGGACTGAGAATGCGCCCTGCTGTGTTGAAAACAAACGACCCGCATCATGCGTGGAGAAAGCAATCGAGACAGGGACGATAGTTGGCGAGAAATCGCCATCACACCAACAACCCGGATCAGACATCCGCGAAGGCGTTGATGGCGTAAGATCGGATCTCGCGAGCACGACCTGAGAGACTCATTCCTTTACGGGGGTGGGGCTTTTTCGCTTTATCGACTCGTCGTACTTCTTGACGATCTGCTCGACCAGGTCGACCAACTTTTCGGAGTCTTTTTCTTTACAAGCTTGCTCCGCGAGGACGCGCCACTGTTCTTCGGTGGGTTCGCCGTTGTTCACTATGCACCTTCCTCTCCGTCGGATCGCCCGCAAGCGGCTAGCGGCGGAATGTGCGGTGGGGGACCTTTTAAGTATGCCCAACAACAGATGTGACCTCAACCTTTTTTTGGTGAGCGTGGACCTTCTTAATCTCGCATTTACGGCGCTCCGGGTATGGCTTTACCGTCGGGCGAGGGCAGAGTATAGGGCCGAGGCGGCCCATGACCGACGGCCACGATCCAGAGAAAGAGCAGGCTCAGAGCGCGCGCGAACTAGCGATTCGTTTGTTGTTCGAAGAGGATCCGGGAAAGCAGGAAGCTCTGGTAGCGCAGTTGGCTGAAATCTTGAAAAGTCGAAGAAGTCAACCGAGGGTTGCGTAGCGTCCCCACCCGCTCTGTGGGAGACTGAAACATGGCGAAGCCGGTACTCGTCATAGAGTCCGAGCCTGATGATGACTTCCTCACTGCGTCATGCTCGAGGCGAGGACGAACGCGCGGCTTAGGAGGATGTACTTCTAGCCATTGACCGAGGCCGGTCGGGAGGTCATCATCGCCTCCATTCATTTATTTCTAGATCGA
>DASYJM010000202.1:0-4643 GCA_035996445.1 Candidatus Acidiferrum sp. | reverse complement strand
GCAATCATGTGCGCCACGGTTCTGATGTTCCGCTCAGAGAGACCCGTTTGTTGCGTCGCGGCTTCGAGGCTGAAAGGCTCCAGGCTCTTCCGGTATTCTTCGAGGCCGTTTACCCACTGGTCCAGGAACTTCGTGTGGGCGAGACCGTTGTCCAGGAGATAGCGAGAGACCGCATTGATCCAGATGAGGTCTGTTGCCGGTTTGGGATGTAGAAACAGGTCGGCGCGTCTTGCCATTTCGTTCTCACGCAAGTCGGAGACGATTAGTTTTTGCCCGTTCAGTTTGTGCGAACTCTTCACTCGAGTTGCGATGACTGGGTGACTCTCCGCCGTATTGCTGCCGATGATGACGACTAGATCGGCGTTCTCTATGTCGGAAATAGAACCCGAGTCGCCACCGTAGCCCACAGTGCGGAATAAACCTGCGGTCGCCGGCGACTGGCAGTAGCGGGAGCAGTTGTCGACGTTATTAGTGCCAACGCTTGCTCGCGCCAATTTTTGAAGGAGATAGCTCTCTTCGTTCGTGCATTTAGAAGAAGAGATGAATGCCAGAGCGTCCGCTCCATCTTTCGTTTTGATTTCCGACAGTCTGCGGGCAACGAGACTCAGCGCTTCCTCCCAGCTCGCTTGGCGAAACTTTCCGCCCTCGCGAATCAACGGTGTGGTGAGGCGATCTTCGCTGTTAATGTGACCCCAGCCGAATTTTCCTTTTACGCAGGTGGAAATGCCGTTGGCCGGGCCGTGCTCCGGCGCGACTTTGAGAATGTGACGATCTTTCGTCCAGACGTCGAAGCTGCACCCCACCCCGCAATATGTGCAAACCGTCTTCGTCTTGCGGATGCGGTGCTCGCGCATCGCATGTTCCGCCTCCGAGACCTGAAGGATGCCTCCGTAGCCAGTTTCGGGCTCAATCCCCTTGACCACTTCGATCATGCCGCTGAGGGCAGACTTTTTCAGAGAGGTGAGGAATCCGGCATGACCCAGCATGGTCTTTTCCATCAGAGCATTGCAGGGACAGACGGTGACGCAGTGGCCGCACGAAACACAACTCGATTCTCCAATGGTCGAACCGCCATCCCAGAGCACGCGCGGATTCGGATCTTCCCAGTTGATCGAAAGCGTTTCATTGACCTCGACGTTCTGACAAGCCTCTACGCAGCGTCCGCAGAGAATGCATTGATCCGGGTCGTAGCGGTAGAAGGGATTCGTATTATCGACTTCGTAGGGCTTGGTTCGAAAAGGGATTCTCTGATGCTCAATCGCCAACATCTTCGTGGTGTTATGCACGGCACAATTACCATTATTGTTGTCGCAGACCGTGCAGTAGAGCATGTGATTGCTGAGAATGCGATCAAAAGCCTCCACCTGTGCGGCCGCTGCCTTGGCAGACTTGGTAGAGACTTTCATTCCATCTGCGGTTACGGTCGCGCAAGCTCGAATCAGGCTGCCGTTCACTTCAACAATGCATGTGTCGCAGGTCTGCACCGGCCCGAGTTGAGGGTGGTAGCAGACATGCGGAACCGACCCTCCAATACGGTTAATGAGAGCGATTAGAAGCTCGCCGGGTTGGGCCTCTCGAGAGACGCCGTCAATTTCTAAATTCGACACAAAGTTTGTCTTCCCGAACTCGCATGTCAAGTCATAGTCCAGTCTCAGGTGGAATAAGTCTCGGGTCAATTTGTACTGCCTCACGATGGCTGATGTCTAGCGCTGTTCATCCGGTAACGCGGACCACCTAGAATCTTCTTGCCGACCTTTTTGATCGCGTCCCCAACTCGGCCGAGGCCTGTCCCCAGACCTCACGCCAATCCATCAGACACTCGCCCTGGCACCTGTACTCTTGGCCGCGTTCGCCCATCCGTCCGCCGCATTCCGGACAGATACAATTCAAGATTCCGGAAATCACATCCGTAGTCGCCTTTGTTGTACTGCGTCTCACCAGTTGCATACGCACCTCACAAACAATAATTCGACAGCACTGTGATCTGGCCTGCGCGCTACCCTCGCATCGTCTGTCCGCGAGAGCCATCAGCGCAGATGATGAATCGCAGACCTTAAATGCATTTGTTGTTCCAAAGCACGAGAACTTGCTTCGCGCCTAATATGTCGCTCCCTGAAACGAAATGGAGCCGATGCGGGAGTTCATTACCTGAATGTCTGCGGCTCTAAGAATCTGTGGACCTCCGGGCTAGCGGAGCTGTCCACATACTGACGGAGTGTCAACCAGCCGACGGGTGCCGCCACTCTTTTCGATTTGCTTATGGCTCGATTTCCAGTTCACTTGGTTCATCTCTCCAAGAAGGGACTATGCATGTTTGATCAGGGCGTAAGCGATTCTGCAGAGTACTCGATGGAAGGAACAGTCCGGCACAAGCGCACTAAACAAAGCGGAGCGTAGTTCACTCGAAGCTTTCATGAGTCGAGAAAGATGTTTCCGAAGCGTACTGGAGTGTTTGGAAGATGAAGGGAAGAGCCAAAAAGTTGGGAACAGTAAAAGACCTGCCCGGCGAGGCAGAACATCAAAGGGCATTTCTGATTCTCATAAGGGAAGTTCAGCGATAGTAGGATAACCGTGCTGCTCTCGCCCAATTTTTCCGTCGTATTTTTTGGTTGTTTTGAACAGCTCGAGATGGCCATCACCCGAAGAAGGTCTGCATCGCTCACGGAGCGCCTGCATCTCTTGCGGCGACATCGGTTTGAAGCCGCGCGCAATTCCCACGTTCTGGTGCAGCACGTCCAGCGAGTCGATACCGCAAATTGTGGTGGCGACCGACAGACTCATAGCATAACGAAGCGCTTCTTCCGCCCTGACGACGCCATACTGGATCGGCTGTCCGTCGCCCCCGAGGCTCTTCATGCCGAGCGCTGCAATCCCCCGCCGCTGAAGTTCAGGGAGCACCTGCTGCTCGAAGCTACGATAGGTTGCATCAAAACAGTTGAGCGGCATTTGGACAGTGTCGAAGGGGTAATCGTGCGCCAGCATTTTGAGATGTATCGCCGGACTCTTATGTCCGGTGAAACCAACAAAACGTACCTTGCCCTGCTTTTTCGCTTCATCCAGCGCTTCGACCACACCACCCTTCGCGAAATGGAGATCCGGGTCGTTCTCGTAGATGACCTCGTGAATCTGCCATAAGTCCAAATGGTCGGTGCCCAACCGCTTCAGGGACTCCTCCAATTGTTGCAGGGCGACTTTCTTATCTCGGCCGTGGGTGCAAACCTTGCTCATCAAGAAAACTTTATCGCGCCTTCCCTGTAAACCAAGCCCCATCCATTCTTCGCTGCGGTGGTCGTTGTACTCCCATGCATTGTCGAAAAAAGTGACTCCCGCATCTACCGCCTCCTGAACCAGGCGTACGGCCAGAGCGCTCGACTGCACCGTCCCGAGATGATATCCACCAAGGCCGATGATGGAGACTTGTTCGCCCGTTTTTCCGAGCGGCCTGCGTGGAATCTGGTCAGCGCCGCTGTTCGTCACTTGCGGCGGAACCGCTGCCGATGCGATTTGGCTGGGCAAAACTGAAGCAGCAAGCACAGTACCCGCGGAGGCCAGACTTGCCTGGATGAAGCTCCGGCGCTCGATTTCGGGTGTTACTTGGGAAGTTACCTGGGATCGCTCATTCTGTCGACGTTGATCTACCATTGTTCAACTCCTCGACGTCTCTGGTGTTGTCTCTGGCACCAACCAAGGGCCATCCGCCTTTTCCAACATCTCCGTGACCTCTCGTTGCGTGTGATCGAAGGGAAAACCATGAGGCATCCGGGTCATCGGATTGTCATACCGCAGCGATACTTTGTATGGCTCGAAGCGGCCGTCGGCCGCGGTCGGAGCGCAACGAGTGCGCAAGGCCTCCATCTCGCTCTGGGTCAACGGCTGAAAGCCGCGCACGACACGCAAGTTCTGGTGCAGCACGTCCAGCGAGTCCATGCCGCAAATAGTGGTCGCGACGGGGAGGCTCATCGCGTAACGCAACATTTCCTCAGCCTGAACCACGCCGGCTTTTATCCCCCACGCGGTACCGCCCATGCTCTTCATGCCCAGCGCCGCCATGCCTCGCCGATTAACCTCGGGTAAGACCTGCTTCTCAAAGCTGTGGAAGTTGGCATCGAAGGGATTAAGCGGCATTTGCACTGAGTCGAATGGATAACCGAGTTCGAGCATCTTAAGGTGGAATGTAAAATCCTTGTGACCGGTGAAGCCGACGAATCTGACTTTCCCTTCTTTTTTGGCTCGATCAAATGCTTCCAGGACGCCGCCTTTGGCGTACGCCAACTCCGGGTCGTTGTCGTAAACGATGCCGTGGATCTGCCAGAGATCCAGATGATCGGTTTGATACCGCCGCAGCGAGTCCTCGAGCATCTGCATGGCTAATTTGCCGCTGCGCCCATGGGTGCAGACCTTGGTCATCAGGAACACCTTTTCGCGGCGCCCGTCGCGGAGCGCTCTGCCCAAGATGGTCTCAGTCTTGCCGTTGTAATACTCCCAAGCGTTGTCGAAAAAAGTAATGCCGGCGTCCACTGCCTCATGGACGAGTTGCACCGCCTCGTCCAACGTCGGCAAATCGCCAAGATGATGACCACCCACGCCGATAGCGGAAATGCGCACATCCGTGCGTCCAAACCTCCGATAGATCATGTTGCTGC
>DASYJM010000201.1:0-1946 GCA_035996445.1 Candidatus Acidiferrum sp. | reverse complement strand
AAACTTTTTTGGGCTGCAAATGCGCATGACGGTTCTCTCGCCCCGGCAAGCATTGACTTGCCGTTGTCGAGCGATCCTGCGTTGCGCGCCAAGCAAGTGCTCAACACTTTGTTGGCTGGTCCCGCCGACCCTGAGTTGCGTACGCTGCCGCCCGACGCGGTGTTGTTGGCGTTCTACTTGTTGCCAGACGGAACCGGCATTGCAGATTTTTCCGAAGCCATGGCCAGCTCCATTCCATCGGGTATCGAAAGCGAGCAACGAGCAGTGGATTCCATTACGCGCACACTTGCCGCGAATGTTCCACAGGTCATGAGACTCAAAATTTTGATTCACGGACAGGAAGTAGAAACCCTGGCGGGTCATCTGGATCTTACCGGTTCGTTTGCGGTGAATCCTCGAGGGGCGCAAGCTGAGGCCGCTCCAAAATCTGATCCGCTGACATCGTCGTCAAGTCCGGGCGCGCCGCCATTGACACTCGAGAGCGGCTCCCGGCAAACTTACGCAGCAACGCAGGAACAACCAACGAATTCGAGGAAGCCCTAAAGTGGCAATCGCGACCAGACAAAGAAGCGACGGACGCAATCCCGATCAGATGCGCCCGCTGAAAATTACTCCAGATTTTATCGCCACCGCCGAAGGCAGCGTTTTGATTGAGCTTGGTGGCACGCGGGTGATTTGCACCGCGACGGTTGACGATGGCGTGCCGGGATTTCTGAAGGGCAGCGGCAAGGGTTGGGTGACCAGCGAATATGGAATGCTGCCGCGAGCCACCGAAGAACGTACGCCGCGGGAGGCTGCGCGCGGAAAACAATCGGGGCGCACACTCGAGATCCAACGGTTAATTGGCAGATCGCTGCGCGCGGCGACCGACCAGGAAGCGCTTGGCGAACGCACCGTGTGGATTGATTGCGACGTGATTCAGGCGGATGGCGGGACGCGCACGGCTTCGATCACCGGAGCATTCGTGGCGCTGGCTTTGGCGTTCGAACGACTAGTGGCGGCGGGAATTTTGAAGCGTTCTCCTCTGATCGATACCGTAGCGGCTACTAGCGTGGGAATTGTCGATGACCGCGCGCTTCTGGATCTGGCGTACGACGAGGATTCACGCGCGGAAGTGGATATGAACGTGGTCATGACGGGAGCGGGCCACTTCGTCGAGATACAAGCTTCGGCGGAGGGTCGTCCTTTTACCGGCAGCGAGATGCAAGATCTACTGGCGCTTGCGGCAGCGGGAATACGCCGGCTCACTGAAGATCAACTCGCCGTTCTGCCTATGAAATTCAGTGCCCGCGCCCGTTAAAATCTATTTCGCCTCCTCCAATCAGGGGAAACTTGCGGAATTTCGCGCACTTGCGGAAAGCGCTGCAGCGGGCGATTCTTCCTCCACTGCCGTCGTGGAAATGCTGCCACGTTTCAAATCTTTGCCGCCTTTCGAAGAAAATGCACCAACCTTTGGCGGAAATGCCCTGGGCAAGGTTCTATATTATTCGCAGTTAAGCGAAGGAATTGTATTCGCGGATGATTCAGGTTTGATAGTACCTGCCCTGGGCGGAGCGCCGGGCATACATTCGGCTCGTTATGCTGGACCGCACGCCACAAGTGAGGACCGAATAGCCAAGTTGCTAGGAGAACTTGCAGGTGCACCGCACCAGGAACGTGGCGCGTATTTTTGTTGCGTTATCGCCGTTGTTAGGCACGGCCTACCGATCGCGGTGATAAGCAATCGCGCAGATGGTGAGATTTTGCAAGCCCCACGCGGGGCTGGCGGCTTCGGTTACGACCCGATATTTTATTTGCCCGAACTGGGCAAGACATTTGCCGAGCTAACGCCAGAGGAAAAAAACCTGCACAGCCATCGTGGCAAGGCCTTCCGTCGCGTGCTCTCGTTTTTAAATACCCCTAGTTAAGGATTAATTCGAGGCGCGTATTCTGTTGCGCGCGAACAT
>DASYJM010000200.1:0-21268 GCA_035996445.1 Candidatus Acidiferrum sp. | reverse complement strand
GAAGTCATCTGAACGTATCGTGGCTACGGTGTAGGCGCTAACCGGATTTCCTCCGGATTCGCCATCGTTTCGCGCAATTTTGCGGTGTCGAGCTCGCCTTCCCAGCGGCTAACCACAATGGTGGCCACACCGTTGCCGATTACGTTCGTCAGCGCGCGACATTCACTCATGAATTTGTCGATGCCCACCAAAATTGCCAAGGCTTGGATGGGAATTGACGGCACCGCTGTAAGGATCGCCGCCAAAGTTACAAATCCCGTTCCGGTAACCCCGGAAGCGCCCTTCGAAGCGATCATCGCAAATAACAAAATCCCCACGATCTGCCCGTGTGCCAGATGAGTGTTGGTGGCTTGCGCCAGAAAAATCACTGCCAGCGTTAAATAAATATTTGTACCGTCGGTATTAAAGCTGTAGCCAGTCGGGAACACCAGGCCGACGATGGATCGCGATGCGCCGAGGCGTACAAGCTTTTGCATCACGTCTGGCAAAACCGTTTCGGAAGAACTGGTGCCAAGCACAATAAGAAGTTCACCCTTGATATACGCGATGAAACGAAAAATCGAAAAACCCGTGAGCGCCGCAATGCTCCCCAGAATCACCACCACGAAAACAGCGCTGGTGAGATAGAACGTACCGATCAACTTAACGAGACTCGATAGCGATCCCAAACCGTAACTGGCAACTGTAAACGCCATGCCGCCAAGCGCGCCGAGCGGCGCTGCTTTCACGATGATACGAATAACTCCAAAAACAACTTTGGTCAGTGCACCGATAGCGCGTGCAATGCGTTCTCCAAGCGCCCCGAGCCGCGATATCGAAAATCCCGTAAGGATGGAAACCAGCAGCACCTGTAAAACGTCGCCACTCGCAAAAGCGTCCACGAAGGTTCTCGGTACGATCCCCACTAGAAATGGAACGATGCCCGTGTCCTTGGCTCTCCCGACATAAGTTGCAATCGCTTTGGGATCCAGCGACCGTGGATCGAGATTCAATCCGCTGCCCGGATGCACGATAACCGCGACAACAATTCCCGTGATTAGCGCGAGCGTAGAAACCACCTCGAAGTACACCAGTGCCTTCACTCCGACACGCCCAACTTTTTTCAAATCTCCGACTGACGCGATGCCCTGCACCACAACGCAGAAAATCACCGGGGCGATCATCATGCGGATGAGCGACACAAACACATCGCCGAGCGGCTTGAGAGTGATACCGGCATGGGGAAAAAATCGTCCGATTAATATTCCGATACAGATGGCGATAAGAACTTGTACGTACAGAATGCCGTACCAGGGCCGGCGCGCTGGTTTGCCCAATACCAGGGACGATTCGTTGCTCACCTTATTATCCCTCGCGTCGGTCACAGCAGGATCGTCACCGTTTATTGAACGCTATTCTGGGGTAGTTTGTTTTTAAGAATGAAGTTCTCAACGTTGCGCCAGGCGGAACGAAACAGATACTCTGTTGCCTGCCGCGTAACTCCGGCAATGTGCGGCGTGAATAAAATTCGGCGCGCCGCATCTCCGGAAAGCGAAAGCAGTACGTTGTCCAACGAAGGAGGTTCCGTTTCGTACACATCGATGGCTGCGCCGCCCAAATGTCCGGAACTCAAGGCCTGCGCCAAAGCGCCTTCATCGACGACGCCACCGCGTGAAGCCTGAATCAAAATTGCTCCGGCTTTCATTTTTTGGAGTTCGCGAGCACTGATGAGCCCGCGCGTCGCGGGCACCAGCGGGACATGCAATGTGACGACATCCGCCAATTCCAGCAGTTTATCCAACGATAACGATTCCGCGTTCATCGCCTTAGTCGCGGCAGCATCGCGCGGCGCAGGATCGCAGTAACAAATCCGGCAGCGTGCTTGATGGAAAGCTTGCGCCACCGCTAATCCAATTGTTCCGAGACCAATTACGCCTACCAGCCGTCCTTCCAGGCCGCAAAGATTGTCGCTTACCATGCGGCCGCGAAAAGCCTGATAGTTGCCGACACGAATTTCGGTATCGGCCCAAGAAAATCGCCGCAGCAAGATCGAAGCTGTAGTTACGGCATACTCCGCTATCGCGTCGTTGCTGCCGCCGGGGACATTGGCTACCGCGATGCCTATGCTCTTCAGCAAAGGCAAGTCCAGGCGATCGAGGCCTGCACCGGTCACCTGCACCAGTTTCACCGTGGTGTTCCCGAACATTTCAGTATTAAGCTTCGGTCCAACTGCGGGGATCACCAGAGCGCGCGCTTGCTTCATCAGCGGAATTACTTCTGAATCATTCGGCGAGTGGTAAGCGACCGTCAGTTCCGCAGCTGGCAATGCATCCGCTCGTTCAAAATCAATTCTGGGCCGCAGGCAAAGAACATCCTCGCTCATCGCTTGCTGGCGTCCTTCGGCGATACACGGGGTTCCGCGGTTCCCTGCCGGATCTCGCCAACCGGGAAAAAACATAAAAGTACCAGCGGTTCGCTTCCCGTGTTTCGCGTGGCATGTTTTTCGCCGGAGGGAATGACGATCGCATCGCCAGCCTTCAACGCGTAATTCCCACTGTCCGCTTCTGTCATTCCTTCGCCGGCAAGCACATAAATACATTCTTCACAATCGTTGTGCACGTGGCGGCTTCTAGGTGAATCCCCAGGCGAAGGAACCGGAATCTCTACCTTGCGCAGTGTAATTCCGGACGCGCCACTTTCCCCCGCAACAATCTCCAGCGCCGTGCGGCCCGGTAGACCAAGCAACTTTGCGGCGGCGTGAGTGAAAACGCGCGCCATTACTGCGTCCTTTTCGAATTCTTCAATTCAGCAGTGCCGCCCTGAATTGCGTCTAGTTGCCAAAAAACTTCTTTGGCATCTTTTGCGATCGAGTCAGCCACAACTTGCAACATGCGGCCACTTTTTTCCATGGTGGCGTGCTGCGGGCTGCCGTACCAGCCGGTGGGCGCGATGGAACGAACATCCGTTAGCACCGGTTGATAACTACGAGTTCGGCGCAGGCCATCAATCTTTTTTCCATGAGCGTGGTCGGATGAATAATCGATGCGCTCCAAATGCACCAATTCAGGGCGGTGCGCCATCACCGCCAACGTTTCGATTTCGCCGCCGTGCGTGAGCCCATTGCATTCTTTCCCAAACAGCTCTTCCGCCACGAAACAAGCTTGCACCGTTAAGACCGTCATCCCAAAGTCACGATGCAGTGTTTCGGCGGCGACGCCCAGCGGCGGAATATTCAGCTCATGCCAATTCAAAATCAGCAGATATTTCGCTCCGTGTTGCGCCGTCGACGCGGCCGTCTCCGTCACCACGCGCATGAAAGTGTCCGCCTTCAACGTGATAGTGCCTTCGAACGGCATGTGTAGCGGCGTCACGCCCAGCGGACCGCCCGGCAAAACCAATCCATCCATGCGCTCGGCCACCGCATGAGCTATGGCATTGGCGGCAAAAATATCTGTTCCCGTCGGAAGATGCGGTCCGTGTTGCTCCACGCTCCCGGCCGGCAAAATCACCAGCGGATTCTTTTTTAATTGTTCGGCAATTTCCGGTTGCGTCAATTCGATGAAATAGCGGCTAGGCAACATGTTGCGCCTTATTCGTGTTCGCGTTACGCGCCGATTCCATTGCTTCGGATATCGCCACCTCTTGGCCCTTGCGTTCGATGGAACGCAGCGCGGCATTCACGATCGCCACAGCAGCATTTCCATTTTCCGCGGTTAGTTCATTGGGCTTACCGGTCTTGCAGCTTTCGGCAAACAGCTCCAGCTCCGTCCGAAACATATCGCTCGGCGGAACTTTCAGCTCCTCACGGCTACCATATCCGCTTTTGCCTCGCTGAATGTAAAGCGTGGAGCTCTCGTGTAATTTATCCGGTGTGTCCCAGGTACCAAAATCCATCTCGTAATGCATCAATCCCTTCGACCCGAACACGCGCACGGCAAAAACTCCCGGTGAAGTCCAGCACGCGCCCACGTACCCGATTTTTCCATCCGCGAATTTCAGCAAAGTCATCGATTGATCGTCTACTTCCGCGCCTACCGGCGACAATTTCGAGGCCATCGAACTCGCGGAAACGACTTCCCCGCCAAGATATTGCATCACGTCGAATTGGTGGATGGCCAGTTGCGATAGCGGCCCGCCGGGCGCTTTATCCTTGTACCAGCGCCACGTCTTGGGAGTCAGTTCCAACGCGCGTTCGTTTGAAAAGTTGGCTTCAATGAAAGCAACGCGGCCCAATTCCCCCGCGGCTATGGCCTCTCCAATTTTGCGGATTCCCGCCATGAGCCGCGCGCTGTGGCCCACAGTAACCGTGATCCCGTACTTCTGTTGTAGCGCTGCAATTTCTAATCCGTCTTCCAGCGTGCTGGCGATTGGCTTCTCGGTGTAAACGTGCTTCCCACTCTTCGCCACTTCGCGCGCCATTGGCAGGTGCTGCTCGTTTGGTACCGTAAGGATGACGCCTTGAATTTCCGGATCGCTAAGCACTGCTTGCATACTCGCGGCCGTTGGCACCTCGAATTCCTGCCGAAAAGCTGTCCGTTTCTCTTCCGAACGGCTGTAGCCGGCAACAATCTCGAGCAGGGTTGATTTCTTTGACGCCTTGGTGAGCACCTTGGCCCAGCGCCCTAACCCTACAATTCCCGCTTTCACCGGCTTGTCGCTCATTGCCGCCCGCCTTTTCGAAAAATGTGTTGCTGGGAAAACGGAACAATTTCTTGCAAACTCGCAAATCTGATAGTACCGTATTACGGGATGATGCAACAGTCAAGCCATTTACCTGCCACCGCGCCCCTCTCGTTTATCGAAAGATCCGCCGCTCCGCTTCGCCGCCAGGTTCTCGATGAATTGCGCCAATCCATCATTGCCGGGCGCCTCGCGCCGGGTTCGCGTTTAATTGAACGCGAGCTGATCGCCATGATGGGCGTGTCGCGTACCGTTATTCGCGAAGCGCTGCGTCAAATGGAATCGGAAGGCTTGGTCGCCAACATCCCCAACAAAGGCCCGGTGGTTCGCGAATTGACGCTTGCGGAAGCAAAAGATCTTTATTCCATTCGCGCGGTGTTGGAAGGATTGGCCGCGCGACTTTTCACAGAAAACGCCAGCCCTGCGCAAAAGAAACTTCTTGAGCAAGCCTTGAAGGCCACCGCGCAATCCTACGAAAATGGCGACCCGACCGCAATTCTCGAAGCTAAAAATCGCTTTTACGAGGTTCTGTTTGAGGGCGCGGGCAGTGAAACCCTTTCGTCCATGATTGGCACACTACATGTGCGCATCTGGCGATGGCGCGCTCTAGGCTTAGGGCATCCGCGACGCTCTGAAAAGCGTTGGAAGGAAAGCATTCGCGGGCTGCGAGCAATGCTTGCTGCCATCGCCAAAGGCGACGCCTCGCTGGCCGAGACTCTTCTGCGCGATGAGGTTACGAAAGCGGCCGCCGAAGTCATGCGCCTGTTGATCAACAAGACGCCGGTTACTGACAAACATTAGATTGGCTACACGCGAGTCTCCGGAGGAACAGTTTCATGGCCACTGATTTCATCGTGCACGACAAAGCCGACACCGTTGGCGTCGTGGTTGTCGAGGACGTCCAGCCGGGCAAGGAAGTTACCGGTTGGATCATGGAAACCGACGAGACCATCCGCTTCAAGTCTCTCGATGCCGTGCCGCTCGGTCACAAAATTGCGCTCCGTGACATGAAAGTTGGCGACACGGTGCTGAAGTATGGACATGATGTAGGCCGCATCGTTGCGGATGTTGGGCAAGGCCGCCATGTGCACGTACATAATCTGAAGACCAAGAGGTGGTAAACGTGGCGCAGCACTCATTTTTTGGCTATCGGCGTGAGAACGGACGAGTTGGCATTCGCAATCATGTTGTCATTCTCCCGCTCGACGATTTATCCAATGCCAGCGCTGAAGCCGTCGCCAATAACATTAAAGGGACGCTGGCGCTTCCTCATGCGTACGGACGTTTACAGTTTGGCGAGGACCTCGAACTGCATTTCCGCACGTTGATCGGCACCGGCAGCAATCCGAATGTCGCGGCTTGCGTTGTGATTGGCATCGAGCCGAGCTGGACCGGCCGCGTGGTCGAAGGAATCGCCAAGACTGGCAAACCGGTAGTCGGCTTCGCTATCGAAGGCCACGGCGATATCAACACCATTGCCGCAGCTTCCCGAAAGGCACAGGAATTTGTACAGTGGGCTTCCGAAAAACAACGCGAATCTTGCTCCATCAAGGAACTTTTCGTTTCTACCAAATGCGGTGAAAGCGACACCACCTCCGGACTCGCTTCCTGCCCGACGGTTGGGAATCTCATCGACAAACTCGATCCGCTCGGCGCCACCACATGTTTTGGCGAAACTTCCGAATTAACCGGCGCGGAAATCGTGTGCGCCAGCCGCGCCGCCACTCCCGAAGTCAAAGAACGATTCATGCAGGTGTTTAACGCCTATCAAGAAGTGATCGACCGCCACAAAACCAGCGACCTTTCCGAGTCTCAACCCACGAAAGGAAACATCGCTGGGGGTTTAACTACCATCGAAGAAAAAGCGTTTGGCAACTTGCAGAAAATAGGTCGCAAGACGAAATTCATTGACGTGCTAAAGCCCGCGGAGTCTCCTGCTAAGGGTCCGGGCCTGTATTACATGGATACTTCTTCTGCTGCGGCGGAGTGCCTCACGCTGCAAGCGGCCGCAGGATTCGTTGTGCATCTCTTCCCGACGGGACAGGGAAACGTGATCGGCCATCCCATCGAGCCGGTCATTAAACTCACCGCCAATCCCAAGACTGCGCGCACCATGGGCGAGCACATTGATCTCGATGTGTCTGGAATACTGCGCCGCGAGATGTCTCTCGACGAAGCCGGCGATCGACTGATCGATATTACGATCAGAACTTGCAACGGCCGTCTTACTTGCGCCGAAGCTTTGGGCCACCGCGAATTCGTGATGACCAAGCTGTATCAGAGCGCCTGATCTCTCCGCAACTCTTGGCGAGAACTTTCGTATTAACGAGGGGAAGGAATACATGAAATATTGCCGTTTCAATTTCAGAGGCCGCGCGCGTTATGGTCTGGTCGAGTCTTCCAAGGGCGTGGACCGCATCACGCACGTATTGTCCACGCCCCCGGAACAAGTCGGCAATTTGAAATCCGTACCCACCGAACAGATTGAGCCGCTAGCCTTCCTGGAAACTCCGCTGCTTGTGCCGGTGCAACCTTCCAAAATCGTTTGCGTGGGTCGTAACTATCGCGGCCACGCTGCCGAGATGGGCTCCGAAATTCCTAAAGAGCCACTGCTTTTTTTCAAGCCGCCTTCTTCCCTGCTAGACCCCGGGCAAAACATTCACCGGCCGTCCATTTCCGAGCGCGTCGATCACGAAGGCGAACTTGGCGTGGTTATCGGCAAGCGCTGTTACAAATTGCCATCCAATGAAGATGTGCATCCCTACATTCTTGGCTACACTGCGGTGAACGACGTGAGTGCCCGCGATTTTCAAAAAAAAGATAATCAGTGGGCGCGTGCCAAAGGCTTCGATACATTTTGTCCCGCGGGCCCGCTGGTCACTGATGAAATCGATCCGTGGAACGGCGTGAGCGTCACGAGTCGCGTAAACGGCCAGGTTCGCCAGCAAGGCAACACGCGTGACTTCGTATTTCCGCTGGACGCCCTCATTCACTACATTTCCAACATCATGACGCTGATGCCGGGCGATTTACTTTGCACCGGCACACCCGAAGGCGTCGGGCCCCTGGTGCCAGGAGATGTCGTGGAAATTTCCGTTGAAGGTGTGGGAACGCTGCGCAACTCCGTCGTAAGCGACTAAGCTCCATTCAGAGGAAATTACCGAATCCACCTAAGAGTAAAGTTAGGTGGAGAGTGCCCCTCGGTTTTCAAGAGCTCTGCTACTTCGCCGGTTCCGCCTGAATGGTCGTCTGAAAACTTATCGCCATCAGCCAATGGCCATTGCGCTTCAACCACACGCGGCTAACGTGAATCGGTTTGCCGTGATACGGCTGATGCAGGCAGGTCATCACGATAGTGTTCCCAAAATCAAACATCTGCGCAGAAACCAACGGCGCCGGCGCCGATGGATAACTTGTTTGTTTCTGCAAGTTCAGCGTGGCAATGCGATCGGCTTTAAACACCGGATGATCGCTGCTGGAACTGATGGTGACGAAGCTGTCGTCCACGTGCGGCGACCACGCTGACGCATCATGATTGGTCACGCCAGTTTCCAACGCTTGCCACGACGCGATTACCGCTTGCTCTGATTCGTTTTTGGGCTGGAATGGCACCGTTTTGCATGGATTTTGGCACTCCGCAACTCCTGTACCAGTCGAGGATTGCGCTGTCTCCGCCTGCGAAACTTCGTGATACGCCAGCAAACGCCAATTCGATCCGCGCTCAACCCATACGCGCAGCACGTGGATTTTTTCCCGCGCGCTTAGGATCGCCACAACCTGGCCATAGTCGCGATGTTCGATTTTCGCCTCGCTTTCATCCCCCATAGGCGACGTGGGCACGGAACGAACCACTTCAGCGCGCGTTAAAGTTTTACCTGCGGCATTCGTCCACGTAAAGTCCGCGTCAAGCAACTTGCCAATCTCTTCGCTGTCCTGATTCGCGGCAGCCTGCACGAACGCGTGATCCGCTTGGGACGCCGCCGTATCGCCACCTTCGCTCAAGGCACCCCCTGCAGCCCTCGTCACCGCAGACACGTTCATCAAACCGGCAAACGAAGCCGCGAGTAGCAGACCCATGACGGTTGCATGTGAAGTGCATCGTTTCATTGCTAGGAGCCTCCCTGAAATTTTATCTGCGCGCCACGAAAAAAAGGGCCGGCATACTTCTTCCGGCCCCCTTTTCCCGAATCAAATAACAACTTAGAACGTGAATTTCAAACCGAACTGGATTGCGCGAGCACCGCCGGAGCCCACCACTGGGTTGACCGCCGCAACGTCAGGCGTGGCACAACCACAGCCGTACGGGCCCACGGAGGGATCGGCCGTTGCGCCAGCACCGAAACCACTCGTTCCGCCCCAGGGATTGGCAAAGTTGGGATGGTTGGTCACGTTAAACATCTCCGCCCGGAACTGCACTCCGAACCTTTCCCTGAATCTCCAGTTCTTCGAAATGGACAAATCCAGGTTGTGGAAGCCGGTATCGCGAAAAATGTTGCGGCCGGCGTTTCCGAAGGTACCGATCGCCGGCGGCAACAGAAAGGACTTCCCATTTAAGCTTGCGTAGCATCCACCAGTTCCCCCACCAATTGCTGAATTGAGGGACACGAGTGTGTTGGCGTTTGTATGCGCTAGGCACCCATTCCAGAGCGCAGTGGACTGCGTATCGGACAGAGGCACTGTCCCGCCGCCCGGAGATGTGATGGTGCATCCTCCAGCGCCCGGTCCGGTACAGAGGGGAATCGAATGCGATCCCCCCGATTGGAAATCAGCCGTATTACCGAAGAAATCCCAACGATCTGCAAACTCCCCAGTGCCGCTGAAATCGTTACTTGTGTCAAAGGATTGCCAGGGCTGCCCGGTCTGCAATGTCAAGATGGTGTTGACCTGCCAGCCTTCCAGTAGTTGTCCCCACGTTTTTATATTCGGCAAGGAGTACGTAGCCGAAAGAGTGAAACGGTGCCGGATGTCAAAATCGCCGCTGCCGTACTCGCCATTCGGATTGAAGCTGTCTTTAGGCAAGTACTGATTCCAGTTGTAAGACTGATTATCGAGCCCATGCGAATACGTATAGCCAACGATAAGATCCAAACCATGGTAATTCCGGCCAGTAAACGTAGCTTGCAAACCGTTGTAATTTGACCGATAGAGATTCGAATAGAAATTGATGAATTGTAGGTACGGATACTTTGCATTGAACGGCCGAGTGGGTTGATTGCCATCTGGTGTGTAACTGGAGCCCAGAGCGGCTTGGTTTATGTCCTGGATGCCCGTCAACCGCGAACCATGATTGCCTACATAGGCGACGTCTAACGACAACTTGCTCGAAAAGGCATGCTGTACTCCTAAGGTCCAGGTGGTCACGAACGGAGTCTTGTAATTCCGGTCAAACGCAAAGATATCGCACGGCCCGGCGTCAGCGCCGATGCCGTCGCCACACTTAACTTGTTGCACAAGGTCCGCAGGAAAGATTGTCGCTCCGCCCACGGATGAACCATTCCAATTGAGTTGCGAAGGTCCGAGCGTGACCCCCGACGCTACGATGCTTCCAATACCTGGCGTCGACACACCGCCAACCTGAATTTCGGCTCCGGTAGGCACAACGTTGGCTCCCAGCGTGACCGTGTTGTTGGTGTCTTGTTGCGAGAGAAACGTGCTCATGGAAAGCAAATCATAGACAATACTCGCACCGGCCCGAACCACCGTCGTTCCCTTACCGGTGACGTCCCACGCTACACCCACGCGTGGCGCAAAATTCGTGGGATCTTTCTTGTACAGTGAGCCGATATTCTTACCGACTTGTTCAAGACCGACGGAAGGCTCAAAGTTTCCCAGCCGATTGTTGGCTTCGGACGGTACCCCCTGGAGTTCATAGCGCAAACCCAAATTCAGCGTCACGCGCTTGGAAATGCGCCAATCGTCTTGAAAGAAACCAGCAAACAGATTTTGTGTCATGTGCCGGACAGGATCGCCAGCCAATAGGGAGGTACTGTTTGGAGTGCCGGCCAGAAAGCTCTCGAGTGGCGTCTCGCCTACGAAGTCAAAATCTTTCTGGAATCTGATGCGTCCTCGGCCTCCACGATAAGTGCCCTGGTTGACTTTATCCACGCGAAATTCAATACCGAATTTCAGGGCGTGCTTTCCGTGCAAATTCGAAATCTGGTCCACAACGTCATAGACGTTATCCGGGCCCACCAACTTGGGGAAATTATGAAAACCTCCCAGTTCAGTGAACCCATCAATCCTGATGTTCGGCACGCCTTGAAGAATTGGGTTGGTAACACCGGTGTTGAGTGGATTGGGTGTGGTGGCGTTGGCAGGGACGATCGTGAGCAGATAGCGCGTATAGCCGACTCTCAGGTCGTTGGACCATGTCGCACTTGGAGTCCAGGCCCAGTGCCCGGCAGCCGCCTGCGCCCGCGAGTGAATATTTGTTCCGTACTGCGGAAGCAACTCGGGCGCATCCTCAGCAAAGATGGTGTCATTCCCAAAGAAATACGAACCGCTCAACGAGTGATGATCGCTTAAGTGATAATCCACTTTTCCGAGAGCATTCTTCGACGAATCGCTATCCGGGAAACCTCCGTTGACCGATTTTGATGGGGACGCGTTCGGTCCGTAAGCACCACCGGTACAGCCATTGTATGGCGGGGTGATCGAGGTCGGGCATCCGATAAGAGCAAGGCTCTGCGTGCTGAACACAATTCCGTGGGCCTGCAAATCGGCCAGGGCATCTGGAACGCTGATGGATGGATCACCAACGGAAATTGTCGAAGGCGCATTGACTTGAATGGAATTGCCCACCGTATACCTGCGAGCTTCAAATGCGCCAAAATAAAATAGTTTGTCTCTAATGATGCGTCCGCCGGCGCTTCCACCAAACTGTTCTAATTCCACAGGGGTCTTGGCCTGAAGAGTGCCATCCGGATTGAAGTGATTAAAAAAATTCCGCGCATCAAACGAATCGGAGCGACCAAAGGCATAAGCTGAGCCGTGAATGTCGTTCGTTCCGGACTTCAGCCCCACGCTCGTGATGGCACCGGGTTTCCAACCGAATTCCGCCTTAGGATTAACCTGTGTGTTGAATTCCTGAATGGCATCAATCGGCAAAATCGTCGCAGCATCGCCGGCAACCGCGGCCGCATTCGTTACACTGAAGCCCATGAACGCTTCATCGTTGCTCAGACCATCAACGAGGTAGCTGGTGTCCTCGGGCCGCGCGCCGTTCGTCGTTTGCGTCCAAGGACCACCGCCTGGGTACACGGTCGTCCCGGGCCGCAGTGTAAGTAAGTTCTGATAATTGCGGCCGTTCAGAGGTAAATCGTTAATGATTTCGTTGCTCAGAGTGCCACCCAAGGTCGTGGTGGTGGTATCTACCATTGGCACTTCTTCGGTCACCGTAATCGTTTCACTTTGCGATCCTGTCTGAAGAGGCGCATCCACTCGAACTTCCTTACCAACTTCCAACAGCACATTCTGGCGCTCAAACACCTTGAAACCCTTGGCTTCCACTCGCACCGTATACGTACCGGGCGTCAAGTCGGACGCTACGTACTCCCCAGCTTGATCGGTGGTCAAATTTCTCGGAATCCCACGCGCCACGTCGGTGATCGTCACCGTGGCTCCAATGACGTTTCCGCCGGATTGGTCAGTGACCGCCCCTAGGATCTCGCCGTTGCTGCCTTGGCCAGACACTGGAATAGTACCCGCCAGCAAAGCCAAAAGTGCAAAGAGGGGGCGAACGCCTATCAAAGCGTTTATCGATCGGAATCGCTTCATTTTTACAGTCCTCGAGATCATAGGAACATCACCCTCCTGAAACGGTATAGCGGCTATACCATTCAATCTCGGGGCATGTCAAGCAAATCCTTGATATTTAGTATT
Source organism: Candidatus Acidiferrum sp. (assembly GCA_035996445.1). Lineage (GTDB taxonomy): Bacteria > Acidobacteriota > Terriglobia > Acidiferrales > UBA7541 > Acidiferrum. The sequence goes on along the minus strand of DASYJM010000200.1, from coordinate 8,728 downwards.
AAAGGAATCGATTTTACAAACATTTTACCGACGACCTTGGCATGGTGGTCAGACCACAGACGCGTGCGCAGTCCTAGGGTTTCCAGACGGCAGCGCTGGTATTGCGATTCAGACTCTACGGTTTTTTGGGAGCAGTTGGTGCTGGTGTCGACTGTTTGGCCGGGGGCACTTGGGCTGGCGGTTGAGTAATAGGAGGTTGGCCCCCCGACGCTGGGGTCGAAATTGGAGCCGCGGGTGGCACCTTTGGCGCTGGAGCCGGTTTCGCGGGCTGCGAAACCTTTTGCAGTACCGAGCCGCCCTGCTCAACAGCGCGATCCGTTCTCAGCACCAAAGCCATCGCGCATAGCATGAACATGACCGCGCACCACGTGGTGGCCTTGGACAAGACGTTTGCAGCACCCCGTGGACCGAACGCTGTCTGGCTGCCAGCGCCGCCAAAAGCGCCTGCCAGATCAGCCGCTTTGCCACTCTGCAGTAATACCACGATGATCAACACCATGCAGTTGATAACGAAAAAGCCGGTCAACAACCACCCGGCGTATCGGAATCCCAGTACGATGATCCCCACACCTACCAGCAGCGCTATCGTCCACTTCATCCAACCAGGCATTCGATTTTCCTTGGCGCGCGGTTAGTTCCCGGTCGCGCATAACCATAACTTTGTCAATTTAACTGTGGCCTTCACCGGCCCGTCTATTGCGGCTTGGCCCCACTCACAATGGCGGCAAACGACTTGGGGTCCAGGCTCGCCCCACCAACCAGCGCGCCGTCCAGCTCTTCCTGTGCCATCAGCCCCTGAATGTTATCCGGTTTGACGCTGCCGCCGTAAAGGATACGCAATGCAGCGGCATGTTCCGGTGAAAATCGCTTCGCTACACACTGACGCAGATAACGATGCGAGGCAGCGGCTATTTCAGGGGTAGCTGTGCGGCCGGTACCGATGGCCCACACTGGCTCGTATGCCATCAGAATACGGGAGAATTCTTCAGCGGTCAACGAGCCGGGGCCATTGCTGAGTTGCGATTCGCACACGCGCTCAGTGTGCCCGGATTCCCGCTCGGCGAGCGTTTCACCCACACAAACTATCGGTGTCAGACCGCCCGCGAGCGCAGCTTTCGTCTTCTTTGCCACCATCTCATCCGTCTCGCCGAAGATCTGGCGCCGCTCGGAGTGGCCGATGATGACGTACCGGCATCCGGCTTCCTTGAGCATGGGAGCGGAAACCTCCCCGGTGAATGCGCCTTCCTTTTCCCAATACAGGTTTTGACCGGCGATGCTGATCTTGGTGTTCTTCGTCGATTCCACTGCCACCGGAATGTCTGGAAACGGCGGCGCCACAACGATGTCGCAATGATTGGCTTCTGCAATGAACGGAGAAAACGTCGTAAAAAACGCGCGCGTGTCGGCAGTGGTCTTGTACATTTTCCAATTGCCGGCAATCACGCGACGCCTCATCGAATTATCCTTTTGCACATTGCTGCATTTTATTTCTCACAGAGCGCTTCTACGCCCGGAAGCTTGCGGCCACCTAGAAATTCCAACGACGCTCCGCCGCCTGTCGAAATATGCGAGATCTTATCCGCCACCCCGGACTGATGAACCGCCGCAACGGAGTCACCGCCTCCAACGATCGAAGTTGCGCCGCCATCCGTGGCACCTGCAACCGCCTCAGCAACGGCCAGAGTGCCCTTCGCGAACGCCGGCATTTCGAAAACGCCCATCGGTCCATTCCACACGATGGTTTTCGCTTTGGCAATTTCCGCCGCGTATAGCGCCACGGTGCGCGGGCCGATATCCAAACCCATTTGATCGTCGGGAATGGCTCCCACATCTACTACCTTCGCTGGCGCATCGGCTTTGAACTCGGGCGCGATCACGTTATCGACTGGCAGGAGAAATTTGAAATTTCGGGCCCGCGCATCGTCGAGAAGCTCTTTAGCCAAATCCAGTTTTTCATTTTCCACCAGCGATTTTCCAATACGCTGGCCTTGCGCTCTCAGAAATGTGTAGGCCATCCCCCCGCCAATTAGCAGTACATCGGCGATCTTCATAAGGTTTTCAACCACTTCGATCTTGTCGCTCACCTTAGCGCCGCCAAGTATCGCCACGAAGGGCCGCTCCGGATTGTTGACGGCTTCCCCGAGGTACGCTAGTTCCTTTTCCATCAGCAGGCCCGCCGCGGATTGCTTCACGAAATGGGTAATGCCTACCACCGACGCATGCGCGCGGTGTGCGGATCCGAAAGCGTCACAAACGAACAAGCCGTCGCATAACGCCGCAAGCTGCTTCGAGAAGGCCAGGTCGTTTTTCTCTTCCTCAGCATGGAAGCGCACGTTTTCGAGCAACAACACGTCGCCATCCTTTAGCGACTTGCTCTTTGATTCCGCTTCCGGGCCAACGCAGTCGTCGGAAAATTCAATGTGCTTCCCCAAAAGTTCCTCAAGCTTCTTCGCCGCCGGCTTCACGGAGTATTTTTCATTGCGCGAGCCTTTGGGGCGCCCCAGATGCGATGCCAAAACGAGTCGCGCGCCTTTCTCAATTGCCAGCCTTAAAGTGGGAAGCGTCTCACGAATGCGCGTGTCGTCCGTAACCACCCCATCTTTCAAGGGCACGTTAAAATCAACCCGCAGAAACACGCGCTTGCCCCGTAGATCAAGTTCCTTGATCGTTAGTTTGGCCATAATTTGGAATCCGCAACGAAATTAAAATTTTGCGGCCATGAATTTAATCAGGTCGCGGCACCGGCAGGAATAGCCCCATTCGTTGTCGTACCACGCAAGCACCTTCACGCAGCGGTCCCCCACTACTTTGGTGTATCCGGAATCGACAATGGACGAATTCGGATTGCCCTTGAAATCGGCGGACACCAACTCTTCTTCGGTGTAACCAAGAATTCCTTTCATCGCGCCGTTGGCCGCTGCCTTCAATGCCGCGTTGACGGATTCCACCGTGGCCGGTTTGTCCACAAACACCGTCAGATCCACGACGCTCACGTTCGGCGTGGGCACGCGCATGGCGTAACCGTCCAGCTTCCCTTTTAGCTCCGGGATCACCAGATGCAAAGCTTTCGCCGCGCCGGTTGAACTGGGGATCATATTGATGGCTGCGGCGCGCGCACGTCGCAGATCTTTATGCGGCAAATCCAAAAGCTTTTGATCGTTGGTGTAGGAGTGAATGGTGGTCATGGTGCCGCTGTGAATGCCAAATGTTTGCTGCAAAATTTTGGCGACCGGCGCCAGGCAATTCGTGGTGCAGGAAGCATTGGAGACCACGTTGTGTTTCGCAGCGTCGTAAGTGTTGTCGTTGACGCCGAGAACAAAGGTCGCGTCTGGACCATCGGCCGGCGCCGAAATAATGACTTTCTTGACCGTTCCGCGCAGATGTTTCTTCGCATCAGCACCCTTGGTAAAAAGTCCCGTGGATTCAACGACGATGTCCGCGCCCACCGATGGCCAATCAATTTCACCTGGGTCTTTCGTCTTGAAAACCTTGAAACTTTTGCCTTCCACACTGATGGTGTCGTCTGAGTGCGTAACTTTATGGTGCAGATTGCCCAGAACGGAGTCGTACTTCAACAGGTGCGCAAGTGTTGCCGCGTCTGTCACGTCGTTTACCGCCACAAATTGAATGTCTTTGTCGTCCAAAGCGGTGCGCATGATATTGCGCCCGATGCGCCCAAACCCGTTGATTCCAACTTTAATCGCCATTCTTCCTCCGTTGGGGAATGAAAAAAGTGCGGCCAGCACTACGGAAAAATCAGCCGCGAGTAGAACAAGAAATGCTATGGGCAGGCTTGCTAAAAGTCAAACGCTGCAAATATTGGCCCTGGTGTTTTGGAACCAGTTCCTTAGCCGATGGCCAGTGTGGCAGGTCGGCTTTTATGATCGGTTTGTACGTAATGAAAGCAAATAATCACAATTTCGAGAAGTACATCAAAGAAAATCCCCAGAAGCGAGGTTTGACGGAACTGTGTCCCTGGTCTTCTGCGAAGGGACAATTTCTCCTTGATCTGAGTCGCTTCGACCAGCTTCAGGGGCTGAAGCCCAACGAATCAAGGAACTCAGTTGTTGCGGCTGTGCACGTCAGCGAAAGAGCGCGAACGAGGTTAGCCAGCCGGTAATTTCTGGATTTATTTGAAGGCTTGAACGAGTATCGGTTTACTGAGGGTATTGTTTGACGCTGGTGACGCGTTGGCCGGTGAAGCGCACGAACACCGTTTTTGACGGCGGCTGACCGTAAATCCAGTCCTCGATGTCGTTACCTTCTGCGTCGCGCTCACGGACCTTATGCTCCGGCTTACCAATTGCGGCAACGACTTCTTCACGGTCCATGCCCACCACCGGGGTTCGTTCCTGGATCGCTTTCCGCATTTCAATCGGAAGCGTGTCAAACCATTGCACCGAGGCGGAACGTTGCTTTGTAAAATCCAGAAATGGCGCAAGCAGCTTCTTCAGATCGTCAGGAGATAAATCTGGTAGCGGCTTGCCGAATTCAAGAAACAGCGTACTGCCTAGCCCGGCCTGCAATCCTGGCGGGCCTTGATCCTGTTGCGTAGAGGTTGATCGCGCGGTTGGGATGCCGCCCATCTCTAGGTGAATGCGATCGCGCAGCCGCTTCTTGCCCCGGCCGCCGCCATTCAGATCCACGATGATTTGGCGATCATGAAATTCGAGCTTCGTAATCTGAACGTGATCGCCGGTACTCACCGCGGCGCCGTGAGTAGCGACCTGGCGGTCCAGCATGTTGGCGTCCAGGGGCTGGCCCACGTGCACAATGAAACCTTCTTTGCCGGCGGGTAGGGGCTTGAGGGCTCTGGCGAATTCGCCGGACACGTAGCGGATCAGGTTTAGTTTCGAACTATCCTGCAACGAGGTGTTCTTGCTGGCGTTTTGGGATTTGTCCTGCGCGCTCGAGGGATTCTGCGAATCGGTTTCGGGGGCTTCATTTCCGAATAGAGGAATTTCGTCGCCGGTGGGAAATGTTACCGGATTTGTGCCTGCAGGCGGGCGCAGGCTATTCACCTGCGGCACATCCGCGTCTGCAAATAGCAGGAAGGTCAAAACTAGAGCTAAAGTCGTCATCCGTAAGGGTTCCAACTGGCGGGCCAATCCCGAGCCAGTCTACCTTACCTCACATTCTATGATGCGAAAAACCTTGTGAACAGCCATACGCAGGGCCGGCCTTATCCTTTCGCTTAACTGTCCTAAAGGGCTATTCCCTGCTGGATAGGCAGAGGTTCCTGGTGGCAGGCCACTCGGGGCCCCAGGAAGCTATTTACGCCCTAATCTAGGCCACTTAAGCGTGCTCATCTTGGGTTTACCTGTCTACCTGCTGCAGGCAGGCCTTAGGCAGGCACAAGCACAAGAGAGAGCGAAAGCACGCAGATTTGTTAACGGGACACTACTTGAACACCTTGGCGATCGATCTTGACTGGCAGAACTTCTGCTCCCGCATAGCGGATGGAGGCCTCCACACGCTGGCGCGCGTCCGGTTCAATCAACAGAACCACGCAGCCGCCACCGCCGGCGCCGCAAACTTTGCCGGCCAGTGCGCCTTTTTTGCGGGCACCTTCAATAACGCGGTCAACCAATTTCGTGGATATGGTGGGCAAATTTCTTTTGCGAAAAAACCATTCTTCACGCATCAGCCGGCCAACTTCGTCCCACTCTGTGGCTTCCAACGCTACGCGCAACAACTGCGCGACTTTGGAGATTTTCTCCATGCCGTTTTGTACCGCGAGCTTGCCATTAATGTGCGCCTTAAAAACTTCCCAGTTATTGATGCCGTGCTGCCGTGGCTTCCCGGTGTAGCACACCACGATGCGGCGCTCCAACTCATCCAGATTCAAGCGCAGCTCCACGCGATGCTCTCCGCCCGCGGGCAGTTCGATGGCCGCCGCGCCACCAAAGGCCGGAGGATAGTGGTCCTGCGTTCCGGTAGGCACGCAGATGACTACCGCTTCCGCGTCACGGCTGATATGAATCCAGTCTTCTTTACTTTTGCCCGCTCCAGTAAAGCGGTCCAGCGCGGCACAAATGGCCACAGCCATGGCGCTGGAGCCGCCTATGCCCGCGCCCGCCGGGGCTTCAGAGTCGGTAGTCAGAGTGAATCCTCCAGGCGGCCGAAAGAACTTCACAATTTCGGCGAGAAGTGGGAGTCGATAGCGTCCCGCTTTTGCCAGCTCGGCGAGAGAGCTAAAACTTTCCTCGCGCTTGGTGTCGCGCGACACCAGCTTGATTTGTTCACTGCCGGGTGCGTTGGTTTCGATTACGCAGGAAGCGTAGAGCGAGATCGCCGCATTCACGGTGAGCGCTCCCGGATGAAACAGGTACAAGGGCCAAATATCAAGGGTGGCCCCAGCCAGGTCGACGCGGGTTGGCGCCTTGGACTCAATAATCATGGTGGTCCTTCGGAAAAAAAAGACAACTGGTTAATCCTAACGTTGCCGCGAGTTGTCAGCCCAGAGTTATATCGAGGAGTGTGACGTGAATTACTTTGCGCCCGATACGTTGCGCGCGCGGAACATCAATTGCGGGCCATCTTTCTTTTCTTGCGCGAGTGCGATATTGGGCTCGAAACATCGCCGGCAGCGCGCTTCGTAGATACCGCTGGCGCCGACAACCACCAGTTCTTCGCTTTCCACCAGCCGCTGCGTATGCACCGCGGGATTGCCACAACGGACGCAAATGGCCAGCAGTTTGGTTATCTCTTCCGCGATCGCCAGGAGTCGCGGCATGGGTTCAAACGGCCGGCCAAGATAATCCGTGTCCAGGCCAGCGACAATTACACGCTTGCCGAGATTCGCGAGCTTGGTGCAAACCTCGACGACTTCTTCGCCCAGAAATTGGGCTTCATCGATACCGATAACTTCGGTGCGCGGCTGCACCTTGTCCATAATTTCCGATGCTCTGGTGACGTTGTCCGACGCAATGCCCAGCCCGGAGTGCGACACAATTTCATTGGCCGCGTAACGCTGGTCGATGGCCGGCTTGAAGATCTGCACGCGCTGGCGCGCAAATTCCGCGCGGCGCAAGCGGCGAATGAGCTCTTCGCTCTTGCCCGAAAACATCGGCCCCACCACTACTTCGATCCAACCCATATTGCCTTTGACGATGTCCACGCCGGTTAATCCTTCCGTTCAGCTCTTGGGCTGATTATCTCACCGAAACTACTTCATAAAAATTTAATTGCCGACGCTGGAGCTAACAGCTGGTGCGGCGCGAAACAAATTAACGTTGTAAAACGGCGCGAATGCCGCGACTAAAGCTATGCAAAATGCTTGGCGACGCGTAACTAAGTTGTTGGAAAGCACGCCCCACGCGCCCTGGTTATCTCGAATCCCCGCGATGCCCGCAAATTTATCGATGGCAGCGCCCAGCTCGACGCCTTTATCCAATACTTCATGAGCAAGCACAGGCGGTAACTCAATTCCTCCACTACGCCCGAAGTGTCCGCGCAAACCATCGGATACATACGCCCAGCTCTCTAGGAAAACGCGCCGACCGCCATCGCCAGTCGCGTCTATATTGTCGGCGTGACTCTCTATCACTTCGACCCCGCCTTCCAGCCCGACGAAGTATTGATAAACTTCGCCATTCGCGGAAGCCAATTGCATCAATGCTGCTGTCCGTTGGCGTGCGCCCCGCATGGATTCCGCAGAGGACAATGGCGTGTGTCCCACGCCGCTGTCGACAGCAAAGCCCAATACTTCAAATTGCGCATTGGGGTTTAGATGGTCAGCAAGCAACTTCAGCGCGTCGTGCACGGCGTCCAATTTAGGTCCGCGCATGCTGCCGACAGCAATAAGACTCTTATTCATTATTTGTCGGCTGTATAGTAAGCGATTTTTCTGTGCTTCGCGAACGATGGCCTGAGAAAAACAGAAAAGTGCGCAGGTTTTCTTTGTGGTCCAATAATTAGATCTGTTTGCTGAACCAAATATCCAAATATCCTGCTCGTAGCTATATAGCCGTGCGGCAGGTTGGGTGTACTTTCCGCCAAACTTCGTCGAAGTGCGCAGCTTCTTTTTGAGTGTCCATCCCCACTTTTTCCTCAAGAACACTTTGGGCTTGGCACCGGTGTATTGGCTAGAAGCGCGCAGTATATAATCATTCGCGATCCGTTTCTGCCGCAGTCTAGTTGCCTACTAGCGCCTGTGCGTTAGCCCTACCCGTCACTGACGCGGTCATTCAGTAAGAGAACGGATTCCACGGACGGTTTTTCAGGCTTTGTGCATGGTCTACGGAAAATATGAAAAATAGCGAGCGGCCTCAGTTCCACAGGGCAAATTTACCGTCACACTGCCCTGCGATCTGCGCAGCATATTTCTGCTTGGGGATCGAACACACCTCAGCGGCGACTGGAGATTCTCCAAGCGCCGACTGCCCGTAAGGAAGAATAACGACGGTGCGCCTAAACTGGTAAGTAAGCGGTTCATAACTCGGCAACCAGCGCTGATCTTGTTGAAAATCAAGCGCTGGCTTGGAAGCCGCGCCAGACAACTTGCAAATAATCCACTTCTTGAAAACCAGGCCACGTCGCTCCCGTTTATTGTCTAGATATCTCACCAAGGCGTCCGGCGTGGCCTCCGACGTTTCTATACAATTCGGCGGGAGAGAAATCGCCACGTCTTGATCCGAGATCGCCAGCAAGTCCGCGCACCGGGGATCCGGCGACCAACGTGAGAAGAAGTTCCCGAAAATTATCACCAGGAGCAGCCCTGTTACGA
>DASYJM010000199.1:0-6643 GCA_035996445.1 Candidatus Acidiferrum sp. | reverse complement strand
ACGGATGGCTGTAATGACTTGCCAAGGTCCGTGAATAAGAGAACAATTTTCAGGGACACTGCAGCTACCGCGATGATGAAATTTTCTACCTTTTAAGCCAAATGGGGTCGTGAGGCTTCGCGGGAACCGTAAAACCCGCGTCTGCTTTTGTTGGAAACTTCAGCGAGGAACGATCCAAGATCTGAGGTTTTCTTCGTGGGCGCTGACCGTTCTTTTTGGAAGTGGTTTGGCGTCGCAGCTGAGTCTGTCACGATATATTTGCTCCTTTCAAAGGATTTACTTGATTTAACTTAGCGCCAAGACAAGCAAACTTCAAACTAACCCACTACCAACAGTTGCTCGTAGTTAACAGCTCATTCCATATCAGAACTAATCGGGACTTGGACTATGTCGATGGCATAGCGAATTTGTGGGAACCAAAGCCGAGGTGACGGTGTCTTACGATAAGGCGAATGAAATGAGATTATTCTTTCCGAACAGGCCATGTGAGCCTCACCTATAACGGTTGGTATTTTCTGGCGGAAATGTGGAACCGTGTCAGTCCCCTCGCAGAATGCACCGCAATGCTGCTGGTTTTCATGTTCGTTTGGGCGCTTGTGGAGGGTCTTGCGCGCGGCGCCAGCTATGGTGCCGCGGTGTGGCAATCGCGGAGCTTCCTAAGAATTACTCAACGACTCCTTGAGAACGGAGATTGGGATGATGTACTAGCGGCGGCCAGGTTGCGAAAGAGAAGCCACGTCGCAACGGTGTTCGCGGGCGGACTACTTGAGTTTCGCAAGGCGCGAGAATGTGTCTCGGAAGAGGTGGCGATAGAGGCGGCAAAGCGAGGGGCACGTATAGCAACGAACTGCGTCCACGAACATTTAAGACAAGGATTGAGCGCGCTCGGAACGATTGCTACAACTGCACCATTCGTGGGCTTTTTCGGCACAGTTGTCGGAATTGCCGACGCCTTCAAAGGCAGTGCAGTATCCAGGGCAACACTTTTGACGAACACCGCCAACAGCATAGCGGAAGCCTTGGTCTGTTCTGCAATGGGAATGCTTGTCGCAATTCCGACGGTGTGGTGTTTCAATTTGCTGCGGGAGCGGCTGTCTACCTTCGATGCGGAGATGGAAATAACGTCGCTGGAGCTCGTGAAGTATCTGGAACTACGAAGTCGCGTAACAGAATTGTAGAGCCCAGTGCCAGTCAGTCACTTCCAACGGATTTGAATGAGTACCGAAATGAGCTTCGCCACCCTTCATGATCAAGGGCCGCAAATCCTCGATATATTTAGCAATTGACATTAGTTAAATTCTAACGTACCTTCCCGTTGAATTTATCACCCCCCCCGCTGATTACCGGCCAAGTTAACAAACAAGAATTTCATACGGAGGAAGTACTCATGGGAATTAAGACTCGACTCGTCATTGCTACAGTTGCGATTACCGGCGTCATCGCCACAATCGTTCATGCAACACCTATCGTTGGACTGCTGGTTGGCACGATACTGTCTACCGGCACAGACAACAAAAAAATAAGGGAGCATGTGTTCGTAGAATTGCCTCCAGCCGTAGGCATAACTTCCGAGGAAAGTGAGGATCGCGACGAAGAATGGACGGCAGACGTATTCACCAGCGGCCCATCGAACGTAATTGTTCAGGATGTCGTTTACGCCCCAGGCGGCCACACTGGCTGGCACTCTCACCCGGGCATCCTGTTGAGCAGCGTGATCTCGGGGTCAATCGAGTGGTACGACTCGAAATGCAACAAGACAGTCTACAACCCAGGGGACGCCCTGACAGAGAACACACAGTCGCATTATGTGCGGAATGTAGGCTCGGTCAATGCGCACTTTATGGTCACTTACCTGATTGCGAAGGGCCAGCCGCGACGAATCGATCAACCAGCACCGACCTGCGCCGCAGCTCTCGGTCTGGCGGAGTGACTTGGCTTATCAAAGCTTTGTTCGACGCATAAGGACGGAGCCACATCCTATCCGTCTGTTTCGTTAAATACAATTGCTCTGGGCGCTCCTGGAGCCTTGCGTGCGTAATGGGTCCGAAGTGTCGTTGGTTACCAAACCTTTTTGGGGAATTTCAAATCTTGTTCGAACGATTTTGGCGTCAGTTCGGAGGGGCTGTGAAACTCATTCGTGTGATGTTAGTTTTCCTGTTTGTGGCCATGACACCCAAGCTGGTCCGAGCGGCGCAAGAACGTGCCCCTTCCAACCCTGCTAAGAATCGACTAACTCAACGATCGGGTTTGTCGCGGCCTTCCGTTACATTGGCCGGCCATGCCCCCACGCTACCGGCTTCGGCCTCGTCGGATGTAGTGACGGCCGTCTGCCCGTCAGACGCTGTCGGAGCGGTCTGCGGATACGTCAACGTACCGCTTGACCGCGAGCATCCCAAGGGTCCCAAAATTGGGATTTATTTCACTCTTTTCCTGCACTCAAGTGCAGGCGCTGCCCAGAGCGCGATACTTATGAATTTGGGTGGTCCAGGAATTTCAACCACTGCATTTCAGAGTTACGCGCAGTTCTTATTTGGACCAAACTTGGACATACACGACCTGCTCCTCATCGATGACCGGGGTACAGGGCTGTCTGCTGCTATCGACTGCAAAGAACTACAACATGGCACGGAGCCGTTCGAAGATTCGCTGGCGGACTGTGCAGAGCAATTGCGAGGCGCCGCCAGTTTGTACGGAGACGCTGACATTGCTAAAGATACTGATGCGGTGCGCGCTGCCCTAGGGTACGACTTGGTGGACTACCTAGGCGCATCGTATGGAGGTCTTGATGCGAGCGCTTACGCCACCCGCTTTGGCCAGCACCTACGGTCTGTGGTCCTTGACGCACCGTTCGGAACGCCCGCTTTAGAACCGTTTGCGATCGAACATTTCCGGACAAACAGTGATCGGGGAGTGGTGAGCCTCGATTGTTTACGCTCTCCGACGTGCTCCATCGATCATCGTCACCCGCAAAGCGAATTCGACGATCTTGTTGAAGGCATCAGGATGCATCCGTTCGAAGGGGACGCACATGACGCCAGCGGCAACCTCATACACGTACGAGTGGATGATAAGGCTCTGCTAAATGACGTAGTTCACAGTTATTTCTTTAACTACGCGGGCATTGGGGAGGTCTTGGCAGCGGGTTCAGCGTTAGAACATGGCGATAAGACTCCGTTATTGCGTTTGGCAGCAGAGGGCTTTTCAACCTTGGAAGGTGACTCTGGGGATCCAACATTTGTCTCTACGGGTGCCTTTTATGCAACGGGCTGTGTCAACGCTGAGCAGGTTTGGGATTGGTCGGATCCCCTCTCAGAACGTACAGAGGAGTACACGGAGGCAGTATCGGCGCTTCCGCAGGGTCTTTTTGCGCCTTTTTCGAAAGGCGCCGCAACGGGGATACTGTTCAGCCACTTTGGAAAAAGATGCCTGTCGTGGCAAAATCCCGACCCATCCTCGGCCACTCCACATCACGCTATCTACCCGCACGTTCCGACGCTGGTCCTGGAGGGGGATTTGGATAATCGGGTCCCGCTTGAAGAGACCAATAAAGTCGCGGATCTTTTTCCAAACAGCGTTTCGGTGAAGATCCCAGAGGCGGGTCATGAAACCTTAAATTATTCTCTGTGCGCCATCAAGCTGATGAATCAATTTATCGAGACTCGGCAAATCAATGATACGAGTTGTGCAAATGCTCCCGCTGCAATATTTCCTGCCGTTGGCCGATTTCCATTGTTAGCAAGTCAGGCTCGGCCTGCGGAAGTCGACCCTAACGGCGGGAACCAGATTGGCATAGCGGAGCGTAAAGTAGTCACGGTGAGCGTTGCTGCAGCCACCGATGCTATGCAGCGCAGCTATCTTGGTTCAGGGGACGGAGTAGGGCTAAGGGCGGGTATATTTCACACAGATTTCAGTACTGATCCGTGGAGATCAACTCTCACGAACTGTAGGTTTGCGACGGATGTAGTCGTGAATGGAACTGTCACTTGGGCGTTCTTCTCAGACAGTTCGTTCGTGGCAGATCTGGTCGTCAGCGGTCTCGGAACCGCCGGTGGCACGTTGCACGTCGAAGGCTTCTACCAAGGGGCTGGCCCTGTAGGTAACTTTAAAGTTTCTGGGACATTGGGTGGCAAGCAAGTAGCCGCACTGGTGCCAGAAGGCTAGGCAATCATGTACCGACTTCCACGTAATCCCACGGGACACTAATTGCCTCAAATATCCATCATTGGATCCATGATGGGTTATTTCAGCCGCAGCTACAAGAATTAACCCAGAATCGGTGAGACGGCGCCAATCAGTCCGGTAACGAACTAATCGGGATCTAGTGCGGGAGCCACTCCGTCGAATGTTTGCTTATGGGATTTGTGTCCTCGACAAAGTCTTCGCGGCTTCATATGCTCCTCTTGTGTTTCTCTTACGATGAGGTCTGTCTCCCAGCCATCTACAGCAAATGTCCGCGTCGGCTTTAGGGGCCGCGTGAAAAACTTCTGGCAGCACATCAGCGAAGGACGCCAGATCGACGACCTCTGGAAGCAATTTGCGGCCGACGCCCGCGCCGGTTATGGCTTCTATGGCCGTGACGTCGACTGGGAAAGGATCCACAAGCTCCCGCGTTGGCGCCGCCCGCTACATGTCGGCAAACAATTCTTCTGGGCTCTGCTGGTGAAGTTGACGCCCGTACGGCGGGTTCTTCTGCTGATGGCGCTGGTACTGCTGGTCCTGACCCGCTTCGAACTGTTCGGCGGCGTGCTTCTTTTTGCTCTGCTGCTACTCGAACTGGCCGACAAGGTGACGATGAAGCGCGACCTGGAAATCGCGCGGGAGATTCAGTCCTGGCTGGTTCCCGCGCATCCGCCGGAAGTGATGGGAGCTGACATTGCTTTTGCCACGCGGCCGCAAAACTCTGTCGCGGGCGATTATTACGACGCGTTTTTTCTGAATCCCGATGAGGCCGGGGGCAAGCTGATGGTGGTCATCGCGGATGTGGTGGGCAAGAGTATTCCTGCCGCGCTGTTGATGGCCACGCTGCAAGCGAGCCTGCGAACTATCGCGGGTGAAGGCGCGCCGCTGGTGGACCTCGTTGCGCGCCTCAATCGTTATGCGTGTGCGCACAGTCAGGGTGGGCAGCGGTTTACGACGGCGGTTCTTTCCGAATACGATCCGCAAACACGGCGTCTTAGCTACGTCAACGCCGGTCACAATGCTCCGATTCTTCGACGCTCGGAGGGCTTGCTTGAAAAACTTGAAGTAGGGGGAATGCCCCTGGGAATTTATTGTCCGATCAGCTACGAGATGGGTTCTGTCGAATTGCGACCTGGCGACGCTTTGATTTTTTATACGGATGGGGTGATCGAAGCTTTCAATGACCAATACGAAGAATTCGGCGGCGATCGCTGGAGCAGCGTCATTCGGGCATTGCCGATGCTGAATGCTCAAGAAAGTCTGCAATTCCTGATGAAACCTGTGGATGAGTTTGTGGGAGCAACGCGGCAATCCGACGACATTACGTACCTCGTCTTTCGGAGCAAATACGAAAGCGACGGCTAACCAGACATCTGCGTTGCGCTTTGCCAAAATATGATCTGCACCAAACGAAGCTCCACCGGAGGCGGCGCAAGGGATTCGACCCGGAAATCAGGTGTATGGTAGGCGACTTATTTGGACTTACTGATTTTGGGTACAGACAACTCGGTTGCCCTGGAACCGAATCATAAAGAGCACTTTGGCCGTCCTCGTTTTACTTCTGTTCGTTTTGCCGCAGACACTTGAATCGGAGAGGCACTCTCTTGACTTGGAACCATTGCTCCAAGACCCTGAGGCCCTGCAAAGGCTGACGCTGGTTTACTTAGACGGCGTCGTCTAAAAGGGATGGATATCAGCGTCCAAGAAAAACTTTAGGATTCCAAACTCCTGCGAGTAAACTTCAAGCAAGTGTTGCATCGACCGGTTGAGCTGGCAGCAGTAACCGGAAAAGTGAATGTTGGTGCTGTTTGGAGAGGCTCACGGAGAATCGCCAGTCGACGTATTCAACTTCGGAAAGAGCAAACGGCGTGTTGTCTGGGCAAAAGCGTTTAGCTGTAATCGCGAGCTTAACCAACCGGGAACTTCACCGAGTCCCGTACTCGTTCTGCTTGCAGTAGATGACGGCGCTCGTGGCCCGCAATGATCTCGAATCCAGTACCGACCGTAAATCGAACTCCCGGGACAAAAGGATTCCAAAAGCGAATGCAATTTACATCCTTGCCACGCGTCCGGACGAAGAGTTCGCGGCAGGATCTGTTCTCGGACAGGAATCGCTCGAGAACAGTATGGTCGACGTGCGCTGCCGGTCTGATTTTGGGCGGAGCGGAAACACGCTTACTGTTCGGCGAGGGTTCAACAAAGCTGCGGATAAACCAGCGAGCGAACCATCCGGGAGTGATCTGCTCGACCGAAGAATCCGGCTTCCCTTTGAGTGCGGCGTAAATCGACGTTAGATAGGCTTCGTTCGTGATGCAGAGATGTTCAAGACACTGTCCCACGCTCCACGAGCCCTGAGCCGGCTGCCAATTGAGCTGTTCATCGGTAAGTCCAGCAGCCACCGCTTGCGCGGTCTGATCATTTGCGATTAGTTCGAAGGAGAGCCGGACGGACCAAGCAGAGGCGC
>DASYJM010000198.1:0-27519 GCA_035996445.1 Candidatus Acidiferrum sp. | reverse complement strand
TCTGTCCGCTATATAGTCGCCTTCCTAGGGGACGACGGCGCAGAGATGCAAAGGCAGTTAGCTCAAACCAAAGGTGAACCCGGAGCAGAAGATATGCTGCTCTCGATTTATTCAGACACCCATGCCTACGCGGGGCATCTGCGGAAAGCCCGTGAATTCTCTCGGCAGGCGGCGGAGGCTGCCAAAGGCAATGAGCAGAAGGAGGCTGCCGCTCAATGGTTGTTGAACGCCGCGCTGCGCGAAGTCGAGGTTGGTAAACCCTCGCAGGCGCGAGAGCAGGTGAAGGTAGCACTCACTCTCGCATCCTCCGGGTCACTGCAAACCTTGGCAGCCCTGGCACTGGCACGGTCAGGTGACACGGCACGAGCTCAGGCAATGGCGGAGGAGTTGCATAGGGAATTCCCAAAGCACACGACATTGAACGGCTATTGGCTAGCCACCATTCGCGCGGCCATTGAACTCAACCGCATGCATTCTCGGAAAGCGCTTGAACTTCTTGAGGTGGCATCCCCTTATGAGCTGGGCGTACCCTACCCGCAAGCTCAAGCATGCGGAACACTTTATCCTGTCTACGTCAGGGGCGAAGCCTATTTGCAGGCGGGACAAGGACAAGAAGCGGCCGCAGAGTTCCAAAAAATGTTTGACCATCGCGGCATCGTGGCCAACTTCGTCCTAGGCGCGCTTGCACACCTGCAGTTCGGGCGGGCCAAGGCCATGACTGCAGACAAGGATGCAGCGCGCAAAGCATACCAGGACTTTTTCACGCTCTGGAAAGATGCCGACCCAGACATTCCCATCTTGAAGCAAGCCAAGGCAGAGTACGCGAAGTTGGAATAAATGATGTGGATGGCACCCAAATATCATGTGCCTTCCCAAGACGGTCGCGATCTGACGTGTTTGGTATTTTTGGCATTTTTACTAGCTATTTATTGGCGGAGGCGTGTGGGAGTCGAACCCACCATTCGATCCGCGAAGGGCCGAATCGGCGGCTTTGAAGGCCGCGACAGTCACCGGACCATTTTCGCCTCCTCATGGAGTATAGACCACCACGATTCGGCCTCCGGTCTACGCGCCAATTCCCCGCTTTGCATGAAACTCTAAGCGCGTACGCGTTTCTTTTTTCGCGCCGACAGCGCTACAAATGCAATCACCCCGACTACCACCGCCACTCCGAAAGCCACATACAGATACGGGTGTGCAGGATGCGCTATGAAATTTATTATCTGTCTTCCATAACGCGCCGCCAGCAACGCTAACAAGCTATACCGAATCACCCGCCCCAACGTCAGCGCCACGAGAAATTTCTGCGTGGAATACTGTGTGGCTCCCGCGGCAATCACGAACGGCACCATCGGCACCGGCGGCGGCAACAATGCCGCTATCGTAATCGACCAGAATCCCCACCGCGAAAAAATTTCTATGATTCTTTCCGCTCGCGCCGCCGAAACTTTCCTCTTCAATGTTTCTTTGCCGCCTTTGCGTGCCAGCCGAAACGTCACCAGCGCCCCGATCACCGACCCCAGTGTCGCCATCCCCGCATAGTAAAACCACAACTTCGAATCCCGCGCCGCCAGCACAATGGTTAGCACATCCATACTGCCTGGAATCGGCACTACCGAAGCATCCAGCAGCCCCAACGGTATCAATCCCACCGCACCCAGCTGCGCAATCCAATGTCGAACATCGTGCGCGACCGTTTGCGGCGCAACACCAATTAATACCCAGTAAATATCGCTCCAAGTCATGGCACATTCTGCCACGCCCTTAGCAGCTTTCTAAATTGTTTTGCGGTATTTGCTACTTAAGGAAGGCGCTCATTTCACGAGCAATCGCAGCCCATTTCAATCCCCAACCGTCAAACCGCCGCGACCTGTTGGCTGCGTATCAATGCCGCCACCAATTCATACAGGTCCCCGCTGGTGCACACCTCATAATAAGGATGCGACGACAGCTCGCCTACTTTTCCATCCGCCAGCAGTTGCCGTGCGAATCCCTTGCGTAACACTAGCAATTCCACCGACTCCCCCATCGGCACTTCGCCAAAAAACAACGTCACATTCTCTTTTCCCCACGGCATTTCCAGCTTGGTCTCAATTGAATCCAGCGATATCTCCTCGCTCAATTTCTGAAATCCTTCCTCGTTCAGCTCGATGCCGTTCATGTTGTAGCGCACCAGGAATTCGTCCAGCTCTTCCGACGACGCCCCTTCCAATGCCGTTAAAAATTGAAATACCGAAAAATCCGAGGTCTGATTCGTAAGCAGCCGCTTCGCCAATTTCGCGCATCCTGACAACCGATCAGACAAATTCAGCGCCTTCGAAATCATTATTTTCGAGTCGCCATCCGTCCAGTACGTTGGCGCCGATCCCTGGTACGCCACTCCCACGCCCAGCTCAATAGCCGGCAAATCATTCGCAGCCGCCCGCTCGTTGTACGTCCCGCACACCGATAAAATCTGCCGCGACAGAATGCAAGCTTTAGCCACCGCGCGCGCGTACGTCAATGTCGCTTCCGTTTCGAAGATCGCCAGCACAATCGCGTCGCCTTCAATGAATACTTTTTTCGCCGCATAACGGTCCAACAGTTTTTTCACTGGCTCGTGCAAATTCAGGCTGAAGTGCGACGCCGGGCTTAACCCCCGAGCCAACAAATCTTGTGTCATCTTCGTCGATCCGCGCACATCCGCCTTAATAATCACGTGCGACACGACGTGGTCCTGCTTGGGTTTCTCTTCTTCCTGCAGCACGCATTCGTACAACTTATTATTCAATCGCGATAATTCCCGTATTTGCTCGGTAGTGACCGGGTGAATGCGCTCCATGCACGTCATCAAATGTTCCGCGTTGCGCAAATCCCGCCGCAAGCGCATAAAATCCCCGGCAAACTTCAGCACCAATCCCTGCACTTCTTCCCGTGAGTAGCGATGTATTTTCTTGGACAGGTCCTCGATCGGCTTCAATGAAAGCTTTCGCGCCGGAACATGCTTCAGCACTTGTTCCACGCGCTTCAACTCTTCCTTCGATACCACCGCCTTGCGCAGTTGCTGCAAGTGCACCGGCGGGCTGTAGTCCGACGCCAGCGAACGAATCTCGTAACCCGCCAATATCTGATAAAGAATGTCCTGCTGCTCCAGTCTTTCCACTAGCTTCGAGAGCAGTCTTGCCCGTTCCGCGGCATCCGCGCCAGATGCATCAAACAACAGTTTGGCGTTGTCCGGATTATTCAGGTAATCGCCCAGGTCCCCTTGAAATTCCTTGTCCCAAAAATCAACCTTCTCCCTGGCCGCATCTATCTTTGGAGCCATTTGCTCCAGCTTCCCTTCCTGATATTTCAATCGCGACTCAATATCTGTCAGCGACGCTCGTAAGTCCGAGGGATCGGCCGAGCCCAGGATTTTGTTCATGAATCCATCACCGCGCTCCAGCTTCTTTCGCAGCGCGCCGGCTTGCAGTTCCAGGCTACTGAAATCATTCCGCGTCACCTGCGTCTGCTCCAGCAGTTGTTCAAGTTCCTGCTTCGCTTCCACGTGCGCCGGCTTCTGTTCAATGGCCAGCCCCGCATTTCGCAGCAGTTCTAGGAACAGCGTATCGATCCTCTCGAAGCGGTCGGGGTCCCGAGTGTAGTTCCCTAAAAGAACGTAGTGATCCAGAAAATAAGTATCGTCTTTACCGCCATCGAGGAAAATCAGCCGGTTCTTCAACATCTCGTACAGCGGTGCGAAATCATCCCCGAACAACGCCCGCCGCGCCTTCGAAATCACATTCTCTTCCACATCCACGTGGATCTGCGCCACCTGCTGACCCACCGTCCGAATCACTGTCCTGCGCGCTGATTGCAATTCTGAGAGCCGCGCCTTAATAACGTGCGCTTGTTGGCTGCGTTCAAAGTGTTCCCCACGCTGCCGGATCCACGCCTTCCCTTCCAGAATGACATTTGCGAATTGATTACCCAATTCCGCCATTAGGAATTTCAGCAGTGTCAACCGGAACAACAAATCCATCTCGATATTTTTGTGGTATTTCGCCTGCGTGAGCCCGCTTTGGAGCAGTTCTACGAGGAGCTTGCGGTATGCTGCGCTGTCCGGCCCGCGGGTGGGTCGCAGCTCAATTCCAGGAAAATACGCCGCCTTGGTATTCTGGCGCATCAGGTCAAACAAATAATCGCGCGCCGCCTGCGCGAATTTCGGACTCAAGAAAACGTCATGGTGAATGTTATCCACTCCAATGGATAACGATCCCATCGGTATGGTGACGTTGTATCTTTTCAGTTCCGTTCGCGCCGCTTCCGTCGCAATAGGCATCAGAGACAGGTTTGCCATGCAGTCCACCAGAAGGGACTGTTCCCAGTCTAGCCCGGCAGCCGGGCATCGCAAGAAGGTGGGATTTACGCGTAGCGAGAGAGTTAGCTACAAATAAGCGTCAGCCTCAGACATTACCGTCAACCGCCGTCTGTCGCCATCCAGATGCTCCAATCGCACCCGTATTTGCGGCCACGGCGACTTCAGCGGAAACCGCTCCGCCCATTCCACGATCAACACTCCAGGCTGCTCGAAAACATCCTCCATCCCAAGTGTCTCGAAATCATGAAAATTCTCAATGCGATAAAGGTCCACGTGATATACCTTGCTAACCGCCCGCTCCGACTGCCCATAAACATGCACCAAGGTAAATGTCGGACTGGTTACCTCTTCCTCACTCGCCGCTCCAAGTCCGGAGACAATCCCCTTCGTCAGGGTAGTTTTCCCGCTGCCCAGTTCCCCGTTAAGCAACACCACAATCGGAGCCTTCAATCGCGCGGCAAATTGGCGCCCCCAACTCGTCGTCTCTTCCGCCGAACGCGTAATCACCTCTTCAGCCAATCTTTTGCAGCTCCCGCAGAAGTTTCAAACGCGCCTCGGGAATCAAGGAAATCACATCATCGGCAATCAACCCCGACGCATCCATTCTCGTCACACCGATGTCTGCCGCCAACCCATGCAAATACACGCCCAGCGCCAGTACCCTTAGCCATTCCCCGGTTTTGAACTGCGCCGTGAGCGCTGCCAATAGCCCCGTAAGCACATCGCCGGTGCCGCCTTTTGCCAATCCAGCATTTCCAGCGGTATTTACAAAAACTTGTCCCTCCGGATCCGCAATCAACGTATGGAAGCCCTTCAAAATGACATGAGCGTTCCATCGCCTGGCTGCTTCCCGCGCCGCCTTCAACCGGTCACCCTGAACGTCGCGTGTCGATTTACCCAGCAGCCGCGCCATCTCACCCGGATGAGGCGTAATCGCCAAGAATTTGCTTTTCCGCTGCCGCAACTCGTCGGCACGCCCGTCAAACGCATTCAAACCATCGGCATCCAGAATCACCGGCAGCTCCGTGGAGCGCACCACCATTCGAATGCATCGCTGCGTTTGCGCTTCAGTTCCTAATCCCGGCCCAATCGCCAGTACACTTTTCCCTTTCTCAATTTTCTTCCACCGACCACCCTGCACATTTTTCAGCGCCACTGTCCCAGCGCGCGTCGCCTGCAGCGGCACCGTCATATATTCCGCTTGAGCCGCAGCCACCATCGGCAGAACCACCGCTGGCGTCGCAATCGTCACCAGGCCCGCACCCGCTCGCACCGCCATGCGCCCGGCAAGCGCCGCCGCTCCGCTCTTTCCGAGCGCCCCGGCCACGACCAACACATGACCAAAGGTTCCCTTGTTGGAATCCGCCGCGCGCACCAGCGGCAATTCCGCGAATTCTTCCGCCGAAGCCCATCGCAGCTCGCCTTTCCCCAGCTCTTCCACCAACTCCGCTGGCGAACCTATTGGCCGCACCTCCAACGCGCCAGTACACGGCGCATCAACGCTGAGCAATTGTCCAATTTTGGGCGCCGTGAATGTCACCGTCTGGTGCGCGCGCAAAACCGGCCCTTCCGCCGCTTCCCCATCCGAAGGCAACCCCGAAGGCATATCCACCGAGATAATCAGGCTGGGACGCACGGCCGTAGCATTCTTCGAAAGCTCATTCAACGCCGTAATCGCTCTAGCCGTAATCCCCGTAACCGCCCCATGCAAGCCGGTCCCCAGCAACGCATCCACGATCACCTCGGAACTCGCGATCGCCCCGCTAATTTTTTCCCACTCACTCTCGCTGCCTACCACATTCACTGTGCCGCCAGTATTTCTCCACCGCTGAAAATTCTCGCTCGCATCGCCCGTCAATTTCGCGGGATCCCCAAAAAAATAAACTTTCG
Source organism: Candidatus Acidiferrum sp. (assembly GCA_035996445.1). GTDB lineage: Bacteria > Acidobacteriota > Terriglobia > Acidiferrales > UBA7541 > Acidiferrum. Next base: position 21,290 of record DASYJM010000198.1, on the reverse strand, counting down.
CCTCCACACCCATCGCCTTCAAATGACGCGCCGCCACCAACCCGTCCCCGCCATTGCTCCCTTTCCCGCACAAGATTGAAATCTTCCATCCATGCCTCGATTCCGCCACGCGGACGCTGCCAAGCGATCGCAGGATCACCTCACAAACCTGCTGCCCTGCGGACTCCATCAGCTGTAATCCGGGAATGCCAAAACGCGCCGTGGTCTGTCGGTCGACCTCGCGCATTTCCGCTGCGGTAAGTGCTTTCATGATTGGTTTACTTCGTTACGCGGCTAAAGCATCCACCCGCCGCTGACGTTCATCACCTGCCCGGTGACGTATTCAGCTTCTTCGGATGCAAAAAACGCCACCGTCGCGGCCACATCTTCTACTGTAGGCGGGCGCCCAATGGGAAACCGCGCATCTCGCATACTGCGCGCCTCGCTCAGCGTCAGCTCATTCTCATCAATACTCGAAGGGTTCACCACATTCACCGTAATTCCGTTTTTCGCTTCTTCCAGCGCCAGCGAACGCGATAAGGCCACCACCGCCGCTTTGGCCGCCGCATAAGCCGAAATCTTCGCCTGCCCAAATGCTCGTTCCGCGCCCACCGCACCCAAATTTATAATTCGTCCCCAGCGTCCTTTGCGCATGTGCGGCAGCACTGCCCTGCACACATAAAGCGCCGTAAACAAATTGGAAGAAAAAATTCCGTGCCAGTCTTCCAGAGAACTCTCCGATACCGTGCCCCACTTAAAATCCCCTACGTTATTCACCACGATGTCGAGCCGCCCAAAACGCTCCACCACCGTCTTCACCAACTGCCCCGCGCGCGCCGGATCCGAAATATCCGTCTCCACCGCCACGCATTCCACGCCGACCGCTTGGATTTGCCGCAAAGTCTGCTGCGCCGCCGCCTTATTTGAACGATACGCGATAGCCACCCGCGCGCCATTCTGTCCCAGCCGCGTCGCGATTCCGCGTCCGATCCCGCGGCTTCCTCCAGTTATCAGCGCCACTCGATTGCGAAGCGACATTCTCCTCCCACGCCCAACTATTTTCGAAAGCTAGCCAGTATAGCCCACGTCCCCCAAATTTCCGTCCCTATACGTGCAGCCAACCCCCTCCCGTTGATGAAGTGCTATGCCGTCCGCATAACAAGTGATAGACTCCCGCGCACTAGCAGTCGATCTTAAAGCGTCCAAAAAGTCGTCCCTGGCAGTCACTGGCGTATATCCTGCGAACTAGGTATCGCATCTACAGATACGCAGCGTCTGACAGCAGGCCCTATTTTCGCCAATTGGCGAAGTTTTTCGTGTGCGGGTGTCGCGCTTCGAAGGCATCGATTGTTTTGATGAAGGAGGAGATATGAAGCGAAGTAAGTTTCTTGTTTCATTCGCGATGGCCCTGGCATTCGCAGCACTTGCGACTTGCGCTGCCGACGCCCAGCAGAGTTCCAAGCCCGCCAACAATGCTATCGCGCTCACCGGTCTTACCGGCGTCAAGGACGACGCCAAAGGCAGGCTCAACGTCGAGGGCGGAAAGTTGCATTTCAGCTACGGCAAGAAAACTTCGGACCTAAACGCGGCCGACATCGAAGATGTGGTCACCGGCGAAGACACCCAAGCGGCAGTGGGAAAGACCGTCAGCACCCTCAGCATGGCCGCACCGTATGGATCAGGCCGGTTTTTGGCGCTGTTTCGCACCAAGTTCGACACTTTGACGCTTCGCTATCGCGATGAAAATGGCGCCTTGCACGGCGTCATCTTTGCGCTGCCAGCCGGCGGCGCCGAGCCCATTAAGAAAGAACTGCTCGCCCAAGGCGCGCATACCACGGTTGTAGAGGAACGAACGGCGGCGCCTGCCTCGGCCAATTCATCGAAGGAGCCAAAACAATGAAAAGCTATTCGAACGCAACTTTGTGCTTAGCGATAGTTGCTCTGGCTTTCGCCGCGCGTCCTTTATCTGCCGGCGGGTCTCAGCCAGTCAAAACCAAGGCATCTGCGATTCAGGTGGAGATGATCCGCTCCGACGAAATCAAGTTGCCCGCCGAGTTCCAGATTTCGCTTTATGAGAATTTGGTTCGCCAGCTAGAAAAGCAGGGCGGCTTTGAACATGTGTATCGCGATGGGGACCGCAGAGCCCCGAATGCTCCTGACCTCATAGTTCTCCACAGCACGATTCGCGGTTTCAAGGCAGGTAGCGAACGCGCCCGCCGGGTGACCACTGTTGCCGGCGCCACGTCCATTACCATCCACTGCGAATTCAAAAACACCGATGGAAAAGTACTGCTCGAGAAAGACGTGAATGGCAAGGTCTGGTTCTTCGGGGGCAATCTCCGAGCCACCTACGATTTCGCGAAGAAAACCGCCCGCGTCGCTCACGACAACTTCAACCCTTCAGCACACAAATCGTAAAGCCTATCGCAGGATGCCCAGGTTCGTAAGTTTGAACCTGGGTCTTACTTTTTTCTTTTACTTCATCCGCGCCACAATCACGGTCATATCATCCGCCTGTTCCGCACTCCCCGCCCACTCCTCCGCCGCCGTCATCAACGACAGCGCCACACTGCTCGGCGACGACGTCTGTACCCGCACCGCCGCCTCTTGCAACCGTCGAATCCCAAACTCTTCCCCATACACATTTTCCGGCTCCACCAATCCGTCACTATACCCAACTAGCACCGCATCCCGCGGTACCATCAACGAGTTTTCTTCGTAGGTGCATTCCTCATAAACGCCCAACACCATGCCTCCCTTATCGAGCCGCACCGCATTGTTCTGGCTCAGCAAAAACGATGGCAAATGCCCCGCATTGGTATACCGCAAGGTCCGCGTCGCACTGTCGTATACGCAAATAAAAAACGTCGCAAAGCGATCGTCCGCGGTATTGCGCACCAGATGCTTGTTCAGCCGCGAAACCAATTCATCCGTTCCCAGATGTTCGCTCCCGACCATCAACAATTGGCTCCGCAGCGCCGCCTGTAAACTGGCCATTAGCAACGCCGCCGAAATTCCCTTCCCGGAGATGTCCGCAATCGCCACCGCAATATGCGTCGGCGTCAGCTGAATAAAATCATAATAATCGCCGCTCACCGACCGCGCCGCCTTGCAGATTGCCTCCACTTCCACTCCCGGAACTGACGGCAACCGCTTCGGAAACAACTGGTTCTGCACCTCACGCGCGATGGAAATCTCGTTCTCCAATCGCTGCCGCTGTTTTTGCTCCTCGATTAACCCGCTGATCGACCCCGTCATCAAATTAAACGATTCACCAAGCACTCCCAGCTGGTCGCGCCGGTCCACCCTCACGCGATGAGTCAAATCCCCGGACTGCACGTATTGCGTCGCCTGGTATAGGTCCGCGACGGCCCTGGTAATCGTGCGCGTCATGCTGATCCCCGTAATTAGCGCTGCAAGCTCGATGAGCAGGAACACCATGCCCACAATAATAAACAGCAGCAAGTACGAATCTCGCAGCTCCCCAAGCGAATTAAATATGCGCGCGCTCAACCGCGACGGCCGCGCATTGGTGACCGCCAAAACCGGCCGGTCATACTCCACCGTGCCGTCGCGCCCAACGTAAACCGAATTAAGCCTCGACACCACGCCAACCGCCGGATCGATCCAGAAACCCTGCGGTTGCAACACGCGCGCCCGCGCGTTTATGGGGACACCAGCTGCATACCGTTCGTCTGCCGACCGGTAAATCGCCGTCTGTTGATCCCCGCCTGAAATTTTCCGCATCGGATTCAATTGAATCGCGCCCACGTCCGGCGCGATGGCGGAAAGTAGTTCCGGCGTAACCGGAACTCGTAACTGCACAACCCTGATGCCCTCTTTTCCGTGAATCGCGCGGAGGCTCACCAGCGATAATTTGTCCTCTTCCTGCAGAAATCCCGCGAACGACTCTCCCCCGCGCGCGACTTTACCCAGCAGCGTCGGGTCATCAGAAAATGTAATTTCTAATCTGGGCAGCTCACGGTCATGCACCACATGCGATTGCCAAGCCAGAGTCCGCTCTAACTCCTCTTCGCTGTTCCCCCTTGTCGGCGGCCCGTGCGCCGCGGCAATGTGCTCAGCCATATCCGCGACGGTATTAATCCGCGTCTGGATATCTTCATAAAGCAGATAAGCGCCCAGTTGCGAATACAAAATTCGCCCCGCCAGCGCGACCAACGTAACAATCAGTAAAATGGGAACCAACGCGATAAACAGGTACGCCACAATCAGCCGGTTGCGCAAACTCCACAGCAGTCGCGACCGCCACCACCCTATAAAGCGAAAGAGCAAGTAAAACAGGCACAGAACCGCCAAAAATTTCACGAAATTGGCGATATTCCCTCTGATCTCTGCAATGGTAACCGCTGCGCCCAACACAAAAATCACAAGCGCAACAATGTCAAAGCCGGATAGCCGGCGCCAAAACATTTTCAAACTGGAAGCGAGAGGATTCATCGGCAAGGGTAGACTCAGACACTTTACCTGACTTTCGCGCTCTATGAGAACGCGCTAAAGCCTGGCATCGCATCCGGTCACGCAAAACTCCACCAAACACAGGAGCACGGTACGTCATCACACGCTGCTGTTGTTGAACTGGAAGTTGGATGTGACCAACAGGTCAAAGCATATTCTAGGGATTGGGAATTTCGGCTCGCTCCGGATTACTTACCCGGCTATGATGCCGGCTATACGCAAAATAAATCACCAGCCCGATCATCAGCCACACGATCAACCGCGCCCAATTCACCCACCCAAGCTTGTACATCATGTAGCCGTTAAAAAGAATCCCCAGAATGGGCACCAGCGGCACCCACGGCGTGCGAAACGGACGCGCCTGTTCCGGATTGGTTCTGCGCAAAATCATCACCGCGATGCACACAATCACAAACGCCAGCAGCGTTCCGATATTCACCATCTTCCCGATATCATCAATAGGTGTGACGCTGCCTACGATCGCGGCCAGCAACCCAACCAGGATGGTGTTCTTGTAAGGCGTGCGGAATTTTGGGTGAATGGCTGCAAAAAATTTCTTCGGCAGTAACCCATCATTCGCCATTGCATACAGTACCCGCGTCTGACCCAGCAACATTACCAGCATCACGCTCGTCAACCCCGCCAGCGCCCCCAAAGTAATGATGTGCGAAGCCGTCGTTAGCCCGCGATCCATGAACGCCCGCGCTATGGGCGCCTCGATATTCACGTCCTGCCAGTGCACCATGCCCGTCAAAACGCCGGCCACCGCGATATAAAGTGTCGTGCAAATCAGCAATGACGCGATAATCCCGATCGGCAAATCACGCTGCGGATTTTTTGCTTCCTGCGCGGTAGTCGAAACCGCGTCAAACCCGATATACGCAAAAAATATGTACGCCGCCCCCGCCCCTATCCCGCTGAAACCCATTGGCGCAAAACTGTGCCAGTCTTGTCCCCAATTGTCTACAGAAACGTATCGTGAGCCCAACCCGATGACGAACAGCACCACTGCCACCTTAATAACCACGATCGTTGAATTAAATCGCGCGCTCTCTTTAATTCCCACCACCAGAATCGCGGTAATCACCAGCGCAATAATAAACGCCGGCAAATTAAACCCAATCTCCATCCCGAAAATTCTTGGCGCATTCATCAGCTCGTGCGCGCGCTGTAACAAATCCGGCGATTGCGTGGCCATGATGCCGCTGACTTTGTCCAGAAACGCTTGCGTGCCCGGCACCAGTGTAGGATCCGAACTCAAAGCCGTCTGGCGCGCCACAATCTTTTCCGCCGTGGAGAGCGCCGTCCAGTGATCGTAAGCCAGCCACAACGGCATTCGAACATGGAACATATTCAGCAGTTCGATGAAGTGGTTAGACCACCCGGAAGAAACCGTGCTCGCTCCCATCGCGTATTCCAGCGTCAGATCCCAGCCAATGATCCACGCGATCAACTCGCCAAGCGTGGCGTACGCGTAGGTATACGCACTGCCCGCCAGTGGAATCATGGCCGCAAACTCCGCATAGCATAGCCCCGCGAACGCGCACCCCATTCCGGATAGCACGAACGAAAGCATCAGCCCCGGTCCCGCGTAATGCGCGCCCAAACCGGAAAGCACGAAAATACCGGCTCCAATAATCGCGCCGACTCCCAGCGCCGTCAGTTGAAAAGGTCCCAGCGTCCTCTTCAAGCTGTGTGCGCCAGCTTCTGACGATTCCGCCAGCAGCATGCTCATCGGTTTTTTCGCGAATAACGGATTCCCCATTCAGCATTCCCCCTGGAAGAGATTATCCAAAATGCTCAAGCCAATTCGGACTGGAGCTGTGACATTGTAGGTTGCCCACACCTTTTGCCCTACAACAAAATCACTTCGTGAATAGAATCCTGGCTATCCCCGCAGTCGTTTTTCCTGGCAGCGTTTCGCCAAACACATACCGCCCGAAAATCATTCCACTGCCCGCTCCGCTCTCCCCCGCCGCGACCACACCAGATACACCGGCACTCCCAGCAGCACAATCAACAAACCGGGCCAAGTCGTCTGCGTTTTATACAAAAGCAGCACAAACATAATCGCGGAAGCGGCCACAATATAAAGCAATGGCACAAACGGATACCCAAACGCCCGGTAAGGCCGCTCCGCATCAGGCCGTTTCTTGCGCAAAACAAATATCCCCGCAATCGTCAGCGCATAAAATATCAGCACCGAGAACACCACGTAGTCCAGCAGATCGCTGTACAAATTCCCGTACGTGATCGTCCCCGCCGCATCCACGTGCCGCGTGCGCAAAAGAATCAGCACAATAATCCATATGCACTGATAAATCAGCGCCACCGCCGGCACCCCGCGCTTGTTCAACTTCCCCGTCGCGCGAAAAAATAATCCATCCTTCGCCATCGCGTACGAAACCCGCGCACCCGCCAGAATCAGCCCGTTGTTGCAACCAAACGTCGAAATAATAATCGCCACCGCCATGATCGACGCGCCCACCGGCCCAAACACCGCATTCAACGCCGCCGAGGCCACCCGGTCATCCGGAGCATGTTGAATCTGTGCCAAAGGCAGCGCGCACAAATACGCCACATTCGCCAGCACGTACAACGTGATGACAATCATCGTTCCAAACGCCATCGACAACGCCACATCTCGCTTGGGATTCTTTACTTCCGCCGCCGTGAACCCGATGTTGTTCCAGGCATCCGCGGAAAACAGCGATCCTACCTGCGCCACTCCAAACGCCACGAATAATCCAAACGCCCCGCTCGCCGCGGTAACGGCTGGCACAAAGCCACGCAAAAAATCCGCTCCGGGCTCAATTACCTGCGCCCCTCGAATTGTCCAAAAGTGCGAAAAGTTATCACTGATAGCCGCCGAGTTACGCCCCACAAACACACAAAGAAAAATCAGTCCCAGCAGCGAAAGTGTCTTCGCGCTGGTAAAAATATTCTGGATGATCTTTCCCAGCTGCACTCCCAGCGTATTCAAAAACGTCAAAAAGATGATCATCAGCACCGCCACCAGCTGCTGCACCGACAAGCTGATTGCGTATTTCGAAGATATCGCCAGCGGATGCACCACCCAGGTTTGCGGCGAGATCGCCGGTGCCAACACTCCCAGGTAGCGCGCAAATCCAATAGCCACCGCCGCAATCGTGCCCGTCTGGATCACCAGAAATAATGTCCAGCCATAAAGAAAGCCCCACAGCGGCGAGTAAGCTTCGCGCAAATAAATATATTGTCCCCCGGCATGCGGAAATAGTGCCGCCAGCTCCCCATAAGAAAGCGCCGCCGAAACTGTCAGCAATCCCGTAATGAGCCACGCCGTAAGCAAGCCGCCCGCGGATCCCGTCTGCCTGGCAATATCAGCGGCCACAATAAAGATCCCCGACCCGATCATCGATCCCACTACGATCATCGTGCCGTCAAACAACCCGATGGCGCGCACAAATCCGCCTTCGCTTCGCGCCACGCTCGATGAAGTCGTTTTACTCTCGGCCGTATCGATCATTGTTCACACCACCGAATCGCGGCGCTCCAGCAAATCCACATACTCTCGCGCCCGCTTACCCATATTTTCCGCGCCCAAAATATCGCTGATGATCGCTACCGAGTCAGCCCCAGCCTCTATCACTTCCGCCGCTCGTTCTAGCGTAATCCCGCCAATGCCCACAATGGGCCTATCCGTCACCCCGCGTGTCTCCCTTACAAACCCCATGCCAACCACCGGGTCGGCATTCTCTTTCGAGCCCGTGGCAAAAACAGGACCCACCGCGATGTAGTCAGCCGAAGTTTCCAGGGCGCCGCGGAATTGCCCCGCATTGTGCGTGGATACCCCCACCCATTTCCCCCCACCCATCACCAAACGCGCCTGCTCCACTCCCAAATCCTCCTGACCCACATGCACACCGCCAGCGCCCACAAGCGCAACGACATCCGCGCGGTCATTCACAATAAATTGCACTCCAAGGGGTTTTAAAAACGTGGCAAGCTCGCGAGAAGTCTCAAACAGTTCGCGCCCTGACGCACGCTTGTTCCGGTATTGGATCAAACGCACTCCGGCATCAACCAGGCTCTTTGCACATTCTTTTATGGGAATCTTCAACAATGCTGCGTCTAATATCACATACAGTCGCGGCAGAACAAGGCGCATCGGCACCTATTTTCCGTTAGTCCCCAACAATCGATCGATAAAATGCGTATCAAATCGCCCCGTCGCAAAGTCCGGATCCGCAAGAATTCGCCGGTGCAATGGGATTGAAGTTCTGATTCCCTCAATGACGAACATTTCGAGCGCCCGCTTCATGCGCCCAATAGCTTCCCCGCGATCTCGGCCCTTCACAATCAACTTCGCAATCATCGAGTCGTAATACGGTGGAATCACCGCATCGGCGTGCGCCGCGGAATCCACGCGCACTCCCGTTCCGCCCGGCGCCTGAAAAGTTGTAATGCGCCCCGCTGATGGCACAAACGTCTCCGGATCTTCCGCATTAATGCGACACTCAATCGCATGCCCCGAAAAGTGGATCTCCCCGGTTGCGTCCTGCAAGCGTTCCCCCGCCGCGATTCGAATCTGCGCCTTGATCAAGTCCACCCCGGTAACCAGCTCTGTCACCGGATGCTCCACCTGTATGCGCGTATTCATCTCGATAAAATAGATGGACCCATCTTCATCCATCAGAAATTCCACCGTCCCCGCGTTGGTATACCCGATCTTGCTCAACGCCTTAACGACTTTGGCGCCCAGCTCCTTGCGTTGCTTCGCATCAATCGCCGGTGACGGCGATTCCTCAACCAACTTCTGATGCCGCCGCTGAATACTGCACTCCCGTTCGCCCAGATGAATAATCTGCCCATGCTGATCGCCTAGCACTTGATACTCGATATGCCGCGGGTGCTCAATAAACTTCTCCGCATACATATCCGGATTGCCAAAAGCCTGCTGCGCCTCGCTGCTCGCCGCCTGAAACGCCGCCAACAAATCTTCCACGCGCCGTACGATACGCATCCCGCGCCCCCCGCCGCCGGCCGAAGCCTTCAAAATTAACGGGTAGCCAATTTTTGTCGCACTAGCAGCGAGTTGTTCTTCACCGTTAATAATTCCGTCGCTGCCCGGAACAGTTACCAGTCCCGCCGCGCGAACTTCCCGCCGCGCGCGGTCCTTATCCCCCATCATCTCGATTATTTCCGGCGTAGGGCCGATGAACGTAATTTCCGAAGCCTCGCAAACTTTCGCGAAATTGGCATTCTCAGAAAGGAACCCGTATCCCGGATGAATAGCATCCACGTTGGTGATTTCTGCCGCGCTGATCACTTGCGGAATGTTGAGGTAACTCTCGCTGCTCCGCGCCGGCCCGATGCACACCGCTTCATCCGCGAAGCGCACATGCAACGAATTGCGGTCCGCCTCGCTATACACTGCAACCGTGGAAATGCCCAATTCCTTGCAGGCGCAGATGACCCGTAGGGCAATTTCCCCTCGATTAGCTACAAGGATTTTTTGAAACATGGCTCTGGGGTGCGGCTATTTCTTCCTGCCTGGCCGGATGCCAAACAACGGCTGCCCATATTCCACCGGCTGCCCGTTTTCGACATATACGCGTATGACCTCGCCGCTGGCGTCTGATTCAATCTCGTTCATCAACTTCATGGCTTCCACGATGCACAGCGTCTGCCCCGTTTCCACTTGTGATCCAACCTTCACAAATGCTTCCGCCCCCGGACTCGGAGCGCCGTAAAACGTTCCTACGATGGGCGATTTGATCAGATGTAAATCCTCGCTGCTTCGCCCGTCCGCGCCTCCGACGGATGTCTGCGGACCGCTGCTGGCCGACGTCCCCGTCCCGCCAGCCGCCACAATTATCTCAGGCGTATACCCACTCCGCGACTGTTGCAGCACTACTCCGCTCGACGGCTTGCGCAAACGGATACGCAGGTCCCCTCGTGAGTATTCAAACTCTTCAAGGTTATGCTCCGTCATGAACTGCAATAGCTGCTCGATTTGCTTCAATTCGGGGTTTGCAAAGCTGTCGGCGGCCTTGTTAGCCACTTGTTTCGAAGTCTTTTTGCGCTTCATGCCTGTCGTCGTCAAATCTCTATAAGATCCCGCGTAATGCGGGTCAATACTTCTATTCGATCCGCGTGCACTGCCACATCATCTTCGATGCGTATACCGCCCACGCCTTCGATATAGATTCCCGGTTCAATGGTTATCACGTTCCCCGCTTCAAGCCGCTTCTTCTGCCCACGCGCGATGCGCGGTTCCTCATGGACCTCTAAACCCAGCCCGTGGCCGGTGCTGTGCAGAAAATATTTGCCCAATCCCTGCCGCTCCAGCGCTTGCCGCGCGGCCGCGTCCACGTCCCCACACAAAACACCGTTTTTTACCGTCGCAATCGCTGCAACTTGCGCGTCCTGGACAGCCTTATACCATTGCCGGACTCGTTCCGGAGCCTTCCCATAATAAAATGTGCGCGTGATGTCGCTGCAATAGTGCGCGAGTATAGCACCCAGGTCCAGCACCACAAACTCATTTTTCTTCAATCGCTTGGCGGTCGGACGCGCATGCGGAAGAGCCGCTCGTTCCCCAAAAGCCACGATCGTTTCGAACGCCGCGCCCGATGCCCCCCTCTTCCGCATCTGGTATTCAATCTCTGCGGCAACCTCAAATTCCCGCACCCCGGTCTTTAGCAGTGGTATCGCTTCTTCCATCACTCGGCCCGCGAGGATGGCCGCCCTGCGCATCACCGCCAGTTCCTGCGCGTCCTTATGCATCCTCAAGGACGCCACAAGCCCGCCGACCGGCTTCCACTTGCAACCTCTTCCCGCCGCCTTCCGCAATGCCCCGTACTGACTCACCGACAGCTGCGTCGCTTCGAATCCCACGCTCTTTGCTTTGCTGTCCGCCAGGAACTTCCCGGTAGACTCAAATAGCGAACCCTTTTGCTGCACTACCGCGACGCCCATCGTCTCCGTCTTAGCTTGTCCGGCAAATCTTCCATCCGTGATGAGCGTCGTCCCTCGTCGCGTAACCACCAACGCGCCTGACTCTCCCGTAAATGCCGTCAGGTAATACCAGTCCGCCGGGTGCGTGACCAGCAAACTGTCAACTTGCAGAGCGCCGAATTTCTGCACCAACGCGCTGCGCCTCGCTGCAAACCCTGTATTCATAAAAACGAATCGAGGAGACCGTAGTCTCCTCGATGAACTTCCTTTCGGGAAAGTTTCCGCCTGCCCAGCCCGGTTGAACTTATCCAGGTATGATTCGCGGTGTCAGGAAGAACAGCAGTTCCTGCGATTGCACCGTAACGTTGGTGCGCTTGAACAGGTTTCCGATCACGGGAATGCTGCCCACCACCGGCACCTGCGTGATGTCCACGCGCTGGTTAGTGATAATGATTCCGCCGATAACCACCGTCCCGCCGTCGGCCACCGTCACTTTGGTTTCCGCCGATTGCGTATTCAGCGCTGGAATACCCTGCACTCGCGGAATACCAGAGTCAATCTGCGTGTTTTCCACCAGCACGTCCATGAATATCGTGCCTTCCGCGGTTATCTGCGGCGTAACTTCCAGTTTCAGCACCGCGTCAATGAACTGCACGGAAATCGTGTTGTTAATGGTCGTCTGGATGGGAATCTTGGTTCCCTGTTTGATGGTCGCTTTTTCGTTGTTCTGCGTGATGACCTTGGGCTTCGAGAGCAGTTTGCCGACGCCCTTGGCTTCCGCCGCGGTGATGAAGAAATCCACCGCAAAGTTAGGCGAACGATGACTGAATCCTAGTCCACTCGTCGGAACTCCTGCGCTTAGTGAAGTGACTAGCGGTATACCAGACGTGATGCCATTCCCCGACTGGGACGAGTTGCCGATCGAGACTGGCGATGGCGGTATACCTGTGCCGGTGGTCACACCGCTGCCGCCCACCGCCGGCGTACCACTAAACAGTGAACGCCCGTGCGTCGTGGACCCGGCAAAGCCGAGCTCCGTACCGATGTCCTGCGCAAAAGACCGCGATGCGGACACCACTCGAGCTTCGATCTCCACTTGCTGCGACTTGCGGTCCAGTTGCCGAATCAAATTATCGATCGTCGGAATCACTGATGGAATATCGCGAATAATCAACTGGTTCGAACGGTCATCGGACAGAATATCTCCGCGCGCGCTCAGGAATTTCTTCAGCGTATCCTTCAGTGTCGCGGCCTTGCCATAGCTAAGCACCCGCGTCACGGTAACCGGAGCTACAGCTTCCGCTTGGGCCTTTTCCAGGTCGCGCTCCGTCTCAGCTTCTCTCTTCAGCGTGTCCCGCGTTGCGATGCGCAACACGTTGCCATTCAATTGTTTGTCGAGACCATTGTTCTGCAGCACGATGTCCAGCGCCTGGTCCCACGGTACCTCATCCAGCACGATCGTCAGCGTGCCCTTGACCGCCGGGTCCAGCACCACATTCAATCCGCTGATTTCGTGAATTAGCCGGAAGAAATCCCGCAAGTCCACGTCCTTTAGGTTTACTGAAATCGGCTCACCCGTGTATTTACCAGGAGGCGCCGCCATCGGTGAAACCTGCGTCGATTGCGCCATCGTCCCGGCAGCAGTGTTCGCCTGTTGGGCCGCTTGTTGCGCAGCCTGCCCGGCATTCGCCGTCGGCCGCGACGCTTCGCTCTTCTCCCGATAGGAAGCCAGGGTGACTGAGGACTGCGTCAGTTCGCCTGGCAACGCAAACCGAGGAGTGTTAATCCCTGATTTTGTGCCGCTATTCGCGCTAAGTGAGCGCTTCGTAGTAGCACTCGTGGAATTGCGTGTCGAATTGCTTGCCGTATTACCTGCAGAAGTGGCGCTCGCCGCTTCGTTGAAGGCCACCACCACCGCCGTGCCGTCATGCGAAAGCTGGAAATGCGACGCTTCCGTCAGATCAATGACCACCCGCACTACGTCATCGCGAAATTGTCCCAGCCGCACTGCCAGTATCGGAGCCATTGCGCCAGCGATCACTGTTTTCTGCGATCCTAACCGTGCCCCGCTGAAATCCAGCACTAGCCGTTCCGGGTTTTGCAATCGCGCCGCGCGGGCTTCCAGCTTTCCTTCGCCCTCCACTCGCACGCTGGCTCGCTGCGATGCGTTTTGCAGGATGGCAACGCTGGAGATCACTGTCGGCGTGGTCGTCACCCCGGCCATTTCCTGCGCGTGCGCAGGCATCACCGTTGTGCCCACGGCCAAGCTCGTGAGGATCAAGAAACCAGACCGTACCACCGGCCAATTCGTCTTCATTGCTCTTCTCCTGCATTCGTGTAAATTCTCTTATTCACTTGCCGTTCCTCCGGCTTGCCAAAGGCGTTCTTGCCCACTTCATGGAACGTCACACCGTCCATAGCAATCTTGTCTACGCGCCCGTCATACAACTGATCCCCTTCGCGCAGGAAGTACGTACGCTGTTGAGGATTGCTGACCACCGCAATCATTCCGTTAGGTCCATGCACAATCCCGTCTATCTTTAGCGTGCTCACCTGCAGTCCGCCCTTCCCGGGAGGAAGATTTTTCAGATCTGACGCCGCTTTTTGGCGTCCCACTAAAGACTCAAAAGGATCCCGTCGCGCGATTTTGCCCTGCTCGGCTGCTGAACTCCCGCTGGCAACTTCAGCGGATTTTGTCGCCGCGTGCTTCTTCGCTACTGGTTTTGCTGGTGGTGTTACTGCTGGTTTTGCCGCAGGCGTCCCCGCCGGTTTGGCCGCAGCCGCTTTCGGCGCCGGTACCTTTGCGCCCGGTTGCCCCTGTGCATGCGAGCACGTCGCTGCCGCTGTCAGCAAAATCGCGCTTACTAGTGTGATCACTGAACGCATAGTTCGCTCATTCCCGCTCAGGGCTTTCCAGCCGCTGCAGGCTGCGTCTTCGCTCCAGGTGCGGAACTAGGACTCCCATCAGCAGGCTTGGTGAAAAAAGTTGTGGCCGTGAATACCGCAGACACTGTCGTTCCCGGGCGCAGTGGGTATTTCACCCCCGTCGCTTTGTCGGGGTCCTCAAATTTCAAATCCCCCACGTTGATAATTCGCGACAACCGGCTCATACGCCCAAAAAAATCCAGTAGGTTGAAATAGGGTCCGTCCGCTTGCATCTCGAACGGCATGTCGTAGTGATATTCCCGCGGCACGACCGCCTGCGCCGTGAATCTCCGGATGGTTACGTTCGACGCTGCAGCCGCACCTTGCACCAGCCGTATGAACTCATCCACTTCTTTCTCTTCCGGCACGATCGCCTTCAGCGTCTCCAGTTGCTTCGAAAGCGCATCCATCTGCTGTTTCAATTCTCCGTAGCGCTGTTTGTAAACCTGCAATTGCGTCACTTCATCATTCAAAGCTTTTCGCTGGTCTACCGCCTTGTCCACCGAGCTGCGCTCCTGGGCCACTGGAGAAAATGGCAGATAGACCCCGATCAGCACGATGACCACGGCAAGCGCCGCGGCTACCAGCGCCTGCACGATTACCGACATGTCGCGCAATGGATTGGTCATGTCTTACCCTTTCCTCGCGGGGGCTGCCGCTTGCGCCGGCGCATTCGCCGGCTTTGTCTGCGCCGCTTGCGGCGGAGTAATTTCAGCGGAAATCTCAAACGTATAGGTCTGTACCGCGGTGTTTTTGTCGTCTTGCTTCGATTCTTTTATTTCCACTTTTTGGAAATATCCAGATCGCTTCAACGCGGTTATAAAATTTGCCACCGAATTGATCGAAGCCGACGAGCCCTGCAACGTCAGGTTATTCCCCTTACGCGTTACCGTTGTCAGCCACAGGTTTTCTGTCCGCGAAACCGTGTTCGCCACCATGTCCAGCAATTCCTGCCCGCCGGTGCGATCGCGTTGCAGGGCCTCGATGGTCGAAACTCGTTGCTGCAATACCTGCTTCTGTTTCTGGAACGAATCCACCTGCTGTTTGATTTGTTCCAGTTGCGTTTTTTCCGCGCTCAGTTTCGAGATCCGGCTGTTTTCTTCATTCAGCTGTTTCTGCCAGGTCAGATACAGAAAAGTTAGGAACGCCAGCCCCAGCACCACGCCAGATAACAGGAAGATCGCCGGCATCGCTGACCCGGTATCCACCTGCCGGCGTCCGGTCTTCGGTCTGGTTTGTCCGAGAAGGTTTATTCGAATCATGGTTAGTCGAAGCTCCTCAGCGCTAGACCCACAGCGATGGCCAGTCGCGGTGCCAGCTCGCGAATCTGTTCGTCACTATGCCGGCTCGGATTGATAATTACTTTCCGGAACGGGTTTAACTCTTCCACCGGCATCGCGAACTCTTCGCGCAACAAATCTACCAGCCCCGGCACTCGTGCAGTTCCGCCCGCCACCACGATGCGTTGAATGTTTTCGCCGCTCGCCGTAGCCCGGAAAAAGTCAAACGTCTTCTGAATCTCCAGCGTCAAAATGTCTGAAACGCTGCGCAAAATCTGTTGTTTCTGGTCGTCCGTTACGCTCGGCAGATTCTCGCCCATCTTCAGCTTTTCGGCGTCTTCGAAGCTCAGGTCCAATTCCTTTTGCAACGCGTCTGTATATTGGTTTCCGCCCACGCTCACGTCGCGCGTAAACAGCGGAATGCCCCCGCGCACAATGTTGATGTTCATCACGCTCGCGCCAATGTTCAGCAGCGCAACCGTTTGCCCCGCGTCCGGCTCGTAATTCATTTCAAAACAGTTTTGCAGTCCAAAAGCATCTATATCCACCACCACCGGCGTCTTACCCGCCTGCGCCAGCACGTTGGTATGATTCAAAATTTTGTCTTTCTTCACCGCCACCAGCAGCACGTCCATCTGCGAATCCATCGATTCCAGCAGTTGGTAACTCAGGTTCACGTCCGCGATGTCGAACGGGATATGTTGGCTGGCTTCCGACGGGATGCGGTCAAACAGTTCTTCTTCGGTCATCAGCGGCAGCGGAACTCTCTTCACAATCACTGAGTGCCCTGAGACCGAACTCCCCACATTCTTTGTTTTTATCTTTTGCGTATCGAAAATCTTCGAAATGGCGTTGGCAACTTGCGGCGCATCCATAATCGCGCCGTCCACCACGGTATCCTGCGCCAGCGGCTCCATTCCAAAGCTCACCAGCTCGTATCCCGCTTTCGTCGATTTCAGCTCCACCGCTTTTATCGAGCTGGAACCGATATCCAGTCCCACCAGCTGCTTACCTTTTCGTCCGCCGAGTGCAAACATATTCGCGGCCTCTTTCCCGTGTCCCTTGCTTAATCCCGAACTACCGGCGCCTCGCGTGCGCCTGGCTCATCTTCCGCTCCATCCAGCGGTCCAAAATCGTTTTACGAAGTTTCCATCGGTTGCCCAGCTTGAATGCCGGTATTTCGCCTTCGGTGATGTAACGGTACAGCGTATCCGGAGAGATCCCCAGATACTGCGACGCCTGCCTTACGTTCATCACTTCTCGCGATTCATTCACGAGGAAAGCCACCCCGTCATCCGAACGAACACCCGAATTTAAAATCATTTTTTGGAGCACTCCGCATCGGGCTACAAAATTGCCGAGTGCGCTTCGTGAATTCGTTATCCCACCCCGTTGCGCACAGCGTCAAGGAATTCTCTGCCGGAGTTGTCCTAAGAATGGGGGTAGTTTCAGGCAGTTAAAGGGTATTGCAGGCATGCCGTACTGCATTTTGTGGTATATACGTCATAGTACCACTATGGAAGGTATCCGAGCCCGTTATTCGCCTGTTCCCGCGGACGGTTATTCTTTCACTCCAAATTCCGTTCCAGCAACACAAATAAATCCAAAATAAAAAACAAATAAAATACCCAAAATTTTTCCGCCAAATTAATCCCCAATTTTCTTCCGAGCAGGCATCACAAACCAACAAATATTCGAAGAGGGCCCCATCGTCGATTTTTAGGGTGGGTCCTTCTTTAACTTTATTCTGGTACTTAAATTTTTGTAGCAGGGTGCCCTGCTTCGCACTTGGAACCTGGGTCCATCTCCCGTCACGCATTTCCATGCTATGTTTCACCAGATTTGCTCAGCGAGGCCAAGTGCCCGTCTTCAACCGCATAATCTGGATCGTCCTCGACAGCGTGGGCATCGGCGAACTCCCCGACGCCGCCGACTATGGCGACGTCGGTCGCAACACCTTCGGCCACATCGCCGAATCCCGCCCCTTAAATTTACCCACACTCCTCAGCCTGGGCCTCGCCAACATCGCGCCTCTAAAAAATCTCTCACCGGACTCGGCGCCTCTCGCCGCCCACGGAAAAGGCGCCACGCATTCCCCCGGCAAAGACACCACCACCGGTCACTGGGAAATGGCCGGCATCTGGCTCCCGCAAGCCTTCCCCGTCTATCCACGCGGATTTCCCCCGGAAATTATCGCCGCCTTCGAAAAACAAATTGGTCGTCAAACACTGGGCAACAAGCCCGCCTCCGGCACGGAAATAATCAAGGAACTAGGCGAGCAACACGTCCGCACCGGCAAGCCCATCGTCTACACCTCCGGCGACAGCGTCTTCCAGATCGCCGCTCACGAAGACGTCGTCCCCATCGCCGAGCTTTATCGCATGTGCGAAATCGCTCGCAAATTACTGGACGGCCCCCATCGCGTAGGTCGCGTAATCGCCCGCCCATTCGCCGGCACACCTGGCCATTTCGCAAGAACCCCGCGCCGCCACGACTACGCCGTCGACCCACCCGAGCCAATGCTGCTCGACGTCCTCGTCGAAAAACACATCCCAATTTTTGGCATCGGAAAAATCCACGACATCTACAATGGACGCGGCCTCAACGACTACACCACCACCAAAAGCAACGCCGACGGCATGGAAAAATTAACCGAATCCATTCGCCAACGCCCCAATGGCTTAGTCTTTTGCAATCTAGTCGACTTCGATATGCTCTACGGTCATCGCAAAGATGTGGAAGGTTTCGCCCAATCTCTCGAAGAGTTCGACGCCTGGCTCGCCAAATTTCTGCCCACTCTGAACAAATCCGATTTGCTGATGATCACCGCGGACCACGGTTGCGATCCCGACCCTCGCTGGCCCACCACCGACCATTCCCGCGAATACGTCCCCATCCTCGCCTACACACCCGCAAAACAAAAAGGCGCCTCGTTGGGCACACGCGAAACACTCTCCGACATGGGCCAAACCGTCGCCGAGAATTTCGGCGCTCTCATCCCCCACGGAAAAAGTTTCCTAATCGATTTGAAAAACTAGGCAGGTTGTTACGTGTAGCACTCGATCGCACGGCTCTTCACGCACACCCATCGCAAACCAAAAAAAACGCGAAGGGCGCCCCAACCCTCGATTTTTAGGGTGGGTTCTTGCATTGTTGGTGAGGGCCTCGCGATCTATATTCGTTTAGTTTTTGAATTATTTAGTTCTGCGAATCAAACGTTACTTCCCCGAAGCCGCTCCACCACCCGCCGGAGCGTAATACCCATTCCGCGTCCGCGCCACCAACTTCCCTCGTCCCCGCGGAGGAATAACTTCCACCTGTACCGTCCGGTAACTCCCATCCCGCTTCGTATTCGACGGATAGTAAGCCAAGGTGTACTGGTTCCGAATATCGCGCGCCACCTGCTCGCAAATATTGCGCACGTCATCCACATTTTCCGGAAAAAATGCCAACCCGCCCGAAGCCAGCGCAATCTGTTCCAAAGCTTTCTTAGCCCGCTTGGAGTTTTTCTTACTCTCTTCGCTCAACAACCCAATCGTATAAATCACCGTATCGGTCTTCTGCACTTCCCGAATGGTCTTATCCAGCGAGTTGTGGCTGGTGTTGTCTTCCCCATCCGTCACGATCAGCAACACTCGCTTATCCTTCGAAGCCTTCTTCAAATGATCCAGCGACCCGATAACCGCATCATAAAGCGCCGTGCTTCCGCGCGAGTCAATGCGCTCCAACGCCTCTTTCAATTCCGGAACGCTGTTCGTGAAGTCCTTGTCCAGATCCAGATAAAAATCGTCGTTAAAATTCACCACGAACGCTTCATCCTGCGGATTGCTGGTCTGCACCAATGTCAGCGCCGCTTGATTCACTCGCGGCCGCTTGTCCCGCATGCTCCCGCTGTTATCAATCACCAGCCCCATACTCACCGGAACATCCTCGCGCTTGAACACCGCCAGCTTCTGTTCAACTTTATCTTCCAGCACGCGAAAATTATCTTGCTTCAATCCCTCCGCAAATCGTCCACGATCGTCCAGCACCGTGGTATGCAGTACCACCAGGTTAACGTCCACCTTGATGCTCTGCCCCTGCCCACTATTGGCGATCTCTCCCGGAGGCGCAGGCTGCGCATTGGGAATGGGAATTTGCGCGAACGACGCCAGCCCTAAGGCACACACCAACATCGCGGCGAAAAATGCAAAGCGAAATTGTCGAGGGAAATGTTTCGTAAAAAAATACGTCGCAGAAAATCTAATGGCTCGGCGCGTAGTAGCCCGTCTTGGCATACACACTAAGCGGAGGCAGTCCCTTAGGCGCGCGTAATTTAACTTTAACTTTGCGCCAGCGCGCATCGTGTGTTTTGTTGCTTGGCCGGTATCCGATGACATATTGGTTTCGCAGCTCCATGCCGATTTTTGTCGCGATGTCCGGAAGCTCGTCGAGTTTCTCGACGGCGAAGACTCGCCCGCCAGTCATCTCCGTAACTTCGCTCAGGAGCGACGGGCCGTTCAGTTCTTCCGGCGTGCGGTTCCGATATCCGAGCGGGTCAAAAATACCGACGGCATAGAGCTGGGTGTCCGCTTCTTTCACTAGCCGTTTGATATCGTTCTCACTGTACCTACTATGATTATCGCCTCCATCCGATAAAATGAGCAAGGCGCGCTTGGCGTTCCGTGCACCCCTCATCTGACTCAGTCCCAGATAAATCGCGTCCAGCAGCGCGGTGCGCCCTTTCGGCACCGTCAACATCATGCGGCTTTGCAAATCTTCGATACTGTTCGTGAACGAGCTGGTCAACTCCGCTCGTTCATTAAAACTCACCAGAAAAAACTCATCCTGCGGATTGGCGGTCTTGAAAAACTGGATCGCCGCTTCCCTGGCCTTGGAAATCTTGTTGGCCATACTCCCGCTGAAATCGAAGATCACCCCAATGGAAATGGGCACATCTTCCGCTGAAAACGTTATCAGCTCCTGCTCTACGTTATCTTCAAACACCCGGAAATTATCCGTGTCCAACCCCGTCACCAGCCGGTTATAGGGATCCGTCACCGTAACATTCACGAGCGCCAGGTCCACATCCATGTGCATCGTCTGCCCAGGCTTAAGCACTAACCCAGGTGTGTCATGCTTCACATCTTCTTTAGCTTTGCTGGCGTCTTTTGCGGCATTGCCATCCTCGTTGGCGGAAGCAACAGAAGTAGCAGCGTTGGCATCCTTGGCATCCTTGGCAGAATTGCCATCCTTCACAGCAGTGACAGCGTGATCGTCTTTGGCTTTATTTTCGTCTTTGGCTTTATTTTCGTCTTTAGCTTTATTTTCGTCGTTTCCATCGAACCACGGTTGCGCAGCGAGGCGGGAGGCGTGCGTGACGAAGAGGCATGCCAGTAGCAGTACTATAAACGTTCGGTTAAGAACGCGAGGTTCGCGTTTCACGGCACCCCCTGTCATCCCGGCCTGCCGGGACGGCCGCGCGGTGGGACGAAAAGCTGAGTCTACCACTCGCGCTAATGATTACAAGCACGAAGGAGTCCTCCCAAGTCTCAAACTTGTAAAATAATTCCTGTAGATAGCGCTGCCTTTGCGCGTGATAGCATCCCACACATACGAATTCATTGCGGACAAAGTGCAATTTGGTACAGCAATTTTGTCTAAGTGGGAATTTTTTATGAGTCCAACCGACGTCGTCATCGTAATCCCGGC
>DASYJM010000197.1:0-30539 GCA_035996445.1 Candidatus Acidiferrum sp. | reverse complement strand
CCTCCTGCCGCGCCTATAGTGGCGGACACCTCTAAATCCAACAACTGATTCCGATTGTGGCCAGCTTCCTTTGCTGCCGCCAACTTCACTGCGATAAATCGTTCCTTTCCACCGAATTCAAACTTCTGTGGCGTTGTCTCGCACTGCGTCCATGAAACCATGTAGAATTTCGCGCATGCTCCTTCTGTCAGTGCGCGTCGAATGAAAATTAGCCGGCCCATCCGTAAATTGCTGGCGGCCAATCGGAGCGAGATCGCCATCCGAATTTTTCGGGCGGCCAACGAGCTTGGCCTGCGCACCGTGGCGATCTATTCGCAGGAAGACCGGTTGGCGCTCCACCGCTTTAAAGCGGATGAAGCTTATTTGATCGGCGCCGGCAAGGGCCCGGTAGAGGCGTACCTCGATAGCGAAGGCATCGTCGCACTGGCCCAAGAAAAAGAAGTTGATGCCATTCATCCCGGGTATGGATTTCTTTCTGAGAATCCGGCGTTTGCGCGTGCGTGCGAAAAGGCTGGAATTAAATTTGTAGGACCTACGCCGGATCTCCTGGAATTGCTGGGCGATAAAACCACGGCGCGCCGTCTGGCTGCTTCGGCGGGCGTTGCGGTGCTGCCCGGCACTGCTGAGCCGGTAAAAACCTCTGCTGCCGCGCACGCGGCTGCGGAGCAGATTGGTTATCCGGTGATGGTCAAAGCCGCCATGGGAGGCGGCGGGCGGGGTATGCGCGTTGTTCAGGACGCGACGGAGTTGGATCGTTTACTGGAAGAGGCGCAAGGGGAAGCGCGATCCGCGTTTGGCGATGGCTCGGTATTCCTGGAGAAATATCTAGCACGCGCTCGGCACCTGGAGGTGCAAATTCTTGCGGACGAGTACGGTGATTTGTTGCACTTGTACGAGCGCGATTGTTCGGTGCAGCGGCGGCATCAAAAAGTAGTCGAAGTTGCGCCAGCGGCAAATTTACCTGCGGAGGTACGCAGCGAATTATGCGACGCCGCGGTGAAATTGGCTCGCAAGACGGGCTATAGAAATGCCGGCACGGTCGAATTTCTTTACGACGTGGACGCGGCGAAATTTTATTTCATCGAAGTGAATCCGCGCATTCAAGTGGAACACACCGTTACAGAGATGGTTACCGGCATCGACCTGGTGCGTTCGCAGATCCTGGTGGCGCAGGGGCATCACCTGCATGAAGCGCCGCTATCGCTGCCTTCCCAGGAAAAAATTCCACTGTACGGTTCAGCACTGCAATGTCGTGTCACCACCGAGGACCCTTCGAATAATTTTGCTCCGGACTACGGGAAAATTTCCACCTACCGTTCACCAGCAGGTTTTGGCATTCGCCTGGATGGCGGAACGGCCTATGCGGGAGCGACTCTCGCTGCTTACTACGATTCTTTGCTGGTCAAAGTGACTGCCTGGGGAGCAAACCTGCCGGAGGCGTGCCAGCGCATGGACCGCGCTTTGCGGGAGTTTAGGATTCGCGGAGTAAAAACGAATATTCCGTTCGTGGAAAACGTTGTCAATCATCCCAAGTTTCGCGCTGGCGATGTCACAACATCCTTTCTTGACGATTCGCCAGAACTTTTTCGTTTTCGCACGCGCGGCGACCGTGCCACAAAACTTTTGTCGTATCTGGGCGACGTTATTTTGAATGGGAATCCGGAGGTAAAAGGGAAGAAAGCTCCCGAGACGCGCGACACTCTCGTTGTTCCGGCTGCGCCAGTAATGGATGTTCCGGCGGGAACCCGGCAATTGCTGCACAAACTCGGACCGGAGAAATTCGCCGCGTGGGCCAAAAAAGAGAAGCGGCTGCTGATCACGGACACCACCTTCCGCGACGCTCACCAATCATTGATGGCCACACGTGTCCGCACCCACGACTTGCTCGCCACTGCCGGCGCTGTTGCGCGGCGTCTGCCGAGTCTTTTCAGCCTGGAGATGTGGGGCGGAGCTACGTTCGATACGTCATTGCGATTTTTGCATGAAGACCCGTGGCAACGGCTGCGCGCTCTGCGAATCCGTGTGCCGAATATTTGTTTTCAGATGCTGCTTCGCGGCGCGAACGCTGTTGGCTACGCGTCTTATGCAGACAACCTGATCGTGGAATTT
Organism: Candidatus Acidiferrum sp.; assembly: GCA_035996445.1. GTDB lineage: Bacteria > Acidobacteriota > Terriglobia > Acidiferrales > UBA7541 > Acidiferrum. The sequence continues at coordinate 28,430 of DASYJM010000197.1, read as the reverse complement.
GTGCGCGAGGCGCACGCGCAGGGCATCGACATTTTTCGCATCTTCGATTCGCTTAATTCCATCGAAAACATGCGAGTGTCGATCGACGCGGTATTGGAAACAGGCGCGGTTTGTGAACCGGCGATTTGTTACACCGGCGACATTCTCGATAGCGCGCGACCGAAATATTCGCTGAAATATTACCTGGCCTTGGCGCAGCAACTCGAAAAGCTCGGTGCTCATTTCCTGGCTATCAAAGACATGGCCGGGTTGTGCAAGCCGTACGCGGCGTACGAGCTGGTCAAAGTACTGCGACAAGAAATTAACATACCGGTGCACTTCCACACGCACGACACGAGCGGCCTCAACGCTGCGAGCGTTTTGAAGGCTGCTGAAGCTGGAGTGGACGTGGCTGATGCCGCAGTTGCTTCCATGAGCGGCGGTACCAGCCAGCCGAATCTGAATGCCATCGTTGAATCGCTGCGACACACACCGCGCGATACGCAGCTCGATATCGAAACCTTGAACGAGTGCTCCGATTATTGGGAAACGGTGCGTAATTTTTATGGGCCGTTCGATTCGGGGCCGAAGTCAGGGTCCGCTCGGTTGTATCAGCACGAGATTCCTGGCGGACAGTACACCAATCTTCGGGAACAAGCCACGTCTATGGGCCTGGGGCATCGCTGGCGCGAGGCCGAAAAAATGTATGCGGAGGTGAACCAGCTTTTTGGAGACATCGTTAAAGTGACGCCGTCAAGTAAGGTCGTCGGCGATATGGCGCTTTTTCTGATGGCCAACGAACTGCATCCGGCCGATATTCTGGCTCTCGATGAGAAGCACGATGTCTCGCTGCCGAATTCCGTAGTGGAAATGTTTTCCGGCGTGCTGGGTGTCCCGCCGGGTGGTTGGCCAAAAAAATTACAGAAAATTATTTTGCGCGGGCAAGCTCCGGTGCGCGGTCGGCCGGGTGCGAACCTGGAAGCTGTGGATTTGGATAAAGAGCAAAAGGCGCTGGAGAAGAAACTAAATCATTCGATACGACGGGATGACCTCTTAAGCTATTTGCTGTATCCCGACGTGTTCACCAAGTATGACAAGTTCCGGCAGACATATGGCGATGTGAGCGTTCTTCCTACCTATGCCTTTTTTTACGGTTTGCGATCCGGCGAAGAAATCACCGTAGAGATTGAGGCCGGAAAATCATTGATCATCAGGTTCCTGACGTTCAGCGAGCCACGCCCCGATGGCACCCGCACGTTATTTTTTGAGTTAAATGGCCAGCCGCGGGAGCTCCATGTCCGCGACCGCTCGTTGCGAGTTGTGGAACGGACGCATCCCAAGGCGGATCCCGCCGATCCGGGGCAGGTGGCCGCTCCCACCGCGGGCGTCATCAGTGGGATTGTTGTGCAGGCCAATCAGGCCGTGGAGCGCGGGGCAAAATTGCTGACGCTGGAAGCCATGAAGATGCAAAGTAATATTTATGCGCCTATTTCAGGACGAATCTCCAAGTTGCTGGTTTCCCCGGGGCAGAATGTGGAAGCCAAGGACCTACTCGTCACAATTACTCCATGACCTTTCGCAAACATGAAAAATTTCCTTCCAAAGTTTTGAAAAACGAACGGGATCTTGTGGTTTATCTGCCGCCCGGTTATGAGGAGCAAGGATCGCGACGTTTTCCGGTGCTGTATTTGCACGACGGGCAAAATCTATTCGATGGTACGACGGCGTTTGTTCCGGGCATGGACTGGCACGTGGGTGAAACCGCGGATCACATGATCGGCAGCGGCGCGGTTGAGCCGCTGATCATCGTGGGCATCTATAATTTGGGTGAGCAACGCATTCGTGAGTACACGCCCACACGGGTACCGAAGCTGGGCGGCGGACGGGCCGATCGTTACGGCAAATTCCTGATCGACGAGCTGAAACCATTCATTGATCGCGAGTACCGGACGCTTGGCGATTCGGCACATACGGGATTGGGTGGCTCTTCGCTGGGCGGCCTGGTGTCGCTGTACGTAGGTCTGAAATTTCCGCAAGTATTCGACCGCTTGGCGGCGCTTTCGCCTTCGGTGTGGTGGAACCAGCGTGTGATGCATCGTTTTGCGGCCACCGTGCAAGTCGAGCCTCGTCCTCGCATCTGGCTGGACATCGGCACGCGGGAAGGTCCGCAAATACTGCGGGACGTTGAGAATTTTCGTGATGTGCTGGTGAAAAAAGGCTGGCAATTGGGCCGAGATTTGCACTACGAGCGAGTGGAAGGCGCGGAACACAACGAAGCGGCGTGGTCGCGACGTGTCGGGCCGGTGTTGCAATTTCTGTTTCCGGCGGGGAATAAGAACGTTTAATCCGCCCCGCTGCGCGGCTTGATGAATTTGGACTTTATGTGAGCTATCATCGCGCGATTGAGAATTTCCCGATAAACACTTCAGGGGATTTATGCCGGATCAGAAGCCGCTGACAATTCTGTGTGTAACCTCGTACGAAAAAGGGCAGGAGTTTATTCGTACCTGCAAAGCCATGGGTTGTCGTGTGCTGCTTCTTACCGTGGACAAGCTAAAAGATGGCGACTGGCCGCGGGAGTGGCTCGACGGCACTTTTACCATGCCGGAGGATCTTCCGCTGCAGGGCTTGATTTATTCGGTGAGTTACATCGCCAGGTTGCAACGCATTGATCGCATCGTGGCGCTCGACGAATTCGATATGGAGAATGTGTCCGCGCTGCGAGAGCATTTGCGCATCCCGGGCATGGGGCTGACTACCGTTAGGTATTTTCGCGACAAGCTTTCCATGCGCGCGCGTGCGAAAGAAGCGGGTATCCGCGTTCCAGAATTCGTGCCGGTTTTGAATTACGATGACCTACGCGAATACATGGCGCGTGTGCCTGGTCCGTGGCTCTTGAAGCCTCGCTCGCAGGCGTCCGGCATCGGCATGAAGAAGATCCATTCGCCGGACGAGCTTTGGCCGTGGCTTGACGAGCTAGGCGATCAGCAATCTTTCTATCTGTTGGAGCATTTTGTTCCCGGGACGGTTTATCACGTTGATAGCATTGCGTGCGAGCGGGATGTGGTTTTCGCGGAGGCTCATAAATACGGCACGCCGCCATTGGCGACCTCTCACCAGGGCGGGGTGTTCACCACCAGTACATTGCCGCCGGATGCGCCGGAATACCCGGAGCTTCTTTCGCTCAATCGAAAAGTTCTCGGCGAATTGGGTTTCGTTCGCGGGGTGACGCATGCTGAATTTCTGAAGGCAGATTCAGATGGCAAGTATTACTTTATTGAAGTGGCGGCGCGCGTCGGCGGGGCTTTCATCAGCGACGTAATCGAAGCCGCCACGGGAATTAATTTGTGGCGCGAATGGGCACGGCTGGAGGTCGGCGCAGGGAAGGAGCCTTATCAGCTTCCACCTCACAAGCGTGAATACGCGGCGGTGATTCTGTCACTGGCGCGTCAGGAACATCCGGATACTTCCGGTTATCGCGATACGGAAATCGTGCAGCACATTTCAAAATATCATCACGCTGGGTTGATTCTGAAGTCTGCGAAGTCTGCGCGTCTCCAGGAATTAATTGCTTCGTACGCGGGGCGTTTTCAGCAGGATTTTCTTGCGACGCAGCCGGTGCCCGATAAGCCAAGTTTCTAAAGCGCGTTTTCGCCGGGACGCAGCAATAACTTCGCTCGCGTAAAAACTAAAATTCAATTAATGCGAGATTTTGGATGACAAACTCGCAATATTTTATGTTATCTTGGCGCCCCCTGTCCTCTGGTCCAGTAACTGTAACGCACGAGCGGACCACGCGCCGTTTGCAAGTGCACATCCCAAGGCATAGAGTTTGCTTTACCCGGTTGGACGTCTTGTTGTTTTGGGGGCTGTCCCTTGGGAGGATCGATGTGGAGTAACAAGAAACCGGAAACGCCGCAGGCTGCGGAGCCGGAGCCAAGGAAATTTAATTTCAATGAGCCGCCGAAGCCTGCTCCGGCCGCTTGGGAGGGGACAACGAAAATGGCAACAGGTTCAGATGCAATTCGTCCGCTAGGAAATACCGGAGACCGTACGGGAACGGGAGCGCGACTCGGCTCCAGTCTGCATGTTAAGGGCGAGATTTCCGGCAATGAAGATCTGCTGATTGATGGCACGGTCGAAGGACTGATCACGCTGGATGAGCGGAAGTTGACTGTGGGCGCAAGCGCCAAAGTTACCGCGGACATTATCGCCCGCGAAGTTGTGGTCTACGGCACGGTGAAGGGCAATCTCCGCGCTAAGGATCGCATCGAGATCAAGAAGGATGGGTCGGTCAACGGGGACCTGACCACCGCGCGAATCATGATCGAAGACGGCGCCTACTTTAAGGGTTCCGTGGAGATCGATCGCACTTCGGATAAAGAGTCTTCTGGTGCCAACGCGTTTGCGCGTACTCCGGCGACCGCGAAGACCATTTAACTTTTTTCTGCTTTATTTGCAACACGGCGGCGGCGAGATCAGGTCCTCGCCGCCGTTTTCACTTTATTTGTCGATAAGTATCAATGATGTTAGCTGCAATTGAGACCATACGGCGGCACTGCTCTGTTGCGAAGAACTTAACTGCGTTTATTTATTAAATAGATATTCTACTTAGCTGTAGACATCGTTACTTGTGCGCCCCATGGCATCGGCTTTTGCCACCATGTTTGTGGGAGCGATTCTTGGGAACGGTGGTTCATGGTGTAACGGGCGCGGTCTGTGTTCTACCACCTGCAATTTGTGCCGGGTGTGGAGCAGCAGTTGCCGTCTTCAATAAAAACCACAGGCCGCGGATTTTTCTGTGGCGGTTAACTCCAGTTCCGCAGTTATTTCGCAAGGCGCCATTTCTAACGGGAGCCGCGGGGGCGCCGAACGTAAGGGGTGGTGTCGATATTTCCGACGCGCGTTCCGGCGAGTTGCGTATGCGGATATTTTTGCCGCAGCAATTCATGACCGATGTGGATGCGCTCCATGGGGATTTTTTGACCACCGATGAAAACGGGCAGCGCTTATTTGCCATCACTTCCCTGGATCGATCGCCACAAAACGCGGCTCTCACTGTGGTGCAATTGGCCTCTGTTCCGCTGGCCATAGGTAGTGTTTCGTTGGCAGCTATTTCGGCCCCCCTGCGGAACAACGTTAACGATTCGCGGCAGCGGGTTTCAACCGGGGATAAAGTTAGTCGTCGGCGGCCAGCCTGCAACGGCAATTTTGGTCGAGATGTACATTGACGGTGGTTTCGCCTGCAGTAGCGGCCGGGTCCCAGAAGCTACGCTCACCAACGTGAACGGTGAAACCGCTTCACTGGATGCCGCTGTCGTTGCCAATTAGCTTCTAACTTTTCCCGCTGGCCCTCATCCAAACTAACGAGTATTTCAACTTTATTCAGTTTTCGGAGCGACAAGATGCAGACTCGGAAACTCGGTAATTCCGACCTGAATATAACGCGCGTCGGTTTTGGCGCCTGGGCCATCGGCGGAGGCGGCTGGGAATTCGGTTGGGGAAATCAGGAAGATAACGATTCCATTGCGGCCATCATGCGAGCCTTGGAATTGGGTGTCAACTGGATTGATACCGCGGCCGTGTACGGTACCGGCCATTCCGAAGACGTTGTGGCGAAGGCCGTCAAAGAATGGCACGGTGCGCGGCCCTACATTTTCACGAAATGTTCGATGGTTTGGGATGAACAGCGCAAAGTTCGCTTTGAGTACAGCGCTGATTCGATTCGCCGTGAGTGCGAAGCCAGTTTGCGCAGGCTGCAGGTCAGCGCGATCGATCTCTATCAGATGCATTGGCCACCGGCAGATAACGGTGCGGGCCTGGAAGCAGCTTGGCAAACGATGGCTACGCTGCAGAAGGAAGGCAAAGTTCGCTGGATCGGTGTTTCCAACTTCAACGTCGAACAATTGAAACGCGCTGAAAAAATCGCGCCAGTCACTTCGCTGCAGCCGCCATACTCGCTGATTCGCCGCCAGATTGAAACCGAAATTCTAGCGGATTGCGAGAAGCAGGGAATCGGCGTGATTTCCTATTCGCCGATGGCTTCCGGTTTATTAACCGGAGCGATGACCCGTGAACGCGCGGCTGCATTGCCGGCGAATGACTTTCGCAGCCGCGGTGCTGAATTTAGAGAGCCACGACTTTCCAAGAATATCGAACTGGTGGAGAGACTGCGCCAAGTGGGGCAACGTCTTGGCCGTTCCCCGGGTGAAATTGCAATCGCGTGGGTATTGCGACACCCGGCGATCACCGGCGTGATTGTTGGGGCGCGCAACGCCAAGCAGGTCGAAGGCGTAGTGGGTGCTGCCGATGTGACGCTGACTGAGCAGGACATCGCTGAGATCGAGGGCGCCGCCGCTATTGCCGCGGGTCGGTAAAATGTTGGTCAGTACTCGCAACTCTTCTGTTGCCTAAATATGAGCGGCTTCTGGAGTACTAAATGGATTTAGGCCTTAAAGGGAAGATTGCTGTCGTAACCGGTTCTACCGCCGGCATCGGTTTTGCAATTGCGAATACGTTGGCTGCCGAAGGCGCCCGAGTGATTGTCAACGGGAGAACCCAAGGGCGCGTGGATTCGGCGATCGAGAAAATTCGCCAGGAGACTTCGAAGGCTGATGTTCGGGGGGTTGCTGCCGACCTAGGGTCCGCTGACGGTGTGAAGGCGTTCGCTAAACAAGTTCCTGAGGCGGATATTCTCATTAACAACCTCGGAATTTTTGAGCCGAAGCCGTTCGCCGAAATTTCGGACGCGGATTGGCTGCGATTCTTCGAGGTGAACGTGATGAGCGGCGTCCGCCTTAGCCGTTATTATCTGCTGAGCATGCTGCGCAAAAATTGGGGCCGCATTATTTTTATCTCCAGCGAATCAGGACAGCAGATTCCAGCGGAGATGATTCATTACGGGATGACCAAGACGGCGCAGATTGCAGTGGCCCGCGGGCTCGCGGAGTCCGTGGCGGGCACGGGCATCACGTCGAATTCCGTGCTCGTGGGGCCTACCGCTTCTGAAGGCGTGGGCACGTTCGTAGCAGATTTGGCCAAACAGCAGGGAATTTCAAGCGCTGAATTTGAAAAGAAATTTTTCGAGGGCGTGCGACCGAGTTCGCTTTTAAAGCGCTTCGAGACACCGGAGGAAGTTGCCGCTGTGGTGGCTTTTGTTGCCAGCACTCAATCCGCCACGATTAATGGCGCGGCCGTGCGCGCTGATGGCGGCGTGGTCCGCAGCATTCTTTAGTTCGCGGCCGATCGGCCACAAACCCGATCAGGCGCGCAGATAGTCGGATCGCCAGTTTTTGATCTGTTGTTTAATGGTTTTACGATCCTTCATTTTTTCGTCAAGCACTTTTTGCGCCAGCGTCGGGAATTCGGCATCGCTTGCGAATCTTAGTGAAATAAGTTGCCCGGGTTCGAACTCCACGATGCGCGCGTGCAAATGGTGGGGAAACAATCGCTCGCAACGCAGCCGCTCCTCCAGACGGATCACGCGGTCCTGCACCGACAAAGCGAACATCCTGGCGCACAGGAAACCGACCAATAGTGCGACGGAAGTTAGCACCCAAATCCCTCCGTCGATTGACCATAATAAAGTTTTCCAGCGGTAGATGGACCAGCCGATATTAAGGATCAAAACTGGCAACACAAAAAAATGAAATGCCGGCACGGTCTTGGCATGATTTGCAAAATTCTGCTCGCTCATCGAATAGCCTCCTCAAACGAATAAATTGGTTCCACATCCACGGGAATATCGGAAACCTTGCCGAGGGCCGCTTGCAATTCTGGCGGCAACACAGCGTACTTAGTAAACCACGCTTCGGAACGCGCGCGGTCGCCGGTCGCTTCCTGCTCGAGCAGCTCTTTTGCCAGCGCCGCGATGGCCGGTGGCATCTTTTCCACGACGACGGCATATTTCCCAGTCGCGGCGTCGTGGGTAATGGCGCCTTGTTGCGACAAATAATTGAATTCCATCATCTCCGCGCGGCCGTGCGGTTCGGCGATCCCGAAACGGATGGTACGCAAATTTCCCGCCACGTAGGAAATGTAATCTTCTTCGAGTTTTTCTTTGTTGATTACGCCGTGTGCTTGGAGCCATTGCAGTCCGAACATACCCACCACATCTGCTTTGGCTTCTTCCAGACCTGAAAAAGTTCCGCCAATGGCTTCGCGAATTTCACGCTGGCCTTGCGCCGTCCTCGAGTAATTCGGTCCTAACTCGTGACTGATCTCATGCATCAGGGTGGAGGCCAGATATCCTTCGCCGGAAGCCTTGGCGGCCTGATCGCGGCGCATTAACCGCTTGGCTAGCGGGAGAATGATCTCGTTCACGCGAGCGTCCATGAAGTTTTTGAAGAAAATCTTTTTGCTGCCTTTGGCGGCGTGTACTCTCGCATCGTTCGGCAAATTGTCTGCGACCGCCTGGTAGCCATGAAGCAAATCGCCGGTGCGAAAAGGAGTATCCATCACTTCCATGGGTGTTAAATGACCGCGCTTGGAGGGCAAATCTGCTTTGTCCAGCGGCAAGGCTTCTTGCAGATCCGGGACATATTTCTGGTACAGCTCAAGTTTCTTGCTCTCTTGTTCGTTGCGGATCAACACGGCCGCCCCAAAAGAGGTTTTCACGCCCAACAAATTGTCGAGGTAGGTTTCATAAGGGGCAAGAATCAAATCAAATTTTGGATTGATTAAGTCCAACCACGCCAAATCGCTTTGATAGTAGTCATCTGTTAGTAATGCGTCGGCGCGCAGCCGCAAAAACTTTGCGAATCCTGGATCATCGCTCAGGACCGCGGCGTCACGGAGAGCGGTAGCCGCAGGTTTTAGGAATTCCGCAAACTCGACATGATAGGGAATGACGACCAAAGCATCGCCTTTCCGTCGCACCACTGTAAATTCGCTATAAATAGCTGCTTTTTGCTCGGGATGCTGCTGCACATATTTTTCGATGTCGTCTCTGGTCAACCCCCAGGGATACAACGCGCGGCCCGGAGGAGCAGGGTCGGTTCCGACAAAAGGTTTCATTTCGTCGACCAGATCGTAGCGGCTGCCATTGATCTTCAGAAAGTGGCGCAACTTCACGTCTTGCGGATGCGTACTTCCTAGGAGCGAGAGATAAAGCTTCAAACCTTCGGGATCGCTCTGGCGCCAATAAATTTGTTCAATATAGTTCGCGGCGTCTACCAATTTATGAACGAGTTGAATTTCGCGTGAGCTGAGGCCTTGCTGGTGGAAGGGCATGCTGATGGGCTTAAATCTGGCGAGGCGGGCGTCCAGATCCGGGGCCACTCTCAGATCGGGAATTGAGGAGCGTCGACTATTTGAAGCCGTTTGTGCGGCGAGCGGCGCAATAAGGAGAAAAAACGCCACGCACAGCACGAGATGTTTTGACTTGCTTGATAGAGGCGGGACCACCCTACTAATGCGGGTCAGCATGGGCTCCGATTGTAGCAAATTAGGTTTTTTCCCTGGCACCTTCGGGAAACGGCACTAAATTTTGCTGCAAGCCGCTCAGCAAGACGGATTTAATGAAACGAAATCGTACGCTGGTACATCAAATTCGCATTGAGAGCTTAATTTTTAGCGGGAGAAAGATCATGGCTAAGGCTACCTGGGGTGGAAAGACTATAGCGGACAGCAATTCTACCGTAGTGGTGGAAGGGAATCAGTACTTCCCGCCGGAAGCGGTTGAGAAGAGGTTTCTAAAGCCCAGCAATCACACCAGTATTTGTCCTTGGAAAGGTACGGCGCACTACTATCACGTGGAAGTCGACGGGCTGAAGAATGCGAACGCCGCCTGGTATTATCCCGAGCCGAAACCGGCCGCTGCTGAGATTAAGGATCGGATCGCTTTCTGGAACGGCGTGAAGATTCAGAACTGACGACTTCGAGAGCTGACTGAGTTACAGGATTTAGCGCGAAGAATTAAGTGCCTAGAAGATTTGGCTGCGCTCGCGAGTAACCATGTTCTTCGGCCCACAGTGAGAGTGGGATAGCGGCCAGGTCGTCCACCAGGGGCACGGCGTTTCCGTCCTTGGTAAGGTCGATAGTTCGTAAATAAAATTTGCAGGTCTCGCAAGCTTCTACGCGAATATAAGGAAATTGTTCCGCGACATACACTGGCAGTTTGGTTTCCGTTTCCTCTCCACAAGTGGAGCAAAAAATCCGCCGAAACTCCCACTCCCGCAGGCAGAACGAACACAGCAGGAATCTTTTGCCACCATCTCCTTCTGGCCGAAGCACTCCCAACAGCGGCCGCGCGCCACACAATGGACAGAGCGAGGGAAAAGCGGAGGTTTCGTCCGCAGCGCGATCCCCGGCGAGATGCTCTGCGTAAGGTTGCAGAAAAGCGCGGGGCAGGAATTGGTCGAATGCCGCGTTCGGCCGGTCGTCACGACCGCTAGTGGCCCAGTAGTCTTGCAAAATATTGGCCCAGGCCTCGGGCGATTGAGTGGAAAGCTGTCGCGCGGATTCGGCGAGGGTAACGGGGGCACTTGTAGCTGCAAACTTCAGAAACTCCTGAAAGTGGGGAAGGAGACCTTCGATTTGTAGTTCCTGCCGCGACGATGGCACATTTTTATCTTCTCTTCGCAACTTGCCGTCAGATAGCATTCGCGCGTACAAATTTTCCTGAAATTCCGATATTTTCTTGTAGAAGGTCAAAACTTCCTGCGTGAAAGGGTGGAGAGCAGCTAACCGTTCAGCGCGGCGAATGCGACTGTCATAATCACTGGCAAGATTTTTCGCCGCCATTATCTGCGGCTAGCGGATCCAACTACGCGTTCCCACCACAAGCGGTGATGACGCTTGGCAAATGCTTGGGAGACATCTCCGCGAATCATGGATTTGAATGCGCCGCGTTCCGCGAAGACGCTCATGTAAATGTGAATCATGAAAAGCCCGATGGTCAGTAACGCTGCGGCGGGGTGGATGAGCACTGCCAAATAGCGCAGCGCCCGGACATTCCAAGGAATATATTCCGGGACCCACAGCACCAGACCCGACAACAGCAATAGCACGCCGCAGAATACGAAGCCCCAGAACAATAGTTTTTGGCCCATGTTGTAGCGGCCCGCCGGCGGCATTTCTTCGTCTTCATTGCGGATGTAGTGGTTCATGGAATTCATCCAGGCTTTGTCCTCTTTGGTGGTGTGCATTTGAGAAGCCCAGGTGATAAACATCCACGTGAGACTGAAGGCGAAAACCAATCCAACCCACGGATGCAACATACGCGAAATTTGCGCGCCGCCGAGCACCACGAGGATCCAGAACAGCCAGGGAGACCAAATGCCCAAACCGGTCAGCATGAGGTACAAATAGGCGAAGCTGTTTATCCAATGCATGAGGCGTTCGCGAAAGGAATAGCGCACGATGTGCCCGTTCGGGAGTATTTCGTCGACCCGACCTTCTGCCCGATTATTCATCGCAAACGCTCTCCCGTTGTGGTTACCGGTGGTGCGGCGGCCGGCGGCTTGCTAACCGGAGGCTCGTTCTGGTTTTCCGCTGGATCGTCGGGATCATCCTTCGGTCCAAAGCGGATGTAGTGCACAAAGAGTCCGAGCAGGCCGCCGACCATGGCCACATTTCCGAGCCATTTCATCGGATGCTTCCATAATTTCACGGACCACGGAATAGATGGGTGCTTGGGCAGACCACCATAAAGCTCCGGCTCGGTCACATCATGCAGCACGTAAATCACTCCGGTGCCGCCAACGCCCGGCGGGTCATACACACCAGCTTTCGGGAAGTTGGAGTGATCGCGAAGCTGCTTGGCTCGTCCTTCCGCAAGGAACTTCATATCGTCCTTGCTGCCGAAGTGCAAGCACCCCGTCGGACACGACTTGATACACGACGGCTCCAAACCTTCCCCCACGCGATCCGCGCACAGCGTGCACTTGAACACGCGGTTGGTCTTGGGATTCATCTTTGGAATGTCGAACGGGCATCCGGTGATGCAGTAGCCGCACCCAATGCAATTAGCTTGCTGAAAATCGACGATGCCGTTGGTGTATTGCACGATTGCGCCGTCGGACGGGCACGCTTCAAGACACCCAGGGTCCGCGCAGTGCATGCACTGGTTTTTGCGCATCAGCCACATCAGCGTGCCGTCTTCGCGTTCGTGCTCGTTGAAGAGGATCAGGTTCCAGTAATTCCAGCGCGTCTCCGGCATGGTCTGGTAGGTATTATCGAAGACGGTTTCCCCGAACGGCAAGTCGTTCCACTCCATGCAGGCGACTTCGCAGGCCTTGCAGCCGATGCAGGTGGTGGTGTCGATAAGCTTGCAGACCTGGAATTCGCGCTGGGTTTCCTCGCCGGGAACGGTCCCCGCGTGACCGGAGATTTTCTGGATGCGCAGTGTTTCCTGGCTCATGGCATCCTTTACGCTTTCTCGAGCTTCACCAAGAAGCCCTTGAATTCCGGTGTGTAAGCATTGGGATCAACGACCGTCGGCGTGAGCAGATTCGCCAGCGTCCTGGCGTCCTTGCCTTCGTCCTCCGGGATTCCCCGATAGCCTTGATGAATGGGGAGGCCGATCGGGTAGACTTTCTTGCCGTCGATCGTCAGCGGCTTGATGCGCTTGGTGACCATGGCTTTCGCGATGTAATCTCCACGGATGCTCGAGACTTTTATTTTTTCGCCGCCGCGGAGCCCCATGTCGTTCGCCAACTCGACGGGAATTTCCACAAAAGGCTCCGGCACCAACTGCACGTTCATCTGATTGTTCTTCGTCCAGTAGTGATAAAGCTCGGTCAGGCGATAGGTCGTGCAAACGACCGTGTAACCGTCCTTAGGCGTGCCGTATTTATCGTCCGGCGTTTTGAAGCGCTTCACCACGGGATTGTGGGTCTGCTGCGGATGGAAAAGATTGTCAATCGGACTTTCGATCGGTTCGTAGTGTTCGGAGAACGGTCCATCGGCAAAAGCCGCGAGCGGCGCAAAGATTCGCCCTACGCCCTCCGGGTTCATGATGAACGGGCCCATGTGATCTTTCGGCTTGGAATCGACCTTGAAATCGGGCACGTCGTTGCCAACCCATTTTTGCAGGTCTTCGTTCCACCAGACTTGTTTTCGCTTTGGATCCCAGGGCTGGCCGTCCACGTCGCACGACGCGCGATTGTAGAGGACGCGGCGATTCGCAGGCCAGGACCAGCCCCATGCCGGATGCACACCCAGACCAGAAGGATCCGAAGGATCGCGCCGCGCGGTCTGATTGCCCGCTTCGGTGAATGAGCCGGAGTAAATCCAATTGCCACAGGACGTCGTACCATCGTCTTTCAACCAGGCAAAGCCAGGAAGCTGCTGGCCGGCCTTGATTTGCTGCTTCGTCGCTGGATCCTCCAGATCCGCCAGTGCCTTTCCGTTGACTTCTTTCAATACCTCGACCAGGGGCGGGCTCAAGGGGACACTGTAATTCCAAGTCAGGTTCAGGATAGGATCGGGGAACTTGCCGCCTTCCTGCTTGTATAGCTCGCGGATTTTCAAGAAAATTTGCGCCACGATGGCCTGGTCCAGCCGGGCATCTCCGGGTGTTGGAAGGGCCGTATTTTTCCACAGCAGCCAGCGCGCGGAATTGGTGAAGGAACCGTCTTTCTCGGCAAATCCCGCGCAAGGCAAGCGGTACACGGTCGTTTGAATCTGCTTCATCTCGTCCGTGGTGATACCCGGTGATTTCCAGAATTCACTGGTTTCGTCCGGGTAGATTTCCCCGACCACCAGGAAGTCCGCTTTTTTCAGCGCGTCGATGTTTTTCTTTGAGTTGGGACCAATCGCTACGCCATTCATCCCAAAGGCAAGCATGCCTTTGATAGTCCCGCTGTACATGTCGTCCCACATCTGCACCCACGCATAGTTGCGATCCACTTTCGGCAGATAATCGAAGGCCCAGCCGTTTTGTTTAGTGGCCGCATCGCCATAGAGGGCTTTCAGATAGCTGACCGCGAATTTCGGCGTGTTGCTATAGTAGTTGAACGAATCCCATTGGGCGGGCTTCGAGGGTGTCGGGGTAATGCGTTTCATCCAGGAGTCGAAGGAAGTGTCCGCGGGCGTGGGAACTTTCAGATAACCGGGCAAAGAGTCGAAAAGGCCGGCCATGTCTGTGGCGCCCTGAATGTTGGAGTGCCCGCGCAACGCGTTGACGCCACCGCCCGCGCGGCCAACGTTACCAAGCACTAGTTGCAAAATCGCCGCGGTTCGTATGATTTGCGTGCCAAACGAGTGTTGCGTCCATCCCACCGCGTAAATGATGGTGCTGGCCTTCTTCATGTCGCCGTCTTTGCGAATCGAGGTATAGAGGTCGGCGGCCTTGAGGAATTGTTCTTTGGGAATCCCAGTGACGCGCTCGACCATCTCCGGGGTATAGCGCGAGTAATGTTTCCTCAGCAGTTGGAACACGCAATTGGGGTTTTGCAGCGATAGATCGAACTCGACTTTTTCCGGCAGCCGGGGAGCGGGCGGAGCGCCTCCGGTTGTCGGCTGCGCCGAGCTACTTCCTCCATCCCCGCCTGCGCCCGCATAATTCCACGTGGACTTGTCGTAGGTCTGTGTCTTGGCGTCAAAGCCGGAGAAAACGCCGTCCGTATCGCCCGGCAACTGAAAACCGGGTTTGACGATAAATGCCGCGTTCGTGAAGTTGACCAGGTAATCTTTCGCGATGCGGTTGTTCTCGATGGCATAGCGAATGACACCGCCGAGGAAGGCGATGTCCGTGCCGGCGCGAATCTGGCAGAAGAGATCGGCGACCGCGGATGTGCGTGTGAAGCGCGGGTCCACGGAGATTATTTTTGCGTTCCGCGTGCGTTTGGCTTCGATGGGCCACTTGAATCCGCAGGGATGATTCTCGGCAGGATTACCGCCCATGATGAGCATCATGTCGGTATTCTTCATGTCGACCCAGCCATTGGTCATGGCGCCCCGGCCGAACGTTGGTCCCAAACTTGAGACCGTGGGGCCGTGTCAAACCCTGGCCTGGTTTTCTAAATGCACGACCCCCAGGGCATGCATTGCTTTCACAACCAGATAGTTGAATTCATTGGTGTCGGTACAGCCGCCGATCCAAGCGACCGATTCCAAACGGTTCACCGTGTGTCCCGCAGCATCCTTCTCGACGAAAGTCTCGTCGCGCGTCTTTTTCACGCGCGCGGCGATTTCGCTGATGGCATCGTCCCACGAAATGTTCTGCCACTCGGTGCCACCCGGGCGGCGCACCAGGGGCTTCAGCAAGCGACGGTCATTCATGATCTCCTGCTGCAGCGAGGAGCCTTTGGGGCACAGCGTGCCGCGGTTGGTCGGATGATCAGGGTCGCCCTCGACATGCACGACCTGCGCGGTGACATTCTTGGCGCGGTCGCCAATCGTGTAGATGATGGTGCCGCAGCCCACCGCGCAGTACGGGCAGGTCGAACGCGTCTCACTGGCGCGCGCGATCTTCAGCGCGCGAAGCTGCGCGTAAGCGGGCTCTAAATCAAATCCAAAAACTGCTGCGGCGACACCACCAGCGGTTGTTAATTTCAGGAAGTCACGACGGGTAGGCTGCACGGGCACGTCCCTTAGCAGTGGCGAGCAGAAAGCTTGTGTTACAAGTCCTTAATAGAACGATGTAGCATCGGAGTCAAGTAAACATTTACACTTTTTAGGACCGACGGGCCCGCGAAGGCGTGCTTACCTAAAATCCTCAGGACAAGTTACAATATTGGCGCGGCTGGCATGCCTACCATGCAGCCGGTAATCTTTTACATCCTGTGCGCGTATCAATCTACACACGCAACTATTGCAGATTGTCTGGTAGCGATTGAATTCGCGGTTTTTAGCCTAAGGAGCATCGGAGCGGATGGCGACGCAGCCACAATCCATTAAACCTGACCTGGGCAGTCTGCGTATCGGCGATGCCCACCGAAAGAGTGGCGCGAGTACGAGCAAGCGCTTTGTGATCATTGTTTTAGTGATTCTTCCTCTGGCAGCGATTGCGGCGGCCACGTTCGCTTTTCGAAACCAAAAACCTGTGGTTCAAGTGATGACGGCTGTCAAAGCAGAAGCCGGCGGGCGGCAATCGCTGCTTAACGCCAGCGGCTACGTGACACCACGCAGGCGGGCGACCATTGCGGCCAAAATCACTGGTCGGGTGACCGGCGTTTATTTCGATGAAGGCACGCATGTTCGCCAGGGGCAATTACTGGCGAGGCTTGACGATTCCGACGTAAAGCGTGCGCTGGAAGCCGCGAAGGCTGACCGCGAATCGGCGCAGGCGGCGATCGCAGACTATGTGGTGCAATTGAAGAACGCAAGAATTCAACTTGGCCGCGCGGAGCAACTGCAGAAGGCCGGCGTTCAAACGCAGGAAAATCTCGACAACGCATCCATGGCCGCCGAAAGCCTTACCGCGAAGATCGCGCTGGCTAAACAGCAGGTTGCGGGCGCCGATGCACGCATTAACGAGGCTCAGCAGGCGGTGGACAATACCGTGATTCTCGCGCCATTTGACGGAATTGTAGTTTCGAAAGACGCGCAGGTTGGCGAAATGGTCTCGCCGATTTCCGCGGGCGGCGGGTTTACGCGCACCGGCATCGCCACCATTGTGGATATGAATTCGAATGAGATCGAAGTGGACGTCAATGAGTCCTACATTGCGCGAGTGTTGCCGAACCAGCCAGTTACAGCCACTCTGGACGCTTATCCGGATTGGCAAATTCCGGCCAAGGTGCGCACTGTAATTCCCACTGCAGATCGGCAGAAGGCCACAGTGAAAGTGCGCATCTCCTTTTTGAAATTGGATCCGAAGATTCTTCCGGACATGGGCGTGAAGGTGGCTTTCCTGTCGGAGGAGCAACCCAAGGCCAAAGGGCCGGAGCCGATTACTTATATTCCAAAAAGCGCGGTTCGCAGCGATGGCGGAACTTCAATTGTTTTCCTGGTGCATGACGGCAAGGTCGAGCACCGCGCCATTCGTGTGGGCGCCGACCGAGGCACAGATGTCGCGATTATGGCAGGAGTGCTGCCGGGCGATTCTTTAGTGGTTACCGGCCCGGCTGCATTGCACGACGGCGATAAAGTTGAAATCAAACCGTAGGAGCTACTTATGATTCGCGTAGATGGACGGTCCGATTCTCCCAGCCTGATTCGTGTCCGTGGTCTGAATAAGACGTATCGCCGCGGAGGCGAAAATATTCAGGTTTTGCAGGGACTGAATCTTGACGTGGACCAGGCTGATTTTGTGGCGTTCATGGGTCCCAGCGGGTCCGGGAAGACCACGCTGCTTAATTTGTTGGGTGGCCTGGACGTTCCCTCCGCGGGCAGCATCACCGTGGCGGGCGACGAGGTGACGCACATGTCCGCAAGCAAGCTGACGCAATGGCGTGCTCGGCACGTGGGATTTATTTTTCAAATGTACAACTTGATTCCGGTGCTTACCGCGTTTCAGAACGTGGAGCTCCCGCTGCTGCTTACCAAGCTTTCTAAATCCGAACGCCGCAAACACGTGGAGACCGCGCTTGGCGTGGTGGGCTTGTCCGATCGCATGAACCATTTCCCGCGGCAGCTCTCCGGCGGACAGGAGCAACGGGTCACCATTGCGCGCGCCATTGTTTCAGACCCGACCTTTTTGCTGTGCGATGAACCAACTGGGGACCTGGACCGCAAGAGCGCGGATGAAATCATGGCGCTCATTGAGGAGCTGGTGGGGAAGTATCACAAGACGGTGCTAATGGTGACGCACGATCCTGTGGTCGCGGCTCGTGCGCACACGACGTTGCATCTCGATAAAGGCGTCCTCGTGGAAGCGGCGCGTAAGGGCGTGCTGGTGGGAGGTGTCGCGTGAAATTCAACCGGTTTATATTTGCAAATTTATTTCGCAAGAAGATTCGGCTGATTTTGACTATCGGATCCTTCGCGGTGGCGCTTTTCCTCTTTACCTTCCTGGCAGTGGTGAGAAGTGCGTTCAGCCGCGGTACGGAACTTGCCGGCGCTGATCGGCTGGTGGTAATCAATCGCGCGGGACTCATCAATGTGATTCCGCTTTCTTACCGCGACAAGATTTTGCAGATCAAGGGCGTCAAAGCTGTCACCCATAACAACTGGTTCGGCGGCGTTTATCAGGATGAAAAGAACTTTTTCCCTCAGTTCGTCATTGACCCGGAAAATCAACGCCTGGTTATGACCGAGATGCGCGTACCCGATGATGAATGGAATACATTTGTGAAAGATCGCCAGGGAGCCGTCGCGGGGGCTGGTCTGGCAAAGCGCTTCGGATGGAAAGTCGGCGATCGGATCCCGATTAAGAATGCGCTGTACGGACCTACCAAAACTTGGGAATTCGTGCTGGATGGTATTTATCACAACGACCATCCGGGCGGAGACGAGAGCCAATTCTGGCTGCAGTGGAAATATTTTGACGAGACGGTACCGTCAGTGATCAAGAGCCAGATCGGCTGGTACGTGGTGAAACTCGATTCTCCAGATGACTCCGTTCCAGTCGCTGCCGCCATCGATAAAGGCTTTGCCAACTCTTCGACGGAAACCAAAACGGAAACCGAATCCGCGTTTGCAGCCGGTTTTGCAAAACAACTTGGGAATATTGAATTGTTGATACTGACCATTGGCGGCGTGGTGTTCTTTACCTTGCTGCTGGTTACTGGAAACACCATGGCCATTTCTGTTCGCGAGCGCATCGGGGAATTGGCGGTGCTAAAGGCGATCGGATACCCGGACCGCTACGTTCTGTTCTTTGTTTTGTCGGAGGCGCTGGTAATCGCGCTCATTGGTGGGTTGATTGGACTCGGGCTCGCCGTGCTGGCGATTCCGGTGGTGGGCGCGGCATTGAGAGGGCTGCTTCCCCCTTTGCTTTTATCTGTCGGTGTTCTGTCGATGGGGCTGGCTTTTGCCGTTTTCGTCGGCGTGGCCAGCGGTTTGCTTCCTGGCATTGGGGCCATGCGCCTGCGTGTCGTGGATGCGTTGAGGAGAGTCTAACTTGGCCATTCCGGTGATTTACAATTTTCGCAGCGTGAAGGCGCGCTGGACGTCAGCGATTGTTGCGGTTCTTGGCATCGCGGGCACCGTGGGCGTGTTCGTCGCGATGCTCTCGCTGGCGCGCGGATTTAAAGCTACGCTCGTATCTTCCGGTTCCAGGGACAACGCCATGGTTATGCGGGCCGGCGCAACATCGGAAATGACGGGTGGCGTCGGCATCGACGCCGTCAAAATACTGCAGGACGCGCCGGGAATTGCGCGATCTTCCGACGGGCCGCTGGTGACGCCGGAGGTTGTGTTGGTTGCTCCCATCCCACTGATTTCCACCGGCACCGATGCAAATGTGCAGATACGGGGCGTTTCCAAGAACGTTTTGCAGATTCGCAATAAAGTTAAAATCGTTGAAGGACGGATGTTTCAACCGGGACTCAACGAAGTTGTTGTGGGAAAGAATGCCAACAAGTCGTACACCGGTCTGACGCTCGGAAATACCATTAACCTCGGAAATGTGCGTTGGTTGATTGTGGGTATATTCGACGCTGGAGGTAGTTCTTTTGATTCTGAAGTCTGGGCGGATGCGCATTTGCTGGGGCCGGCTTACAATCGGCCGGATACGTTTTTCCAATCTGTGACCGTGCATCTCGTTTCACCCGACTCGCTGCAACAATTCAAAGACGCGGTGACCTCCGATCCGCGACTCAACGTGGACGTAACGCGTGAGATTGACTATTACTCGAAGCAATCCACTCGCTTGACCACCTTGATCACCGTTTTGGGCGGGTTGATCGCCGCCATTATGGCCATCGGTGCAGTTTTCGGTGCACTGAATACCATGTACTCAGCCGTTGCCGAACGGGGACGCGAAATCGCCACCATGCGTGCGCTTGGTTTCGGGGGTCCGTCCGTTGTGTTTTCATTCGTGATCGAAGCATTGTTGATTGCCTTCGTGGGCGGGTTGCTTGGGTGCCTGGTGGTGCTGCCGCTCAATGGGCTGACTACCGGAGCAATGAATCTGCAAACTTTTTCGCATCTTGCTTTTGCATTTAAGATCACGCCGGAATTGCTGGTGAAGGGAATTATTTTTGCGCTCGTGATGGGGTTTGTGGGCGGCCTTTTACCGGCGGTGCGCGCAGCCACGCAGCCTGTCGCGCAAGCGTTGCGCGAGCTATAAGAAGAGCTTCTGAAGATATACAATCAGGCGTTTATCAACGATACAACCACCGGTTCGGAGTCCCCCGTGAAAGAGTCGCAAGGCTGGCCTGCGCTTCCTCTGGCGGAATGGAAAGATACTTACGCCACGCTGCACATGTGGACGCAGGTGGTGGGAAAAATTCGTCTGGCACTGAGTCCGCCGATCAACCATTTCTGGGGAACGACGTTTTACGTGACAGCTCGCGGCCTTACGACCTCGCCGATGCCGTACCGCAGGGGCACGGTTGAAATTAATTTTAATTTCATCGCTCACACTTTAGAAATCGTTACGAGCCTGGGGGAAACAAGATCGTTCCGCCTGGTGCCTCGCACTGTGGCGGAATTTTATTTCGAGTTAATGTCCACGCTGCACTCTCTGGGTATCGACGCCAAAGTCTGGACCATGCCTGTAGAAGTGCCGCGACCGGTGCGATTTAATCTGGACCAAGCGCATTCCTCCTATGACAGCGAGTATGCGCATCGCTTTTGGCAAATATTGGTTAGCGTGAGCACCGTGCTTTGGGAGTTCCGCTCAGGATTCATCGGCAAGGCTAGCCCGGTACATTTTTTCTGGGGCAGTTTTGATCTGGCGGCGACGCGTTTTTCAGGCAGGCCCGCTCCAAAACGTCCGGACGCAGACTTCATAACCAAAGAAGCTTACTCGCATGAAGTGATCAGTCACGGATTTTGGCCCGGCGATGGCGAGGTAATAAAAGATGCCGCATTTTATGCTTATGCCGCGCCGGAGCCGGCGGGTTTCAGGGACCAACGAGCGATACCTTCGAGGGCTTTCTACAGCGGCGAGAAAAACGAATTTTTTCTTATGTATGACGATGTCCGGCTGGCTCACTCGCCTGAACAAGCTTTAATGGAATTTTGTCAAAGTACTTACGAGGCTGGCGCAAATCTCGGCCATTGGGATCGCGCAAACCTGGAGCGGCCGGCGGCAAGCACCCACGCATGATCCGCAATTGTGTTTAAGAGACCTTAGGCACAATCGTCTCTGCTGATGGCAACGGTTTGGCCAGCTTGTCGGCCGATTCAGAGTTTGCGGGGTTGGGCGCAACGGCTGTGGGTTGAGTCGCTTTTAATGCAGCTTCCGCATTTAGGGGGCTACCGCCAACGTCAGAGTCGGCCGGCGGACGGGATTTTCCAGCCGTCTTCGATGAGATGTCCGTGTCAGTCATCGCAACCGCGGGAGTGGAACGGTAACGCACTATTAGCAACGTGAGGTCGTCGGCCTGATGCGCGCCTTTGGCAAAATTTTCCACCGACTCCAGAATCGATTTCTGCAATTTATCCAGCGCACAATCGGATTGGCCAGTCAGTACTTCACGCAAGCGGGGCACGCCGTACAAATCCTCGCCGGGATCCATGGCCTCCGTAACGCCATCGCTAAATAATATCAACGTATCACCGGGCTCGAGCTTAATGTGAGCGGTGACGTATTCCGCTTCCTGCACCAGCCCGACCGGATAAGAGCCTTCCGTAAATGGTTCCTCAGCGACCCCGCGCCGAATCAGAAAGGGCGACGGGTGGCCGGCATTGATGTAGTCCAACTCGCCATCTTGATCGAGGATGCCAAAAAACATCGTGGCGTAGCGACCAACCTCGGAATGGCTGCAAAGAAAGCGATTTACGTGGTTGAAGACGCGCGCGGGATCGGTGCCCAACGTCATTCCCGAAAGCGCTCCCTGCAACATGGTCGTCAGCAACGCCGCGCCCAATCCTTTTCCCGAAACGTCGGCGATTAGAAACGCGGTGCGGTTATCGGTAAGCGGGAACACATCGAAGTAATCGCCCCCAACGGATAGGCACGGGAAATTAATGCCCGACACCGCGAGATGCGGAAACTCGCGGAAATCACGGGGCAGCAGCGCTTGCTGAATATCACGCGCGATATTGATTTCCTGCTCCATGCGCTGGCGCTCGCGTTCGCGTTCCACTAGTCGCGCGTTATCTAAAATGCTGGCGGCGTCGGCGGCAAGCGCGTCCAGAATTTGGCGGTCCAGTTTTGAAAACGCGGCAGGGCGGCGAGAATCCATGTACAACACGCCCAGAAAGTCACCGCGCTTGACATTGATCATGGATTCCTGGGTGTTAGCCCGCAAGTTCGCATACAACGGAATTACGACTACGGCTCGCAAGCGTTGCGCGACGATGCTCTGCGCCGCCGCCAAATCCATGCCGGTCTGAGCCAAATCCTCGGTGATAACCGGTGAGTGTTGTTTCAACGCCAACTGAATGGCAGTCTGGCTCGGCGTAAGGCTTTCGGGAGGCAGGCGCAAGCCGCCACTCCTGCGCGCCAGCCGCACTTTCAGATTTGCAGGGTCGTCGCCTTCCAGCAGCAAGCCGCGGTCGGCGTCGGTAACCGACACAGCGTGATCCAGCATGGTGCCCAGCACCGAATCGAGAGGCAGCTGCGAATGCAGCAGCGTGGTAGCTTCCAACAACAAATTTAATTTGCGCAGACCGCCACTGCCGGTAGGTTCGGAAGCGGTGATGTGTTCAATGCGTGTCAGCAGGTGGGGAATAGACTCTTCGTCGGTGCCGGCGCCGACCGAATTACGAAAAATTATCTCGTACGAGTCTTCAAGGCCGAAACTAATGGCGTCGCCATTTTGCAGTTCGCGGCTTTCGACTTTTTCGCCGTTAACATACAGACCCCGCCGTTGGCCACGATCCTCCAAATAAAAGCGATTAGCTTCGGTTACGATGGCCGCACAATTCCGCGAGATGCGCCGGTCGGAAAGCTGTAAATGATTGCCGGTCTCGGCGCCGCGCCCGATATGAAATGGAGTCTGGGTAACGCGCGCGAACCTGCGTGCGCCGTCAGGGGACACCACTTCCAGCACGGGTTCTCCAGGCAGAGCGACGGAATCAGGCATGCTAGCTCCAGTGGTGGGATTGTAGCATGCAGGTGCAAATGGGCTAGCCCCGGTTTCGCATAAATCGCTACGTTTTAATGAATGAATTCGGCATTTGGACTTTTACCGGTATAGGGTTCAAGCCCGACCGTGTTCCCACTCATGCACTTTTTCTTGTTCGAGAATGCCTGGCGGATTCGGCTGTACGGTTTCTTGTTTGGCCACCCTTTCTTGCAATACTTTGTTTCAGAGCGGTCATCAAATCCACGACCGGGGCCAGCCGGGTTGTCTTTTCCGGTTTAGGCGCCGCTGTACCCTTTTCCTTACTTTCAATCAGTTTCTTGACGCGTTCCTGATATTCGTCATGGAATTTTTCCGGACGGAATGGCGCTATGAGGCTTTTTGCGAATTGCTCAGCGAGTGCGGTCTCTGATTTCTTTAAGTTGGTCGCGTAGTTCTTGCCGTAGCCCGCGACATCATGAATTTCATTTGGATAATAAAGGGTGTGCAGCGTCAGGCCGTCTTTATAAGGGCGGAGAATTACGGTGCGTTCGCGCTGGTGCATGGTCACTTGGGCCAGGGCTGCAAATTTCATATCTTCCATGGTCTTGAGCAGCAGTGCATATCCGCGGCGCCCGGCTTCTTCCGGAACGGAAAAATAAGAAGTTTCAAAGAAAATGGGATCCACGTCGCTGAGCTTGACGAATTGCAGGATTTCCATGGATGAGGAGGATGCAGGCTGAAGTTTTTTCAACTCCTCGCGATCCACGATGACCATTTTGTCTTCGTCGACTTCATAACCCATGACGATTTCGTCGCGCGACACTACTCTCTTGTCATACGGACAATAAAGCTGTTGCTGCACGCGATGGCCACATTCGCGATGAACCTCATGAAAGCTGATATGCGAATAGCGCGCGGCGACGAATAACTTTATCGGGACCGAAACCAGTCCAAATGATATGGTGCCCTTCCAAACCGATGCGGCCATAACAGCCTCCCCTTACTAACAATTATGGTAACGTGATAAATTATCGCCTCAATTCGTGAACCGGCAATTGGTTTATAT
Source organism: Candidatus Acidiferrum sp. (assembly GCA_035996445.1). Classification (GTDB taxonomy): domain Bacteria; phylum Acidobacteriota; class Terriglobia; order Acidiferrales; family UBA7541; genus Acidiferrum. The sequence goes on along the minus strand of DASYJM010000197.1, from coordinate 4,376 downwards.
TTGACACATAAGCGGCAACCACCGAAACTAAGTGAAAATTAGAGGGGCCAAAGGTGGCGGATTCCAGCGGAAGTGGGGGGCCGGGAAGCTCAGCGGCAGAGCGGTCTCCGCGAAGGCTGAGTACCCACCAGAAAGCCGTATTGATTCAAGTATTGTTGACATTTCCAGACGAGACCGTGGGTGTGCGCTACTTGCCTTCCGTGAGTGACACACTCAATTATGCTGACGATTTCTCGACTATTTTTAAGGCGATAAACTGGACCGTCGTTCCCGGCGAAACCGTCGGGGATCTTCCTTGCAGCTCCAGCGGTCTTGTAATCCTGGTGCGAAATGAAAAATTGCCGCCCAGTGCTGAAGCGCTGCGCGATGTCTTACGCATTTACGGAATTGAAGCCCAAGTTGCGAGGGATTCGTCGAATTTGTGCGGGTCGGCTACCTTCGCGCTGGTGGTCACAGAGCCATGAGGCGAGTCTACTTTTCGCCAGAACTCTCCGGCTTCACTTCTCTTTCCACCGCGGAAATCTCCACGCGCTCGCGCTTAATGTCCAGCCGCAGCCTGGCAAATATACTCATATAAATATTCGCCACCCATACCAGCGCGAAACCGGAAATTAGATAGCCGCGCCACCCTGGCAGGAGCAATTTGAAGCGAGTAATTATCAGGAAGATTGCCGTCACATAGTGGCTGAAGCAGTATTCGCAGGTGAACAGATAAAAAAACTTACGTTCATAAATCGTGCGGCAGGTCTTGCTGTTGCGCACGCACCAGTCGCGAGTCTCACGAAAAATTTCCTCGTGTGTGATGGTCCAGGCGATGGAAGAAATCGGAATCGCGAGGATCAACAGCGTCAGAACTTGGCCGAGGCTGGGATTCATAAGCTCTTCGCACTTGGAAGCAAAACACGGCGACACGTCGCGCGCTATCAGATTATTACTGTAAAGCGTCCGTCTGGGGTGGTCCTAAATAGGGGAACTAGTTTGACTCCGTAACACCGGCGCTGGTGTGTTCAGGGACTAAGTCAATTTCCTGAAAAACGCCGATTTGCAGAACAGTCTGAGCCAGTGTGATGGCCAATTTATCATCGCCGATGATATTAAATCTGGCTGCCGCTTTGATCGGATCGCCAGAAAACTTCCATAATCCGACAATAATCTTGGCATTCGGCACGTTGGCGCGCACGCGCTTGTACAAATCCCGAGCGTGAAGAAGTGCGAAGGGCGGGAGCGCGGAGATGCACACAATGTCCGGAGTAACTTCTTTGACTTGAGCCAGCATTTCCGCAGTTGTTCCGATGGAGACGGCCTGGGCCTGGTACCCGGCACGTTCAAGAAGCTGGGTGAGCATGATGCCGACGATCTCGTCAGCCTCGTCGCGAGCTGGGATACAAACCATATTCGTGACGTGGCGGGGAGGCTTCACCCGTAACTTAGGTGCTGAAAGGGCTGCCAAGTCCAATTGCGCCCTCTGCACTTCGGCCGTGGCAGGCTCTTTCGATTTGTCGCCCAACTCATCGATCAATTCTTTCGTGCTTTTACAGATGAACTGTTCGGTGATCTCGTCGAGGTCGTCGTGATGACGGTCCTGTTCCGCGAGCGCCAAGGCTGGTATCAGCACCGAGTCGTAAAGATCCTCAAGCGGATTAGTTTTCAAATAGTTTTCCAAAACTTCTTTTGCCTCGGCTTGATCGGAAGCCAGCAAGCGCTGGTAGTAATGAGCCTCTGGCGGTAAGACGGGTTGGTCGCCCAACATAATATTTAGGAAGCTTAACGCCGGAACGTGCCGGCCAAGAACAACCAGGCAGACCGTTAGAGGGGTCGACAACAACAAGCCGATGGGGCCCCAGATCAGAGTCCAAAAAATGGCAGCGAATAAAATCGCGAACGAAGATATTCCGGTGTGCGCACCATAAATCAACGGTTCGAGAAAATTACCGACCAACATTTCCACGATAATGTACAAACCTATGGTGGCCACCGGGCCCGTCCAGGTGGGAAAGATGGCTAGGGACAGCAGGATGGGCAAGACAGCTGATAACGGTGAACCGACATAGGGCAGGAAGCGCAGCAGGCCGGCTACCACGCCCCATAGCATGGAATTTGGTATGCCGATAAAATACAGGCCCAGTCCGATTACCGCACCGAAGCAAGCATTGATGACCAACTGCAAAAGTAAATAACGACTGACACGCGACCCGGCATCGTCCAAAGCCTGGGTCATCAAATTCAGATGGCCGTGGCCTACGAGGCCGATCAAGCGGTTCCTTAAATCTTCGCGCCCGGCAAGCATGAAAATGGTCAGCACCAGGACGATTACCGCGCTTCCTAGCGGGGTGATGACGCTGTTCAGGGATTCCAGTGGATTGGACGCCGGCTGGAATACTTGCACGGGAACCGCTTTGGTTTGTTGTTGCGCGGTGGTCTTGCCACTTCCTGAATTCTTCAAGGAAGGCGCGGCTTCGGTCGGCGTGGGAGGATTGTCGGCGATTTCTTTGCCCAGTTCCTTCATCGCATTGGCGGCCTTATCCAGCCTGCGGTTTTTCGGATTATGTATGGCGTCAATCTTTTCTTTTATGTTGGTCTTATAACTTGGCAGTTGATTGGTGACGTCGATCAACTGATTCCCAACCGTCCAACCCATCACGCCGATGCCAGTCACCGCAATTCCAACAACCAGGAAAACTGCGAAAAAACGCGGGAAGCGAATGCGCTCCAACGCACTCACTAGCGGAGCAAGTACAAAAGTAAAGAGCACAGCGAGGGCCAGTGGAACCAACATCACGCGGGCGAAATAAAGAGCCGCGATGACTACGGCTATAACAACTAAGGTAAGAATCCGAGAGATGTTTTTCGCTGGAGAAGTGCGGGCCACTGCAAAGTCACCTGGTATTGAGGGTACAAGAAGTTTTGCGATTTTGGTGAGAGTAACTGCGACTGTCGTGTGGCCGACAACACGCGTTGCGCAGAAGTTTGCTACCGCTCAAGTATCGCTGTCTAGTGAATAGGTTGACAGCTTCAACTGCCGCGGCCCGCGTCGGACTAACTCAGCGGATAGTAAGCTGGCGTGGGGGTTCTGATCCTCAGGCGCGCTCTTTTCTATTTCTGAGCCCGCACATTGGCCGAGGAAACCATCGTCTTCACTCATGGCCGCCAAGTCCGCCATTTCCTCATAGAAGCCGAGCATAACCCTCCCACGTCGAAAAGCACGAGCAGAAAAACGCTGCCTAAGCATACACGATCTAATGCTGGGTGAAATACTCTGGAGTTGCCCGGTCGAGTTATAGCCTGTCATCCACAAATATCGATTCAGTACCGCGAACGCGCATACAATCTACGCTTTTTACCGGATGGTCCGCGAGAGCACCAGAGAATACGATTCGCGACGTTAATGAATCGGGTCCCTTAACCTCTGCTCGGTTTGGTGTGACCCGCTTCCGGGACGAAAAGGAGAAATCATGGACGAAAATTATCAACAAGACGCAGAACAAAGATATGGCGATGGCTCCGGAACGAGTGGCGCGGCTTCCGGCACGGCTGCAAGATTGAAGGAACAGATTTCCGAGAAGGCTGCCGACGTAAAAGAGCGCGTATCCGACTTCGGGCGCAGGACTGCCGACAAGATCGATGCGTCCCGCGGACCGGCGGCTGAATCTTTGAATAGGACTGCCTCGGCCTTGCATGCCAAGTCCGACCGAGTCGCAAGTGCAGCACATGCAACGTCCGACCGGGTCGCGAGTGCAGCGCACGCTACGGCCGACAAGCTGCAGGCCACGGCAGAGTACGTACGCGATCACGATTTCAAAGAGATGGCTGACGACGTCGCCGAATTGGTAAAGCGCTATCCCGGCCAGTCCTTGGCAGCGGCCGCGATCCTCGGGTTTCTTCTTGCCCGGGTGATGCGCAGCAGGGATTGATTAAGGGTCTGCTGAGGGAGCTCAAATGACGATTCATCCAAATGGCAGAAGTGTGCCTGAAGTTCTTCAAGACATCGTCGGCAACATCGAGGAGATTATTCGCTCCGAATTTCGCCTGGCGAAGGCCGAAATCAAGGACGAGGCGTCCCAGGCCGCTCCGCCGCTAAAAATGATCATTGTCGGGGCCGCGATTGGGTTTTACGCCCTGGGCTTCCTCATATTCACCCTGGTGATGGGTCTTGCCACGGTAGTACCCACCTGGCTGGCAGCGCTCATCGTGGGAGCGGTGCTGGGGCTCATTGCTCTTGCACTAATCACCACTGCGTCCAAGCGACTCAAGCAGGTAAACAAAGTTCCTGAACGAACGATCGAAACGATGAAGGAGAACGTACAATGGGCGAAAAGCCAGATCAAATAGAACGACACATTCAACATACACGCAGCGAATTGGAAGAGAATATTAGC
>DASYJM010000196.1:0-3774 GCA_035996445.1 Candidatus Acidiferrum sp. | reverse complement strand
CGTATGAATTGCGAACGCTTCCGTGTCGATCTCCGAGAACTTGCCGTGCGCGCCGTGAGCCACGGTCAGCGGTTTGCTCTTGCGGTCATCCCGCAGACGCGTAGGCCGAGCAAACCGGAGTTCCCTGATAGCGGCTTGAATTTAGTCCGAACTGCCAAACGCCTGCTACCTACCAGCGATTCGAATTGATGTACCGCCCAGATTAATCGCAGTAATTTTTCTTCAGTGTGCGCTACGTAGTGTGGACTACGCAAAAATATACTTAGGTTCTTCGTAATGCTGTTGGTATAAGACCAGTGTTACAAAAATTCTCATGGCCGAAATAGTCAAACGTTTTGATATTTTGTGGTTCGGTGAGAAAGGCGCTATTTGGGTTGAAGCTGTCGATACGCTTGAAATCGCAAAGGTACGCATAGAACAGTTGCGACAATCACGCTCGGGCAGTTACGAGGTGATGGACTCCCAAACCGGAAACCGCATTTCATTTCCAGAAGATGACAAACCAAGCTAACTGCTTGTCTTCATCGATAAAAGTTCAATACTGAACAGTCAGAAATTTCAACTGATTGCATGCCGGGATTATATTCGATAGATTCTTTGCCGATGCCCAACGATGATTTCGCCGAAGTAACGGAAACATGAGGCAATTGCTTCAGAATTAAAGACCGCCACAGGCCCAGAGCAGAGACGGGAATTGCTGCGTGTAATGAGCCGATTGGTGGCAGAAGCCGAGCGCATCAGTAGCCAACCGCCGAAAATGAGCCACAGGAAGCCTTAACTCGATACGCAGAAACTTCACGAATGGGATCACTGTATCAAACACCTCGCCGCAGTCCACGACTTCCTTTCATTGCCGTCGCCGAGATCGCTTACAGAGATTCTGGTGGTCGCCTTAGTGGTCAGGTCAGTACGCTTAGTCTTCATGGCTGTTACGTAGAAGTGCCGAATACTCTTCCTATTGGCAGCGAAGTGGCAATTAAAATTTTTGCTGAATCAGAGTGCTTCGCCGCTACCGGTAAAGTTGTCTATGAGTTGCCAAGCTCGGCGATGGGACTTGCGTTCGAGGAAGTGCCGTTAAAAAGCGCGACGAGACGACTACGTTAGAACGCCGAAACACTGCCTGTAAGTTATAGAAAATAAGCGGACGGGCCTATAAGCCGGATTCTGTGCGGCATTGCATCGCGCATAGTGCGCTGCAAACCGCGGCAATCATTCCTCTAGGTCCCGGTTCGCACTGGGACTCCAGCAGCCTACCCGAGGGTTTTCGATTTACGCGGCTTGCGCCGCGCAAAATGGAGTGCGCTCCTTTGCAGGATCGCCGCTCAATGAGCCGGGCCAGCTCTCCCCTCCTATTTGGCCTTGCACCACGCGGGGTTTTCCGTGCCCTCGCTATCGCTAGCGAGGCGGTGGGCTCTTACCCCACCTTTTCACCCTTACCAACAGTGCGAGCATTGCGAGACGTCTCGCAGGTTTTGCCTGCGCGATGCCACCGTGCTGCGCTTCCGCCGGCGGTTTATTTTCTGTGGCACTATCCGTAGCTTCGCCTTGTAGCGAAGCCCCCTGGCGTTACCAGGCGCGTTGCCCTGTCAAGAGTTCTGGCCAACCAATCGTTGGCCATGCCTCAGGACGGTGTCCGGACTTTCCTCCCGCTACTGCGCCTTGCGGCTCAGCAGCCAGCGATTACCCGGCCCGCCCGCTGTCTTAAGTATACCCTGCAAGTCCACGTCTGCTGCGCATGTACAATATGCGGCGGTTATGCTGCTGGACTATGCTGCTGAACAACCGGTGACCATCCCAATGACAAAAATAGAAAGCTGGCCCAGTATCGCCGTCGTCGGAGCGGGCGCCGTCGGAGGGTACTTTGGCGGCCTGCTCGCGCGGGCTGGGGCGCCCGTGACGATGATCGGGCGCCCCGCCTTTGTTGCCGCCGTAAATAAAAACGGCCTTCTTCTGGACACTCTGCAATTTCAAGAAAACGTCCGCGTGCAGGCATCCACGGAACTATCCACGGCTGCCGGCGCAGAAATTATTCTGTTCTGCGTGAAGACGCCCGACAACGCCGCCACTGCCCGGCAGCTGGCGCCGGTGCTTGCGCCCGGTGCTTTGGTCGTCAGTCTGCAAAACGGCGTCGATAATGTCGAACAGATTCGTGCTGCGACCAATCTCGAAGTCTTGCCCGCGGTTGTATATGTCGCAGCCTCCGTACCGGAGCCAGGCAAAATCAAGCATGTGGGCCGCGGAGATCTCGCGCTCGGACCGAGAAGTGAAAAAACCGAGCGGCTCGCTGAGATCTTCACGCGTGCCGGCATCCCTTGCCGCATCTCCGACAATATTGCGGGCGAATTATGGACGAAGCTACTTTGGAATTGCGCCCTGAACGCTATTTCCGCATTGGGACGCGTGAAATATGGGCAAATCGCCGCCAGCGGCGACGCGCGGCGAGTTGTTCAATCGCTGGTAGAAGAAGTCTTCGCGGTGGCCACCGCCGCCGGCATCCATCTCGCGGGTGTAGAAGATACAAGCGCGGCATTCGCCGGCGCATGCAAGATTGCTACACAAATGTCCGGGGCCTTATCGTCGACCGCGCAGGACATGCTGCGCGGTAAGCGAACTGAAATTGATTCGCTGAACGGCTACATTTCTCGGCGCGGTGAGGAGCTCTGCGTACCCACGCCGGTAAATCACGCGCTATACACGATGATTAAGTTAGCCGAAGCCCGCAGTTAAGGGTGCGGTTAGAAATAATTGCCTTTATCCAGCTCCGAAAATACGCTCACCTTTGCCGATTGCATTCGTCCATCACGGGCGGTGGTGTGCGGTCGGGAGGAAAACCTGTGTCTCATGTTTTCGTCAGGACATTATTCGCGTTAGTTGTTATCCACATCGCATGCCCGGCAACTATGTGGTGCCAGTCGCCTCCAGCGAATTCTTCACACAAACGAGAGCAATTCAGGAACGCCGACATTACCTATGATTGGGTAACTAATTCACAGGGCCAGAAAATCCGCACGTTCGTGACCAAGCCAAAGTCCGCCAGCGGCAAAGTACCGGCAATTTTTTTCGTTGGTTGGCTGAGCTGCGACTCCGTGGAATATCCCGATGGGGAAACGGACGGATTCGGAACGATTTTCTGGCGGCTGATCGAGCAATCCGGTTTTGCCACGATGCGCATGGACAAGCCCGGGGTCGGCGAGAGCCAAGGCAATTGCGCGAAGACTGACTTTCCAACAGAATTGGATAGTTACCGCGCGGCTTTTGATTCCATCTCCAAATATCCTTTTGTCGACCAGAGTGCGGTCTTCGTTGTCGGTCTCAGCAACGGCGGCGGCACCGCCCCTTTGAGTGCGGGGCCGCACCTGGTGCGCGGCTATATTGCGGCTTCTTCCTGGGGCCGCACGTGGTATGAACATATGCTCGAGAATGAACGCGTCAGAGTTACGATGGACAAGAAATTGTCCGACGCGGAGATCAACGATTCCATGCGGGCGTTCACCGATTTTTACTCGCTATATCTCATCCATCAAATGACTCCCGGTGAAATCATCGCCAAGCATCCCGAATGGAAGGGACTGTGGTACGACGCACCTGACGGGCAGTATGGGCGCCCCGCGGCTTTTTATCAGCAGCTACAGAATTTGAATCTTGGAAAAGTGTGGCAGGAGGTGAATGCTCCCGTGCTGGTGCTACACGGCACCGCCGATACGATCATGAGTCCATCTGACAGCCGCGCGATTTCAGATATTGTGAACCGCGCTCACCCTGGGCACGCTACCT
>DASYJM010000195.1:0-50449 GCA_035996445.1 Candidatus Acidiferrum sp. | reverse complement strand
GTAACCAGAGCGCCGGCTATAAGGAGAAGGATGGTCCAGCAGACCACAAAAATAGCAAACCGATGGACAGACGGATGGTAAGTGGTCGTCATTGGTCCCAGTTCCAACGGCGGATTATACATGACTGGTAGATGCGTGCTAACGGGAAAATGGCGTCAAATCCTCCAAAAATTTAGAACTAATTGAAACGGCGGAGTTAGCCTCAATTCGGCAGGAACCGCTTCACACTTGCGTTGCCGCCGCGGGAATACTTGGCGACGGCATTATAGCCGAGCTCGCGGCTTCGAGCCCTATGGCGCGCAGTACCAGGTCTTTCAACGCGGCTATGAAGTACGGCGAGTCGCCCAGAGCCGGCATCATGCGAAATGTTTCGACACCCAACTTCTTGGCTTCTTCGCGAGCCTCGATATTGATTTCGTGCAGCGTCTCAATGTGTTCGGTGACGAAAGAAATAGGCACCACCAGCATTTCCTTCACGCCTTCGTGGGCCAGGCGCTCGATGGTGGTCGTTAATGGCGGCTGCAGCCATTTCGCCGGACCAACCCGGCTTTGATAGCAAAGGAGGTGCGTACGCGGCCAACCGGGAAACTGTTGTGCGCCTCGCTCGCAGGTCAGCCGCACGGTTGCTTCTATGTGGCGCGGGTACGGGTCGCCCTTTTCCACCAGGCTCATCGGCAGTCCATGAGCGCTGAAGATCAGATGAATCCGCGAGCTATCCGGAAATTGCCGCAGCACGCGGCCGATGTTTTCAGCCAGACCGCGGATGTACAGCGGATGATTGTAGAAACTTTCTACCACGCGTTCGGGCGGCGCTCCGCGGGAGGACGTCCAATTCGAGCGATCCGCGACACGGTGCCATTCTTTCATGCTGCTAAGAGTGGTGGCGTAGGAATAGTGCGGATAAAGTGGCAGCAACACAATCTCATCGAGTGGCCCGGCGTTGCGTAACGAGTCGAGGGCTTCCACGCTCATGGGATGCCAATAACGCATGGCTATCACTGCGACGGGGTCGATGTAGGGCGTCAGCGCGCGCACTAAACGAACGCGCTGCCGCTCGGTCAGGATTGCAATAGGAGAACGCCGGCCGATTTGCGCGTAACGCCCCATGACCGGTTTGCAGCGGCGCGAAGAAATCATTTTCGCGATAGGTTTCCGCAGCAGGCCGAGCGGACCAAGGGGAATAATGTCCGGATCCAGAAAAAGATTCAGCAGGAATGGCTCAACCGCGGCCAGCGAATCTGGGCCTCCGAGTTGAAACATCACGATGCCGACGCGCTTCTTTGCTGTCACTTATTTGCCTCGGTGCAGTGAGTTTTTGAGGCGTTCAATGTCTTCGTGCAGAGCGGCGGCGCGGCGCGCTACGGTTAAGTAGTAAGCAAAGAAAATTCCCCACGCGATTAGATACGCAGCAAAAATGCTGTTGAGATTCTTCATACCGCCTCCGCTTCATGACGCACCATTTCGAGCTCACCACGCGCCGCTTCCATCAGGTAGCGAGCACGCATTAACAACGCCATCAGTGCCAGCATGGCGAACCACGAGAAGAAAAGTACTTTCCACATGGTGGGGTCCAAACCAGATCCCGAGCCGCCCATCACCACCGGTTGAGGATGTTGCGTGCGCCACCAGCGAATGGAGCCGAATACCAGGGGGACATCGAGGAATGCAAAGATTCCGAATAAGGCGCTAAATAACGCACGGCGATCGGGCTCCTCGACCAGCGTGCGCAGAAGCAGAAAGCACGCGTACAACAGCCACAGGATGAACGTGGAGGTGAGTCGTGCATCCCAGGTCCACCAAATTCCCCAGACTGGATGCGCCCAGATTGGTCCACTGACCAGAACCACGGTGGTGAAGACAAGTCCAACCTCCGCCGCGGAGATGCTGAGCCAGTCCCATTGCGGCTGGCGGCGAAACACGTACAGGACATTCGCGATGAAACAAATGAAGAAAGCGCAGAGGCCTGTCCAGGCACTGGCGACGTGAAGATAGAAAATACGCTGGATGGGGCCCATGGTGCGCTCCGTAGGAGCGACGAAGAAAGCACCATACGCTGCCGCGCCCAATAGGAGGAAAACAATCGCGGCGGCCAGGACCTGCTTCTTCATGTGCATTATTCCTCCAGAAGATATTCGCCGAAAAGCCATAGCACGGTCAAAAAAACCACGTCGAAAATTACCAGAAAACCAAGACCTTTCCACTCCATGAAAGGGGACACGTCTAACAGTCCGACGGTCACCTGGGTGCTGGCCACCAGCACGGGGGTTAGCAAAGGCAGCAATAAAAGCGGTAGCAGCAGTTCGCGCATGCGTGCTTGCGCGGAAATCGCGGAAAGCGCGGTTCCGGCGATGGAAACTCCCAGGCTGCCCAGAAAAAATACCAATAAAAGTTGGCCGAGCACGCGCAGCACCGGCACGTTATACAAAACCGCGAAGACCGGAAGCATCAGTACTTCAGTGAAAAGCAGAAACAAAGTGTTGGCGACCAGCTTGGCGAGGAAAATGGCGAAGGGGTCGCTGACGGACAGGCGCAAGGCGCTGAGCGTGTCGTTATTTTGTTCGCGTAAGAAACAAGGCTGCAGCATGAGCGAGGCGGCAAAGAGAAACGCCAGCCACAAAAGTCCTGGACCAAACCGGCGCGATTCGTTGTAGGTGGGGTCAAAGGTGAAGCTGAACAGCACGATGACCATCAAAATAAACACGACGGTGGTGGTCAACAGTTCCCTGCTGCGAAACTCCGTGCGGAGTTCCTTGCCAAGCAACACAGTGGTGCTGGAGAGCAGGCTCATTCAGGCGTCGGCAAACGTCAAAATGGAGCGCACTTCCGCGACCGTGCGTGTGTCTGCGACGATAAGTCCTGCGTCGAGGCGAATCGCGCGGGTGGCGAGCATGGAAATTTCCGATTCACCGTGGAGGCTCATGAGAATGGTGCAGCCAACGTCGCGGAGCTGTCGCAGCGAGGCCGCCAGCCATGCTACGCCTTGGGGGTCGAGCCCGGTGCTGGGCTCGTCCAACAACAGGATGGAAGGCTCATGCAGCAGCGCGCGTGCGATGGCCACGCGTTGCCGCATCCCCCGCGAGAAAGTGCGCACCAGCGAGGAGCGCCGGTCGTACAAGCCAACTTCGTGCAGAAGTTTCTCCACGCGCTCCGCGGCGTTTGGAGTTCCCTGGAGCCGCGCGAAGAGCAGGAGATTTTCTTCGGCGGTGAGCTCGTCATACACCATGGTGGCGTGAGCTACGAAACCGGCGCTGGCCTTCGACCGGACAGTCTCGGTTTTTGATGAACGCGAAGCTGCTTCAGCAGCTGTTGGAAAGGTTAGTTCTCCGGACGAAGGACGCACCAATCCGGCGGCAATGCGCAGCAGGGTTGTTTTCCCGGAGCCATTGCGCCCCGCCAGCGCTATGCATTCGCCCGGCGTAATCTCAAAACGAATGCGCCGCAGGGCCGCGAGGCCGCCATAACGTTTTTCAATATTTTCGAAGCGAATACCGGTAGGAGAAAAGCCGCGCGAGATTACCACATCGCCTCGAAAGCACACTGAATACACAGTGAGCGAATCGAGTACGTTGCTGGGTGGCGCGCCAAAGCTCAGCCTCGAACGAGGTCGCGCAGAACCTTTTCCGCACGCGCTCGTTCCGATGCGTATTCCTCGTCGGGAATCGTGCCGGCCTGGTGCCGGAGCTCCAGGCGAAACAGCTGATCCTTCAAATATTCGAGGCTGGTAGCCACCGCGGCATTAACATTTTCCATCGACGCGCTGACAGTATTTACGGTGACCGTATTGACCGGCGCAACCGGCGCAGCGGGCGCTGGAGTTTTCTTCGCGCGGGGTGGCGGACTCGACTTCGTGACGGCCTCTACTTCTGCCGAATTCTCCGGCGGTGCCACGGTCACGGCAACGGGCTTGCGGGCCAGCAGAATCGCGCCCACCGCGAAAATTCCCACGAAGCCGGCCACCAGCGGCCATTTCAGCACATCAAGCCGTCCGGGAACCTGCTGAATGTTTGAGGTTGCGGCAGCGCCTTGCTGCCCATCCTGCGCAGGTTGTCCCTGATCGGGAACGCCGTTTGCGCTGGGAGGCGGCGCGGTGCCGGACACATTCACCGCCACGGTCGCATTGGCGGCGAGATTTTCGCGCCCGTAAATAGCCATTCCCTGCTCTTGTCCACCGGGTTGCAAACCTTCGCCAGCAATTTGCACGCTGGGTGGCGCAACCACCAGAAGGCGCCGCGCTGGGTATGCAGACCCTGGAATTTTTACCGCGGCGGCATTATTTGCATAAGGGAGTTCGTAAGAATAGCGCACCGTGTTTTCGCCCGGCCGGAAAGCGTAAGCAATGGCGAAGTTGCCCTTGCCCTTATCGATGGGCGCTTGCACTACCGGCATTCCCGCCGGCCCGGAAGCAGCCACCTGCTGCAACTGCGCGCCTTCGGGTAGCGAAAATTCAAAGTTGCCGTCGGCGCGAAAATACGCTTGAGGCGGTTTGGTGTCATTCTGCAAAGAATATTCTTCCCCGACGATCAGTGTTGCGCCGTTAGGCTGAAAGAAAACCACGCGCGTGGTGACGGTTACGGCCTTCGGATCTTTAGTTTGTTCGTACACCGCGACTTCCACGTCGCTCTTGCCGGGCGGCACAGGTTGGTGAAAATTAATGCCCCGATACACAGCGCGTATCAGCATCGGTTGCGCGCCTAAATTTGGATTGTCGAAGGAGAATTGGCCTTGTGCGTCTGACTGTGTGTTGGCTACGGGCTGCATCCCGCCTTGCAATTGGATGAGCATCACCGTGACGCCGGGCGCAGGCTTTCCCGTGGTGCCGTTTTTTACCGTGCCGTGCACGGTGCCCGCTTGTGCGACATTCGCAATGGTGCATAAGAAAATAGCGATACAAAAAATCTTTGTTAATCCTAGAGTGGCCCGCTTCATTGAGGACCTCGGGCTGCAGTCGCGGGGCGAGGCCCACGCGGCCGGCGTACTTGCGATTCGGTGACTTGATCAATTTCAGCAAGCAACAGGGCCGCTTCGGTCTCCAGCGACACCTTCATGGCCTCAAAGTCCCCTTCCGAATATTTCCCGGAGCGGAATTCGAATCGCAGGTCACGCAAATTGTCATAGATACTGTCGCGGCGCTCGAGAAGTTGATCGAGCTTGGTGCGATGCGGCGCCAAATCTGAAGCATCGGGCTGAATATAAAAAATAAAAATCAATACCGCGGCTGCCAGTGCGAAGCAGGCGCCCAGCACGGCCCAATCCATGGTGGTCACACCGATTAGAACGAGAGCCGCAAAATGATTCATCAGTCCTGGGTCTCCTGCGCAGCACGCGAACGCGCTCGCTCCAGCATCTCTGGCGAGATGTCGGCGCCATCCGGCACTCCGCTGACGGCGTGTGCGGGACGCTTGCGCCACCGGCTGATCACAAAGAGAACCAGCACGAGGCCGATAGCCAGATAAACAGCAGGCATGCTCCAAGCCACCAAACTGAAGCCGGAGTGTGGCGGCTCGGCGTAAACTTTCGTGCCGAACTCCTGAACAAAGGCCTGGGTGATGGCGTCTTCCGAATCGCCGCGAGCAACAGCCTGGTCCACTTCCTTGAGCATCGCGGTGGAAGTTGTGCAGCCAACGTGATTGCACTGCGATAGAACTTGGTTGCAGCCGCACATGCACATGAACTTGCCACCGATTTGGTGAGCGCGGTCGGTGGTCTGTTGCGCCGGTAGCGGTGAGACCAGCAGCGGCAACGAACCGGCCGCACAAAGCAGCAGCGCCAGGAAAATGCCGCGTCTTTTAATCATGACCCTCTCGCAGTGTGGGCGAAGGCGTCAGTGTTCCGACCAGCGATTTGACGCGAGTCGGTTCTTGCACCGCCGAGAAAACCAGTACAGCGCGGCGGTTCGGCAGCAGAGCGACTAAAGTTCCAAGGACGACGATCACGCCTCCGAACCAGATGCACTTCACGAGCGGGTTCAGATACACATGCATGACCGGCGCCTGGGTATCCGGACTTTGCCCCGCGTACACGACATACAGATCCTGTTTTAGCGTGGAATAGATAGCCACCATGGTGCCGGAGGCCTGGTTGGCGGGGAAAATACGACGCTCAGGATAAAGCATCATGACCGGCTTATTATCTCGAGTGACCTCAATGATCATGCGCTCGGCGGTGTAATTCTTTTCCTGTTTATTGTCGAAGTTCTGCAGTAGCAAAGAATATGGGCCGATCTTCATGGTGGAACCGATCTGCATTTCTTTTTGCACGTCCTGATTGAAGGCTGTCCCCGCGATCCCGATGAAGATCATAACCATGCCCATGTGCACGATGTAGCCGCCGTACCTGCGGGTATTACGCATGGTCAGATCCACTGCGGACGCAAGAAACGAGGCACCTGAGCGCGCGCGAATCACTTTGGCGCCGCGGTAAAACTCCATGGTGATGGTGGAGGCCACGAAGACGCAAAGAATGAGGCAGATCAAGGAATAAAATCCGCGCACACCAAGCGGGAAGGCTATGGCTCCCGCGATAAGACCCATCAACAACGGCCAGCCAAAATTACGCTTCAGGCTGTCGAGCGAAGTCTTACGCCATGCCAGCAAAGGTCCTACTCCAGTAAGGAACAAAAGCAGCAAGCCAATGGGAATATTTACTTTGTTAAAGAACGGCGTCCCGACACTGATGCGGTCCCCAGTGAACCACTCGGAGAAAACCGGGAAAAGCGTCCCGGATAGCACCGCGATGCAGGACACCAGCAAAATCAAATTATTAAAAAGAAAACTGGATTCGCGGGAAACGATGGAGTCCAACTGATTTTCACTCTTCAAATAATCGCTGTTCTTGAAGTACGCCGTGAGGCAGGTCCCAAGAATCACCACGAGAAATCCCACAAACCAAGCGCCGATATTCGAACTGGCAAAAGCGTGAACGGAGCTGACCACGCCGCTGCGGGTTAAGAAGGTGCCTAGAATGCATAACAGGAAGGTCGAGAAAACCAGCCACACGTTCCACACTTTCATCATGCCGCGCTTTTCCTGCATCATAACGGAATGCAGAAACGCAGTACCAGTGAGCCAGGGCAACAGCGAAGCATTTTCGACCGGATCCCAGGCCCAGTATCCACCCCAGCCCAAAACCGCGTAAGCCCAATGCGCACCGAGTAAAATGCCGGCGGTCTGAAAGCCCCACGCAATCATCGTCCATTTGCGGGTGAGGTGAATCCACTTTTCGCCCGGATAACGTGCCAAGAGCGCACCCAGGGCGAAAGCAAACGGAATGGTGAATCCGGTGTAACCGGAATAAAGATTCGGCGGATGAATCACCATTTCCGGGTATTGCAGCAAAGGATTCAGGCCGTTGCCATCGCCGCGAACGACCAGGTCCATTGCGCCGTTTGCTCCCGAAACGCCCAAAGCCTTGAACGGGCTGGCCACAAAATTATTTAGCGTAAGGAAAAATATCTGCACGCCAGCAAGGACCACGCCAACGTAAGGCATCAACTCGCCATTTTTATGGCGATATGCGAGCAGCGCGGAGAACACGTAGACCGCAAGCAGGAAGCTCCAGAACAGCAGTGAGCCTTCTTGCCCAGCCCACAGGGCGGCGATCTTATAAAACGGGGATAAGCTGCGATTGCTGTGACCTACAACGTAGGCTACGGAAAAATTATCGCTGAAGAACAGGTATTCGAGGCTAAAAGTCGCTAGAAATATCAGAACACAGGTAGCAAGGCCCGCCTGGCGAGTGCTCTTTACCAGCAGCGGATGGCGCGTGCGAATCGCGGCGATCCCGCCGACAAACGCATACACCGCGCAAATAAACGCCAACAGAAGCGCAAAAGAACCGAATATATCCACGGAGCCCCCACTTCCTCCCCCGAACAGAGGAGTGTCACATGGTGCTGGTGCGCGCTCCGTCAGCCGCGGGTGCCGGCGTGCCACCCGGAGCAGCTTCGTATTTTGACGCGCACTTTGCTTGCACGTGTTCCGCTACAAAACGGCCGTCCGCAGCGGGCCGGCCTTCTACCAACGCTTGTGATTTATCGACGAAGGTGTCGGGCAGGGGCTCGGTACCTACGTAACTCACCGGCAGCGACTTCCCTTCCCCTTGCAACACAAAATCCACGCGGCCGGAGAGTCGGCGAATGCTGCCCGGCTCAACAGTGCCGCCTACACGCATGCGATGGCTTAATGAGGCCCCCTGCAGGGTTTGCAGTTCGGCGATAGTGTGATAGTAAGTTTTGCTTTCGCCGTATCCCATCCAGGCGAGAAAAGCCAGGGCCATAACAATGACGCCGATTCCAACGCCGAATTTTGCGCGTTTCTGCACTGCTGCACCTCGCAATGGCCCGATCCGATTACACCGATTCTATCACAGCTAAATCAGCGCCAGTTGCGGGAACACCCTCATAGTAAACCGGGCCCGACTAGCGACTTGCGGGGACGGCAAGGACATCATGAAAGCGCGCCCCGGCCGCCTTCGCCGCGGCAGGATTTGAATTATCTAATGCGAACGCTCGGCCATCGTCGAGGGCTAGTTCGCAATTTAGCTGCGCGGCGGCGAACCGCTCGATTAATGGCGTCAAACTCCCGGAAATAAACGCTAGCCGCTTAGGTTTTAGCGAGCGGCGAATCCGCGTGAACAGCGTGGGTAGGCGTGCGATCAATGTGTTGTTTAGGAAATCGGCCCCGCGGGATGGAACGTCCAATGGACATTCGAGCACGTGCGTCAGGTAAATCCCACGTCGCTGAAACTCCGATTGAATCACATCGGCGGATTTACCGGGGGCCGAAATTCCTGCGGCGGCAACTAGATTCGCAGCTTCCCCGGAGTGAGCCTCCTCAGGCGAATACAGGAATTCCGCTGGCGGTTGTGGAGAAATTGCCCCGAGTATCAGAGTGTGAAGGTGAATCGGCCGGTAGCGAGTGGCCCATTCCAGACGTTGCAAACGTCGCGCTATGTGCTCCGAAGAAGCGGGCTGGCCACAGCCGTCGCACAAAATCACTGAAGTATTCGTGGTCATCGCTGTTTAGCAATGTAATGCAGCGGAAGAGCGAGAGCAAACGTAGGGTGTGATTAAGAGGAAACTGGCGTATCTGACGGCAGCTTGGCACGCAGGCACCATTTCAGTTCCTGGCTGATTTCCGTGATGTCCATCCCCGCCATGACAATAAATTTGCAGCTCAACATTTCGCGAGATTCGTCGTCATCCGGGAGCTGGCAGGAAACACGGCAATATTGGCACTCCTGGTTCCAGCAGAAGCGCCCGTACGGAATCGTTTCAGGGCTGATGAATTGAAAACAGCGCAGCAGTGAGTTCCGTTCTGGGACTTGAAATTTCTTTCCCAGCAGCGTGATCTCCACGAGTTTTTCGTAAGGGCGGAACGGCTCGGACATCTGCAGATTCCTCCGCGCCCGGGCCCAGACTCTAGGCGATCCGAACACGTCTCCAGATTAGTCCCCCAGCAGAATGGCAACAACCAGAGGTATTGAGGAGAGTTGCGAATGTGCCAAGGGTAGGAGAGCGGCCAATTTACCCTGGAGGTTAGTTCGCCCGTGTTAGCTGCCTAAGTCGAAGAATTGCCCCATCTTGCGGAACTTTTCGTAGCGCGCCTCGAGCAGCTCTTTCTGGGGCTGCTGCGAGAGCATCAGCAACTGCCGTTCGAGGACCGCATCGAGCAAGTGGCTGGCTGCTTCCGGGTCGGTGTGCGCGCCACCTTCCGGCTCCGGAACGATTTCGTCAATGATTCCGAACTCCTTCAAATCCGTGGCAGTGATTTTTAGTGCGGTGGCCGCAATCTCGGCTTTGCTGGAATCACGCCACATGATCGCCGCGCAGCCTTCGGGTGAAATCACGGAATAAAAACTGTTCTCGAATATATTTACGCGGTCTCCCACGGCAATCGCCAAGGCACCACCCGATCCACCTTCTCCTGTCACCGTGACGATAATGGGCACCGGTAAGCGCGACATTTCGCGAAGATTCCGCGCAATCGCTTCTGCCTGGCCGCGCTCTTCGGCGTCAATGCCCGGGTACGCGCCCGGCGTGTCGATAAACGTAAAAATCGGCCGACAGAACTTCGCGGCCAGCTGCATAACCCGCAAGGCCTTGCGATACCCCTCCGGTTTGGGCTGGCCGAAATTTCTTTGCACGCGCTGCTTGGTGTCTCGGCCCTTCTGGTGGCCAATCACCGCCACCGGACGTCCATGAAATTTGGCCAAGCCGGTGACCAGCGCTTTATCGTCGCCAAAATTGCGATCGCCGTGCAGCTCGATGAAATCGGTGAAAAGCATGCCGATGATGTCGAGAGTGTAAGGCCGGTTTTGGTGCCGCGCAATCTGTGCGCGTTGCCAGGGACCGAGGTGGGCATAAAATTCGCGTCGAAGCTCGGCCACTTGTTTGCTGACGCGTTCGAATTCCGCGTCGGACGCTTCATCGCCTGCGAGATTGCGCAGATCTTCGACATCTTTTTCGAGGCGTTCGATTTCTTTTTGGCGGGCGGAACCGTTGGGCTTGGACTTGAGCTTGTCTTTGTCCTTGTCTTTCTCTTTGTCTTTGGCGCTCATACCGCAGCTGCCATTTCCACGGCGCGATCGCCGCAAATCTGGCGCACTGCTTCGACAAGTTCCGGGTTGGGACGGACCCGTTGCTGCGCTTGTAGCAACGCCACCGATCCATCCGCGGAACGCAGTTCGAACACCACGACGCAAGGCCCGGGGAAATTGCCGAACAAGGTTTCCAGACGATCCAGGCAGCCTGGATTGATGGATTCCACATCCATGCGCACGCGAAATTCCTGAGGCGCAGCACGTTCCGCGATGTCTTCCAGACGACGCGCTTCCTGAAGCGACAAACGTGTTCCCGCTTCTTCGACTTGCACGCGAGCCTTGAGCAAAAGGGGTATGCCAGGCTTCAGCATGGCTTCCAGTCTTGTAAACGTTTCAGGAAACACCAGCATTTCCTGCACTCCGGTCATGTCCTGCAAAGTAAAAATACCCCAGCGTGCGCCTTTCCTGGTACGCATCGGGCGGATGCCGACAATCAGCGCCGCTACGGTAAGGTCTTTATTGTTACGCTGGCCTTCCACCTGATCGAGTGTCACCGCTTTCATATCTTGCAAGCGTGAAGCATAGCGAGCCAGCGGGTGGCCGGAGACGTAAAAGCCAAGCATGGCGTACTCGCTGGTCAAGCGCTCCTCTTCACTCCAAGGCGCGGCCTCGCGCAGTTCGAACAAAATTGGCGCGGGCGCAGCGGCGGTCCCAAATAATCCGTGCTGTCCCGATTCGCGCGAACGCGAAGCACGTTGCAAAGCATTCACGGCGTCATCCACGGATGCCAGCATGGCTTCGCGAGGGCCAAGCGAATCCATGGCTCCGGACTTGATCAGGCTTTCAAACACGCGCTTGTTGAGGAAGCGCGGCTCGATGCGCTCGCAGAAATCATAAAGAGATCGAAATTCACCCTGGGCGAGGCGTGACTCGCGGATGGCCTTGGCGGTGTTTTCTCCCACATTCTTGATGGCCGCCAAACCAAAGCGAATCGCTTCATTGACGGGTGTGAAGTATAGATCGCTCTCATTCACGTCCGGCGGAAGAATCGAAATACTCATGCCGCGCGCTTCGTTGATGTACTTGACGGTTTTATCTGTGTTGCCGGCATCGGAGGTGAGCAGCGCAGCCATAAATTCCACTGGATAGTGGACCTTAAGATAAGCAGTCTGGTAGGCCAGCAACGCGTATGCGCAGGAATGCGACTTGTTGAATCCGTACCCGGCAAATTCTTCCATCAAGTTGAAGATGCGTTCCGCTTTTTTCTCCGGAACCTTGTTTGCTAAACAGCCGGCCATGAACTTGGCGCGCTGCGCGGCCATTTCTTCTTTCTTCTTTTTGCCCATGGCGCGGCGAAGTATGTCCGCTTCGCCGAGAGAAAAACTAGCCAAGCGGTTGGCAATCTGCATCACTTGTTCCTGATAGAGGATTACGCCGTAAGTTTCTTCCAGGATGTCTTGCAGTTGCGGCAGTTCGTAACTGACTTTCGTCTTGCCATGCTTGCGATTTATAAAATCATCGATCATGCCGCCCTGGATTGGACCGGGGCGATAGAGAGCATTGAGTGCGGTGAGGTCTTCAATGCGCGTAGGTTGGTAGCGGCGCAAAATGTCACGCATGCCGTGCGACTCAAACTGGAAAATGGCGGTGGTGTCGCCGCGCGCGAAAAGTTTGTAGGTTTCCCCATCGTCGAGCGAGAGATTGTCGATATCGACTTTAACGCCGCGATTCTTTTCGATCATGTTCACGGTATCGCTTAGCACCGTGAGCGTTGTAAGGCCGAGAAAGTCCATCTTCAGCAGGCCGATGCGCTCGAGCGCATTCATGTCATATTGCGTTGTTATTTCGTCGCGGTTGGTCTTGTAAATGGGGACGATATCTGTGAGTGGCCGCGCGGAGATGACCACGCCCGCGGCGTGTGTCGAAGCATGGCGAGCCAGGCCTTCCAAGCGTAATGCCACAGCCATTAGATCCTTGAGGCGCGGATCGCTGTTGATAGCTGCTTTCAGCATAGGAGATTGTTCCAAAGCATCTGGCAACTCGATTCCCAGAGTAGTGGGAATCAATTTGGCGATGCGATCCACTTCGGCATACGGAATATCCATGGCGCGGCCAACGTCTTTCACAGCAGCCTTCGCCGCCATGGTGCCAAAAGTGATGATCTGCGAAACATTTTCACGCCCGTATTTTTGCGTGACGTAATCGATGACTTCGCCGCGGCGCCGCATGCAGAAATCAATATCAATATCCGGCATGGACACGCGCTCGGGATTCAGAAAACGCTCAAAGATCAGGTTGTACTGCAACGGATCGACGTCCGTGATGCGCAATGCGTAGCTCACCAGGCTGCCGGCCGCCGAACCGCGGCCAGGGCCCACCGGAACGCACTGCCCGCGCGCGTAATGAATAAAATCCCACACGATCAGGAAGTAGCCTTCGTAGCGCATCTTCTGGATCATCTCGATCTCAAAAGACAAGCGGCGCTCGTATTCGGCAAGACTGTTTCGCAGCAAGCCCTGTTTCGCCAGGCGCTCCAAGCACGGAACGCGTGTCGCAAATCCTTCACGTACCACCATCTCGAAATAACTTCCCGGCGTGTGCCCGTCTGGAACCTTAAATTCCGGAAATGGATTGGGAATGCGCTCAATTTTCACGTTGCAGCGCGCGGCAATATCCACGGTGCGGCTCAACGCTTCGGGCAATTCGCGAAATACTTGCGCCATTTCAGCGGCGGTCTTGAAATAAAACTGATCGGTAGGAAATTTCATGCGATGCGTATCGCTCATGGTCTTGCCGGTCTGGATGCACAGCAAAACTTCCTGAGCGTGCGCGTCGGAATGGTTCAAGTAGTGGCAGTCGTTGGTGGCCACCAGCGGGATGCCTGATTCTTTCGAAAGGCGAACGAGATGCGGATTGACGGTGCGCTCAATATCCAGGCCCTGATCCTGAATCTCTAAAAAGAAATTGCCTTTGCCAAAAACATCGCGCAGCCGGTAAGCATTTTCGCGCGCCTGATCGTATTTTTCTTCCACCACCGCTTCGGTAACCACGCCACGCAAACACGCGGAAAGCGCGATCAATCCTTTGCTGTGCTTGGCCAGCAGGTCGTAGTCTATGCGCGGCTTGTAGTAAAAACCTTCGAGAAAGCCCGAAGAAACTAGCTTGATGAGATTTTTGTACCCTTCCAGATTTTCGCAAAGTAGAACGAGGTGATTACTGCCGCGTCCAGCGGGCTCACCCTCGCCGCGCTCTTGTCCGTTGGGGCCGTTGGTCTTTTCCCCGCGCTCATGGCGGCTGCCTCGCGCCACATACACTTCGCAACCGATGATGGGTTTGACGTCGCGCTTGCTCGCTTCGTTAAAAAAGTTTGCTGCGGCAAAAAGATTGCCATGATCGGTGATGGCCACCGCAGGCATTTTCTGGCGGGAAGCTTCGTCAAGCAATTCGCCGGTTTCGCAAGCCCCATCCAACAGGCTGAAATCGGTATGAACGTGAAGGTGAACAAACTGCGGCTGACCCATGGACCTCGATTCTAAATCTCTGCGCGGATAATTGCGAATGGCATTGTTGAAAACTCTGCCGCCACAAAATTCTTTCTATCGGACTAAGAACTATTTGCGCGCGTGACTTTTCTTTCCGGACGAACGGCTCGCGCCATGTCGCGCGGGTTCGCGCTTGTCGGCAGCCTTGTGACCGCCCTTGGCGCCCCCTTTTCCCGCTCGTTTCGCTGCTGTTTCGGCGTCCGCGTGTTTCTGTTTGGCGGCGCTGCCTACCGCAAGCGCTGCCTGAGACTTCTCCGCTGCTTTGGACTTCTTTTCTTTCTCTTTCTTTTTCGGCTGCTCTTTAATACCAGAAAGTTTACGCAGAATTTTTTCGCGTTCCTCGGGAGTCTTGCCTCTTCCGGTGAGCTGCATGCCAAAAACTTGCTCGACGATAGCGTCGAATTTCGCGCCGGGCGGCATACCAAGCGCAGTCAGCTCATTAACCACTAGTGCAAGTCCAGAACGTAGCGGACGCCATTTATTCAGATAAGCGCGAATCTTCGAGACGGCGGCGGAATTATTCGATTCCGCCATAATGTAGGCGATCTGGTCGACCGGCAGCTTTTCGAGAAATTTATAGGCCTCGAGCGGAGTGCTGACTTTCTTGCCGGTCAATTCTTTTTGGACAGCCTGAATATGCTTGTCGAAGTTCAGCACTTCCTGCGCTTCGGCGGACCTAAAGCCCGCCTTGGAAAGCACGCTACTCTGCTCTCTGTCTTTAAGCCGCGCGAGAATAGCCAGCAGCATGGGCGTCGCTAGACGCGGCCGCAACCCGGCGGTAAACAAATCCTCCCGGACATTTGACAGTCGGTTAATCGCGTCATACCCAGGACGCTTTTTGGCCAGCACCGGGCTAACCGCTTCGAGCAGGTCGTGATCTTCCCAGGCTTTTAACACCACTGCGGGACGCTCTTCGCGTGCCAACGCTCGAAGTTCGCCGCCGGCATCTTCCAGAGTAATCGTCGCGGGTAATTCCCTCTCGATAGCCAGATCAAACCATTCCTGCGTCCGAGCCTCGATCTTGAAGCCCATGCGCGCCGCAAACCGCAGTACGCGCAGCAGACGCACGGATTGATTGGTGAACGCGTGAATGGTCAGCGCACGAACTTCCGCGCGTTCAATGTCCGACAGTCCGTTGGTGGGGTCGAGCAGTAATCCCCGCGAAGCGGGATTAAGAGAAATGGCCACGGCGTTGAGAGAAAAATCCCGGCGGCGAAGGTCTTCCATGATCGTGGACCAGCGGACTTCCGGACGCGTACCCGGGCGAACGTAATGGTCGTCACGCGCTGCGGAAATACTGCCTTCCACGTCGCCGCTGAAAAGCAACTCGATATGGCGTAACTTATCGTCTTCGACGAGGGTTTTGGCGCCGCCCTTTTCCAGTTCGCGCGCGATCTTCGCGGGATTACCTTCTACCGTAAAGTCCAGATCACGCAGCGACGCACCGGTAACCAGGTCGCGAACCGTGCCGCCCGTCAGATAAACATTGAAGCCCATGGCGGCCGACAGTTCCTGCACGCGCGTGAGTACAGCGCGCTGCTCCGGCGAGAGCCGGCTTTCCAGTAAAAACATATAATCTGGCATTGCGCTCCTTCTTCTTTCTTCAGGATGTTCGCGCGAAGATCGCGAAAGCACCTGCGATAAACATCAAGGCCCGTCCCGTTGCGCGTACAAACAACATGTTCATGCCCGGGGATGATGCGCTTTGTAAATTTGCTTCAACCGCTCTTCCACAACGTGGGTATAGATTTGCGTCGTGGAAATGTCGGCATGGCCCAGCATCAACTGCACCGACCGCAAGTCCGCGCCGCGCTCGAGCAGGTGCGTCGCAAAACTGTGGCGCAGCATGTGCGGAGTGAGCGAAACGCGCAACCCGGCGCGCTTGCCGTATCCCGACAAAATCTTCCACACCCCTACCCTGCTTAGAGAAACTCCTCTGCGATTAACAAACAACGTGGGGCTGCCTCTGAGCTTGCCCAACAGCTTCGGACGCGCGTCGCGAAGATATTTTTCCACCATGACGAGCGCCTTGCGCCCCACCGGCACGATGCGCTCCTTGTCACCCTTTCCGATGCAACGAACACATCCGACTTTGCTGTCCAGGTCGCTCACACGCAAACCAATCAATTCCGAAACGCGCAGGCCTGTGGAATACAAAACTTCCAGCATGGCTCGGTCTCGCAAACCCAAAGCGGTAGTCGAATCGGGCTGTTCGAGCAATCGCTCCACCTCTTCCAGCCGCAAATACCCCGGCAAAGAGCGGCGAATCTTCGGCGATTCAAGATTGATGGAGGGGTCGCTGGTGATCAATTCGTGAACCTGCGCGAATCTAAAAAAGTTTCGCAGCGTAACCAGGTGCCGGGCCACAGTGCGGCTCTCGAGTTTCAACCTATAAAGCCCGGCCAGAAACTCCACCAGGTCGCCCCGCGACACGCCTTCGAGCGTGAGCTTTCGCTTCTGCGCGAACACCTCAAATTTAACGAGATCCCGCCGGTATGCCGAGACGGTGTTGGACGACAGTCCCTTCTCCACTTTGACGTGCGTCAAAAACGACGAAATGGTGGCCGAAATTTCCATTACGGCTCCAGAAACCCAGCGTCGGCAGGCGCTCTCCGGCGAGTGGCAATGCCATAGATCTCTTCTAATTCATGACATCGGAAAAGCCATGCAGTGCCCAGATAAAGAAGCGTCGCGCCGCCGAGCAGCGCCAAAAAAGTCAAGAGTTGCACCAGGAAGCGCGAGTGCATGGTGAACTCTGTATAGTGCATTCCGAACCAGGTCGCCACGCCCATAATTGCTGAACACAGAGCGATTTTCGCGAAGGAATTGAAGATTTGTTTTCCGCCAATCGGCCCATACCGCAGCCGAAAAATAATAAACAGCGCAAAAAAATCCACGAAGCAGGCGATCGCAGTAGCCAACGCCGGGCCCCCGTTTTGCACGTAGCTAAATAAATATTTCAGGAAAACAATATTCAGAACGATGTTTAGCACCAGCGATACCGAAGCTACGGCCACAGGAGTCCGGGTGTCATGCGTGGAATAAAACGCCGGCACAATGAGCTTTACCGACGCCAGCGCCGGCAAGCCCACCGCATAACATAACAGCGCCTTGGCCGTAAGTCGCGTAGACGCTGCCACGAATTGGCCATGTTGAAAGAGCACCCGGATGATCGGCTCGCGCAGAATCATCAGCCCCAGAGCGGCCGGAATGGTAATGAATGCCACAATGCGCACCGAAAACGATAGCGTCCGTTTCAGCCCGTCGTAATCTTTGGCGGCCGCTTGATGGGACATCATCGGCAGGATGGCCGTGGCTACCGCGATAGCGTAGCCGCCCAGAACCAATTCCATCACGCGATCGGCAAGATACAGTGCGGTCAAGCTGCCCTGCGGCATTTTCGCGGAGTTCACAAAGTAGGTGTCCACAAAAAAGTTGATTTGCCCGATGCCAATTCCGAAGAAGCGCGGGATCATGAGCCTGGCCACGTTTCGAATACCCGGGTGCGCAAACGAAATGCCAAAGTCGAAATGCATACCCTTCTGCACCAGGGAGGGTACCTGCACCAGAAATTGCAGCGCTCCGCCGACCAGCACGCCCACCGCGAGCGAAATCGCAGGGCTCTTGAAGTAGTGCCAAACCACGCCCACCGAAAAGAAAATAATCGACAGATTCAAAAGCACCGGGGTCGCGGCCGGCAATCCAAAAATGTGGAAACAGTTCAGAATGCCCATGGCCAAGGCGGCCAGGCCAATGAAGAACAGATAAGGGAATATGATGCGATTCAACGTGATAGCGTCATCCCAGTTCAGGTGCTGCGCGGACGCTGGGATAAAGGTATGGATTACCGCAGGCGAAAAGACCATACCCAAAACAGTAATCACCGCCAGTACCAGCGCCAGGGTCCAAAACAGGTTATTGGCAAACTGCCAGACCTCTTTGGGCGATTTCTCGCGCATATAGGTCGTGAATACAGGTATAAAGGACGCGCTCATCGAGCCTTCGCCTACCAAGCGCCGGAAAAGATTGGGGATGCGGTAGGCCAGGATGAAGGAGTCGGCTATGTGCGAAGTGCCCAGAAGCAGCGCATAGCGTTGGTCCCGGAGATACCCGAGAATGCGGCTAGCGATGGTGACAAGAGAGATGATTGAGGCGGATTTAAGTATCTGCTTCTTTTCGGTCAACGGGCGGCACTCCGGGCCTAACCCTAATGAACACAGTAGGTTGACAGGAAAACTTGCTTAACATAACATACATCCCGCCGATTGGCAAATTTTCGCCTTTCGGGGATACAGATTGCTAACTCCTTGAAAAATCGCGCCCCAACTTCAACGCACAAAAAGGTGGTGGTGGTCCTTGCGGACAAGAAGTCGCAACGGGGCTATCTGAATCCGTCCAGGTTAGGCCAGAACGGTCCCATCGACTTGCTCAGCCCAGACGGGGAGCACACAGAAATCCCGCTGGACAAGCTCCGCTCCATTTATTTTGTCCGCGAGTTCAACGACGACTTCGAGCCCGAGCGCAAAGCCTTTCTCAGCAGGCCGAAACTGGATGGCTTGTGGGTCCGCTTGCGTTATAGCGATGGAGAAACGCTGGAGGGTGTCATCCCCAATGACCTCCTGAACCTGCTGGATAACGGCGTGCAGATTACCCCTCCAGATCTAAATTCGAACACCGACCGCATCTACGTGCCTCGCGCCGCTCTACGCGAAATCACCGTGCTGGGTGTCGTCGGCATCGCACGCCGCAAACCAGCCGCTGCTCCGGCGGCGGCTCAGCCTCGTTTGTTCAACGAATAGTCCCGGCGTCATGTTTGTGAACGGCCGATTATGCCGACAGGCGTTTACTTTCATTTTGCGGGTAGAGATTTCGAGAATAACCAGGGAAACAGTTTTGGCTCGTCATAAGCCTTGTCCCACGAGACGTGCTTAATAGCGGGATATTCCGTGTAGTGCACCTCAGCGCCAATCTGTTTCATCGCCGCCTGCATTCTTTGGGATTCGTTGACGGGCACGATCTCATCGTCGGCCCCATGAAATATCCATACCGGCACTTTGCCGACCCTGGCGGCAGCTTCGGTATAACTCTTGGGCCCATCCTCCGGGGCCCATTTTATCAGCTCAGGGTGAGCCTTAAGCGTCGCCGCGGGCGGATGAATGCCTCCGCAAATTACGACCAGCGCGGCAAAACGGCCGGGATATTTTTGCGCCAGATACCAGGTTCCGTAACCGCCCATGGAAAGCCCGGTCAAATAGGTCCTGGACGTGTCACCGTGAAATTCGCTGGTCGCGGCTTCCAGCGTGGCGATAGCCAGATCGGCCATGGGAGGTTCTACCCACCAAAGATTTTTCCGGCATTGCGGCATAACCACAATCGCCGGAATGCGGGTACGATCCACACGGATTGCGGTGCCAAGGCCAGAATCAGTCTGCTGTAAACCATCATCGGCACGCTCGCCGGAGCCGTGGAGAAAGAGAATGACTGGCCATTTTTGCTTGGGCGTCCAATTGTCCGGAACGAACACCTGATATTTGTACGTTACACCCTGGAGCGTGATGGTCCGATCCAGAAAGCCCGTCTCATGATTTTTTGCAAAGACGGGAACTCCGATCGACAGACAGGTCAACAGAAACAGTAGGTGGCGCAGCCACACTTTCGCAGGCCTCCGGATGCCAAACTTTAGCATGATTGGTAGTTTTGACTCTCTCTGTTTGATGCATTCATATGCCTTACTCGCTGTATTCAAGATAGATAGAAACCGTTTGCGCTCCGATCGTATCTAACGTTACGAGGCCAATGGGCGAAGCAAAGCCAAAACCATCCGGAAGACGCCTGGAACTCGACGCGGTTCGCGGGCTGATGCTGGTATGGATTACGCTCACCCATCTCCCGACTGCTGCCAGCACGTACGTGAATCAGCCCTTTGGCATCGTATCTGCCGCCGAAGGCTTCATTTTTCTCTCCGCTCTCTTTACCGGCAGAATCTATTTTCGCATGGCCGAACACGATGGCTATCGCGCCACAATCTTCAAGTTGTGGAACCGTACCTTGCGTTTGTACGGCTACCACGCGTTGTTGCTGGCTTTCGTGTTTCTCGTTGCGGTACCGATCGCCTCTCGCGGCAACCGCCCAGGACTGCACAACCTCCTGGATTTTTACTTCTTTGCGCCAAAACGCGCCATTGGCGAAGCATTTCTTCTGATCTATCGCCCGCCGCTCCTCGACATTTTACCCATGTACATTATTTTTCTGGCCTTTACGCCCGCCGCTCTTCTGATCGCGCGCCGGTTCGGATGGAAACCCATTTTGTGGGGAGCTTTCGTTTTTTATTTCGTCGCGCAATTCGGTTTTCGCAGCGCTGAACACAATTTCATGATGCGCTTCATCCCTACCCGGATCCCTCTCAATGAAATGGGGTCTTTCGACCTGTGGGCCTGGCAATTTCTGTGGATCGTGGGGCTGTGGATTGGGGTGCGCTGGGCACAAGACCGGATTCCCTTGGAGATTTGGGCCAAGCGCGCCGTGATTCCGGCCGCCATGCTGGTATGCGCGTTTTTCTTTTTGCGTCGCGAGATCTCCCACGGTTTTGAATTAGGAGCCGCTGAATTTCTTTTTGACAAATGGCATCTGGGAATCATGCGGCTGGTGAATTTCGCGGCGGCCGCTACCGTGCTTGTCTACTTCCAATCGGTCTTGAAGCCGCTGGCCATCAAGCCGCTGGTGCTGATGGGCCAATCTTCGCTGCAAGTATTTTGCGTACACCTGCTATTTTGCTTCGCGGGACTGACGTTGCTGGGCAACGCCTCGATGCTCAGTGGTTGGAAGCAGCTTGGACTGTTGACGGCCACCTTCACAGCCATGCTGCTCACGGCAATATTGTTCTCTAGGAGTGAGGCCAAGCAAGAACGCCAACCGGAGCTGGGAGTGCCACTTGAGCCTGGGCAGCCTGCCACGGCAGCCCGATCCGCTGCCGCTTAGTAGGGCAAGTTATGCAAACGGGTTACGAGTGGATTTAAGGCCCTTCGGGTCCGCTGTACTTGTGAGTAAGTTTTCGTCGAATATCCGGCCAAAACTCTTTCAGAACGATCGTCGCAGTGTCGTACGCAAGCTGGCTGCCCCAAACGTTAGCAGCATTAGACAACGTCTTATCGCCGTGGGGATGATAACTGTACGTTGAAATGCTTGCAGCGATCGCGCTGCCAAAAACCTCAGACGCGTTGAACTGGCTGCTTCCGGAGTCCGAGCGAATAATTACTATCCGGCTCATGGCGTAAAATGTGCGATGCCAAAAGCCGCCCTTACCAAGTTGATAAAAGCGCGGATCCTGGTGCAACACCGAGGGAAGAATTGCGGAGGTCCAGTAGTTTTCTATGGTGCCGTCGGCGGCAGCTGCTCCAAACCGCTTGCCGTAGCCAGCCGCGCCCTGGCCGTAGCCAGGCTCGCTGTCTTCCGCCTGGCTGACCGCCGCCAGGAAGCCATACCAGGGGATCTGGATGTAGTCAAAAGAAGACCGGGTCACCACCGCGAACTTTTGCTTGCTGGTCAGCGGCGGGACCTTGTCGGCACTCTCAAGCGTCAGGAAGTTCGGTAGAGCGAAGAATAGTCGGTCGTTGGACGTGGCCGGCGCTGCCGTTTCGGCTTTTTCTTCATCGGTCTTGTACTTCTTGGGCTTGTTCTTATCCTGTTGGTCTGCTTGCCAGGATCGCAGTGCAGGTTGCGCCGGAGCCGAAAACTGAGAAGAAAGCGCCGGTCGCGGCACGGCCAATTGATCTTGTTGCGCAAGTACGGGTAGTGCAATCAGGAGAGCTGCGAGGGCTGGCAAGCGGAACCGCGGGCCCAAAGCGAGTCGGACATTCATCAAGTTAATCGTCTCATAAGCTCCTCGTTCGCGCCCAAAATCTCGATAAGACTTGTTGTATGTGTGTGCTCTAGCTGATCAGTTCGAACTCGCGTATCTGATCATCCTGAGCTCGGGCCTTAGCGGTACACCCGAACTCCTTACAAAAACCGATGGGCTGAGACTGCCTATACTTCGGTGCTGGCGCTATGCGAGACTCGCACTGCTGTGAGGAGCATCGCTCATGAAGCTATCGGAAATTGCCCGCAAGCTGGGTTGCAGTGTCGAAGGCCCGCAGGACACGGACGTTACCGGCGTGGCTGGGATTGACCATGCCAAGCCTGGTCACGTCACGTTCTTTGCCAACCGCCGCTACTTCCCCTTGTTGAAAACGACGCAAGCGTCAGCCGTGTTACTTCAACCGGGCATAACGCTGGAGAGAGCGCCGGGTGCGCCCGCAATCTCCGCGCTGCGTAGCGAAAACCCCTATTTCGACTTCGCGAGAACCATCGAATTTTTCTACCAGCCGCCAACCTACGCCCCGGGAATTCACCCTACGGCCGTGATTGCCAAGCGTGCGCAAATCAGCGAAGGCGTCCACATCGGGCCCTACTGCTTTGTCGATGAAGAAGCGCAAATCGGCCGCAACGCCGTGCTGCACAGTTTCGTTACGATCTATCGCGGGGCAAAAATTGGCGCGGACTTTCTCGCCCATGCGCATGCAGTGGTTCGAGAGTTCTGCGTCATCGGCGATCGCGTCATTTTACAAAATGGCGTAGTCATTGGTGGTGACGGGTTGGGCTTCGCAAAACGAAAAGATGGAAGTTGGTACAAAATTGCCCAATCCGGCGTCGCCGTTCTCGAGGACGACGTAGAAGTACAGGCCAATGCCTGCGTGGACCGCGCCACCGTGGGCGAGACGCGCATCGGCCGCGGGTCCAAGCTGGATGACCTGGTGCTCGTAGGGCACGCTTCCAAAGTCGGCAGCAACGCGATGTTGTGTGGCCAGGTTGGTCTGGCGGGCTCTACGCACATCGGCCATGGAGTGATTCTCGCCGGGCAGGTCGGTACCGCGGGACATCTGTCCGTCGGTGACCACGCCGTGGTTACCGCCAAGAGCGGAATCCCCAACGACGTTCCCGCGCGCGCCATGTATTCCGGTTATCCCGCGGTCGACAACCGACAATGGCTGAAATCAGTCGCGGCGCTAAACCGCTTGCCGGAACTGCAAAAACGCGTTTGGGAATTGGAAGTGGAAATAGAAAAAATAAAATCGGGCAAAAGCCAGTTGCAGAGTTAGTTCCGCGAACCTATGCTGCTCCGGGAAATCCTATTGGCCGCTGGTCCGGAGGAAGAGCGGCGGCCAAAGTGTCGTGCACCAGGTCCTTTAACTTATCGCGAGTCTCCAGGGTGTACGCCGACGCGTCGATAGGCGACAAAAACTCCACCACAATTTCGCCCGGCCGCAGAACCAGAGAGCGCTTCTTCATCAGCCGATGAGCGCCGGAGCACGCCACCGGCACAATGGGCGCGCGGGCTTTGATGGCCATCACCACTGCGCCTCGCTTGAATTTTTGCAGCCGTCCGTCCGGGCTGCGCGTGCCTTCCGGATAAATTAAAAAAGATTGCCCGGCACGCAGTTCTTCCGTGGCTTTGTCCAGGCTGGCTATGGCGGAGTCCCGGCCATCACGTTCGATGGGAATGAAGTGCGCGAGTCGGAAAGCTTGTCCCACAATGGGCCAACGAAAAAGCGATTCCTTCAAAAGGATGGCAATGCGTCGGGGAATCGCGCCGACGATCGCGGGAGCATCCAGTGTGCTGGTGTGATTCGCGGCAAAAAGGCAGGCAGCGGCGGGAATGCGCTCTGTTCCCATGACCCGCACGCGCACGCCGGCGGCACGCACAAAAAACATCACGCCGCCGATGCCGGCGCGATAAAGGGGATCCGGATTGCGGGTAAGCAGCGTGTACAGCAGCAGCGGCGGACCGACAACCACTATGTACAGCGACATAAAAATGCTCACTAGGAGAGTACGAATCATGGAATGTTCAGCACCGCTTGGAATTGAACCGCGGAGCTCTGACGGGCTGGCATCAGGCTCGCTTAATTTGACGCGTGAAGTGTCGCTGCATCTGTCGTCCCATGAAGCAATCCCTCGCGGATGTGCCGCGCCTTGTCTCCCGCGCGAGAATCTTCGGCAAGGTCATAAAAAGTCTCCGCGATTTCACCGACGCGAAAATCAATTTTCAATTCAGCATCGTCACGCCGAATAACAAGATGCAACAATTCACCCGATTTGTGTTGGCGGAGCCAATCTGCAATGCGCCGAGGCGGTTCGCCGCCATTCCATTTCAAAATCAGGTCGCCGCTTTGCAGTCCCGCTTCCGCTGCCGCGCTGTTGGCATCGACGCTGCGAACGACCAGCGGTCCTTTGAGAGCGCCGTCAGCGGCGAAACCCAGCGCTGCGCGTTGGCGAGTAGTTTGGCGCAATTCCAAACCAGCCAGGGCAAATATGGCTTGGTACGGCAATGGGCTCGCACCAGCGACGTAATGTTTAAAGAAATCCTCGAACGAGCCACCCGCGACTTTCTCGGCGGTCAATTGCACGTCCAGACTGTCGCGATAGGGTTTTCCCGGCACGCCAAAATCGGCGTTCATCTCGCGCAGCACGTCATCCAGGCTTTTCTCATTGTCGGTGCGGTCGCGAATCAAAATATCCAGCAGCACGCCCAGGATTTGTCCCTTGGTGTAATACGAAACGCTATATTCCGGATTTTCGTACAATGGATATTTCTCCAGCCAGGCGTCCAGGCTGGATTGCTCCGCGCTTTGCCAACGATTCGCAGCTCGCGCTTCCAGTTCGGTAATCTGCTCGCCCAAATCGTGATACAGCTGCTGCTTGCTCCAGAGGCCGGATCGCTCCATGGTGTACGACCCGTAGGTATTCGTGACGCCTTCGGCGAACCACAGCGCACGGGTGTATTGCTCTTTCGTGTAGTCGGCCGGGTACAAAGTTGCGGGGCGGATTCGCTTGACGTTCCACAAATGGAAAAATTCATGCGCGGCCAAGCCGGGGAGAGACTCAGGAGACGATACGAAGATTGCGGTGGACTGGGCATGTTCCATCCCACCTCCCGCGCCCGCCGCAGCTTTGCCCGTATGTACAATAAACGTGTAGCGCAAGTAAGGCGCCTTGCCCATCAGTTTTATTTCGTACTCGCAAATTCGCTTCAACTGGATTTCTATTTCCTTCTTCTTGTAGTTATCTCCGTGAATCACCACCCAGATTTCAGGGCTCATCCCTTGGAGTTGAAACTGTTCAAATTTCCCTGCTTCAATTGGGGCGTCGGCAAGCGCATCGTAATCGGCAAACTCCGAGGAAAACGCACGGGTTACGCCCATGGATTCCGACATTTGAACACCAGGTCCTCCTCCCTTCCAGAGATCCGGGATATCCCCGAACACAAGTTGAACTTGCTCAGAGCGGCGCTCCGGCACATACATCAAAATCATCGCGGGATTGATGAAGGCATGCTCCCGATTCAGTTGCGTGGCAAAAGGGCCGGGCTCATCCCAGTAGATTGCGTATCGAACAGTGATAGTTTCGCGGCTACCTTGGCACCTGATACGCCAGGTCAGCTTGTCGATTTTTTCGATGGATGGCGGCTCGCTATCAGGCGCTATGGCGGGCCTCGTGTTCGCCCTTGGTTGCACCGCAGCTTGTCGAACTTCCAGCTGCTGGATGTGCGCGCTGAAGTCGCGAATCTGATACAGCGCGTTCCACGCCGGAATCTGGACGAAGACTTCATCTTCGACATCCGGAATGGTCATCGTTACGTGAAACAGATGCTGCTCAGGATGTGCCAGGGAAACGTGATACCGAATGGTAGCTTGCAGAGAGGAGCAAAATCCAAAATGGAGCAGGAGTGTTAAGAACGCGAAAAACCGTGCATCACGGAAAAGAGAACCAATCACCTGCTGTTGGCCTCGGACGGTACGCGAACCTCTTCACCGAGCTTCTTGATTAATTTTTCGCACAATCCATCAAAGTTGCCATTGGACATCACGAGCAACAGGTCACCCGGCTCGGCCTCTGCCGCTAACACGGCTGCAATTTCGTCGCTGCTGCTAAAAACGCGCGCTTCTTTTCCCCGCGAGCGGATACTTTGCGCCACCGTCTCGGGATCGAGGCGGTTGTCATCGCCGAGCTGATGCGAGCGAAACACTCCTCCAAGAATGACGCGATCCGCCAAGGCCAGCGCCTGCGGCAACGTCTCCTGGAAAATTTTGCGCCGCATGGAATTTGAGCGCGGCTCAAGAATGCCCCACAGCCGGCGCCCCGGCCAGCGCGCGCGAGCAGCCTCGATGGTTGCTTTTACTGCCGTCGGATGATGGGCAAAATCGTCGACCAACAAAACGCCACCGAATTCTCCCTTCACATCCATCCGCCGCTTCACACTGCGAAAAGTCTTCAACGCCTTGCCAATGACTTCGGCGGAAATTCCTCTGCCCTGCGCAACAACAATGGCCGCAAGCGCGTTCAACACGTTGTGTTTGCCGGTGGCCGCCAGCACAAATTCACCAAAGCGTTGGCCGTGATGGGTCACGACAAAGCGCACGCCTTCCCTCTCAATCGCGACATCGCTCGCAATCCAATCGTTACCTTCGGCGAATCCGTACGTTTCCACTTGGCACAAAGCTTTCTGCGCCGCGCGACGCAAAGCCGGTCCCGACTCCGCGGTATCGCCCCACATCACCGCTCGACCCCGTCGCGGCACCAGGTTCACCAGCCGCCGAAACGCCAATTCGTAAGTCTCGAAGTCCGGATAAATATCCGCGTGATCGTATTCCAGCGAAGTGATGATCAGATCATCCGGGTGGTAGTGGAAAAATTTCGGCCCGCGGTCCCAGAAAGCCGTCTCGTATTCATCGCCTTCCAAAATAAATTCTTCGCCGCCTCCGAGGCCGTAGCTTTTGCCAAAATTCTCCGCCACTCCACCCACCAAAAAATTCGGATTCTTACCTGCCGTCTGGAAAATCCATGCCAGCATGGCCGTGGTCGTGGTTTTCCCGTGCGTGCCGCTGACCACGATAGAGTGTTGTCCGGGCAAAAATACTTCTTCCAGGATTTCCGGCATAGAGCGGTAAGGAATTTTACGGTCGAGCACTTCCTCCAGTTCCGGATTGCCCCGCGCAATGATATTCCCAACAATCGCAAGGTCTGGAGCAGGCGTCAAATTCGTGGCGTCAAACGAATGAAAGAAAGAAATGCCCAGGCTTTCGAGCAATGTAGAAGCCGGCGGATACACGCCCGAATCCGAACCTGTGACTCGGAACCCGCGCTCGCGCAACATTCCCGCAAGCGGCGCCATCGCCGAGCCCCCAATCCCGATTACGTGTATATGTTTGGAGTCCGTCATGCCACCACCGCCGCTTCAAGAATTTCCAGCACGCCTTTTCCTGTTGCTGACAAACGACCTTTCACGCCCAGTGGCACCGTTAACATTGGACGCATCGTGTGGCCAACAGGCGCTCCAAAAATAATCGGAACGCCGAGGGGCGCGAGTATCCTTTGGCACACCTCGCGCACCGTGGGGCTGCCTGCCATCGGCGCCTCGCACTCTGGAAAATCGCCCAGTACGATGCCGCGAACGTTCGCGAATTTCCCCGCTTGTCTGAGGTGCATCAAAGCGCGATCCACCTGCCACGGCTTCATTCCACAATCTTCCAGAACAAGAATCGCATCATCAGTTTCCAAATCCCACTGCGTTCCGATGGCCGTTTCCACAAGAGTCAAGCACCCGCCGAGCACCCGCCCGTCCGCTTGGCCTGGGTGCAGCGCCTCTCCCCGAAGATCGAGTGTCCAGCCGCTTTCCTTGTTTTGTAGCCCCGCTAGCAACGATTTTTGGTCATATCCTTTTGGCGCGCCAGAGCCTGCGTCTATTCCCGCGGCGAGCATCGGGCCGTAAAATGTGATCCATTGAAAGCGCTGCCACAAATAAATTTGCAGCGAAGTCAGGTCGCTGAAACCTAAAACTATTTTTGGATTCGCAGGCGCTGGAATATGCAATTCATCAAGCAGATAGTTCGAGCCATAACCACCGCGGGTCCCGACAAGCGCGGCCACGTCGTCACGCTCTAGCGCACCAACCAACTCGTCGCGACGACTAGTCGTTGTCGCTGCAAAGTAACCTTCATTCGCGGTGGGAGCGCGTTCCGCAACTTTCCATCCGAGACGCGCTAACTCCGCCACGCCTGCGGCAATTCTGGATGTTTCGGCTGGCGATGCTGGAGCAAATGGCATCACCACGCTATCGTTGGTTAGCGCTCGTGGCTTACGCACATTGGCAGAACGGGCGTTCATCCCTGTTGCTGCCTCTCAACTGGAAGCATCTCGACAGTCACGCCCGGCCGCGTCAAAGCCGTGAGTATCTTTTCCTGCTTGCGCTGACTGACGTCCGCATCAAACTGAATCAGGTTTTTCTGTCCGGCCATGGACACCTGAAAATTATCCAGCGTAATTCCAATGTTCGAAAACAATTTGTGAACTTCGGAAACCAGATCCACATTAGGATCGGTGGAAATACGGAACAACATGTATCGGGGCTTCAGGCCGAACCAGTTTTCCACGTACACCAAAAATACCAGCGCGAAAAGCACCAGCAAGCACGCAAATCCCGACGCCCGAAACAATCCTCCGCCAGCACCCATTCCCAGCGCGGCCACCACAAAAATGGTGGCTGCGGTGGTCAACCCAGTCACGCCGCCGCGATCGCGCAAAATAACGCCTGCGCCAAGAAAACCAATGCCCTGAACAATGTTGGAAGCAATGCGCGTAGTGCTGGCATCGCCTGTGCGCCTCGCGATCTCTATGGAGAGAATGGTGAAAAAAGACGCGCCCACGGACACACACAACCCAGTGCGCAACCCCGCTGGTCGACGATGGAAGGCACGCTCCGCACCAATCACCGCGCCCAGCAGAGCAGCCCACAGCAAGCGCACAATCATGTCGTTGAGAGGAATCATGCTTTTCGCTGGTGTCGCGAGCGAACCTCGGAAAAGTCTACAGTTTATAGCGAAAATTGCGTTAATTTCGCGAAGTGTCGTGCCCTTGCGTGTATCTCGCTGCGTTTTAGCGAGCGCAACCGGTCCAGCCCGAATTTTTCAACCGCAAAGCTGCCTAATACCGAGCCGTACACCATGGCGCGTCGCAAAGCCGCGTCATTCTTTTTCCCAGCTCCGGCAAGGTAACCCATAAATCCGCCCGCAAAACTATCCCCTGCCCCCGTCGGATCGTGAGGCTCTTCAAGCGGAAACGCCGGAACGCAAAATACCCCGCGCTTGTCGACCATCATGGCGCCGTATTCACCGCGTTTTACCACCAGCGTGCTCGGCCCCATTTTGAAAATATGCTTGGCCGCGCGCAGCAAATTGTGTTCACTGGAAAGCTGTCGTGTCTCAAAATCATTGATCATCAAAATATCCACATGCTTCAACGTTTCGCGCAGCTCCGCGTTGGTCCGCTCGATCCAGTAGTTCATGGTGTCGAGCGCTACAATTGTCGGCCTGTTCGTGACTTGCTGAAGCACGTCACGCTGCAGATCGGGAGCGATATTCGCAAGAAAGACGTGCTTGGACTTGCGATATTTTTCCGGCAGCTTGGGCTTGAAGTCGGCGAACACGTTTAAATCCGTAACCAGCGTTATGCGCTCATTCAAATTCTCGGAGTAGCGTCCGGACCAGAAAAATGTTTTGCCCGCTGCTCGTTCTAACCCTTCGATATCAATCGGGCGTCCACGAAATATTTCGGCGTCCTTCGACGTGAAATCATCCCCCACGATACCCACCAGGTTTACGTGCGTGAAGTGACTAGCCGCGACCGCAAAATACGTAGCGGCCCCTCCTAGCGCGCGCTCCACTTTTCCGTACGGGCTTTCCAGACAATCGAATGCCACCGAACCGACGACCAATAAGGACACAGTTTTCTCCTAGATATATTTGGCGAGTATGGCGGCCAGGCGCCTTTTGGTAGCCGGGGGAACCAGCTTTAGATCCGTGACCAACGCGTGTTTCAATGCCGCTCCACATTTGCAGGAGCGGTCAGTGGGCAACGCGCGCACCGCCTCACGCAAAACGCGCTGCGCATTTTCCGCATTCTGGTTCAGCGTGGCGATGATTTGCGCAGCAGTAACCGACTCGTGTTCGGGATGCCAGCAATCATAATCGGTAATCATCGCGATAGTTGAGTAACAAAGCTCAGCTTCACGAGCGAGTTTTGCTTCGGTGGCATTGGTCATGCCCACCACTTCAAAGTGCAACTGGCGATGCATGTTGGCTTCCGCGAGCGTGGAAAATTGCGGCCCTTCCATGCAAATGTATGTTCCACGGCGATGCACCTTCACAGCGCAATGCACGCAGGCATCGGCGAGTGCGCCCGATACCTGCGCGCAAGTAGGATGCGCGAAGGACACATGGGCCACAAGGCCTTCGCCGAAAAATGTGGACACTCGCTGCCGGGTGCGATCCACGAATTGATCGGGCACAAGAAATTCTCCCGGCCGCAAATCTTCCTGCAAGGAACCTACGGCGCTCACGGAAATGATGCGCTCCACGCCAAGCAATTTCATGGCGTAAATGTTCGCGCGATAATTTATTTCGCCGGGCAGAATTCGGTGGCCACGACCGTGGCGCGCCAGGAACGCCACACGCTTCCCTTCCAGTATTCCCAGCACAATAACCTCGGAAGGATCGCCAAATGGAGTCTTAACCTTAATCTCGCGCGGGCTGGTCAACCCGGCCATTGAATAGAGTCCGCTCCCACCGATAATGCCAATGCTCGCTTGCGAAGCGGTTCTCGATTCCTTCGCGCCAGAGGGACTCTTCCGTTTTGCTACCGCCATGCAGCGTTCTCCCTGAAATTATTTGCCCAGATCGACAGGTTCAAATTCGATTTTGCCATTGCGGTCATGCAAGGTGGCAGCGGGAAAATCCGGATCGTGTCCAAACGCCACAATCCAACGTTGCGCCACGATTTCCGCGATACGCTTACGTTTCGTTTCTAGTGTTTGCAAAGGGTACAGATCGTATCCCGGCATCCAGGCTAGCGGCAGGTGATGTCGCGTGGGCAGCATATCCGCTACATAAATCACCGTGCGATTGCCGCCGGATATTTTTACCGCCTGGATATCCGCGTTATGACCCGGAATGCGTACAACGGAGATCCCAGGAACAATCTCCACATCGCCATCGACGAGCCGCCATTGTCCCGCTTCCGTAACAGGTACAAATCTGTCCGCGAAGTAGCTTGCGCGGTCGCGCTCCGTCGGATTCATGGCGTGTTCCAGTTCCGCGCGCTGCACAATGTATTGGGCGTTAGGAAAGGTCGGCACATCGCGTCCGTCAACAACATGCGTATCTCCCCCGGCGTGATCGAAATGGAGGTGCGTGTTGATGACTATATCGACTTTCTCAGCGGGAACACCAACCCGCGCGAGCGAATCCCTCAAAGGATCACCTTCCGGGATGCCATAAATATTTCGCAGCTTCGGTTCC
Source organism: Candidatus Acidiferrum sp. (assembly GCA_035996445.1). GTDB lineage: Bacteria > Acidobacteriota > Terriglobia > Acidiferrales > UBA7541 > Acidiferrum. Next base: position 18,978 of record DASYJM010000195.1, on the reverse strand, counting down.
CACTTGGTTCCGTTGCCGGTCTCTACAAGAATGATTTTGCCCGCAGCTCGCACCAGCAACGAATTAGCAGCCAATCGAATGCGATTGCGGTCGTCCGCGGGCGCTTTTTTTTCCCACAACGTCTTTGGCACGACACCGAACATCGCGCCGCCATCCAGATAAAAGTTTCCGCCGTGCGCGGGTAGAACTTCAACTTCGCCAAAATGCATCAGGCTTGGCCCCGGATGCCAAGGCCGCTTCTCGCAAGGATTTCACCGACGGCGGTAAACGGATCTTTGTGGCGCTCCGCAACTTCGTATGCCAATTTCTCGAGCTGTGCTTCGCCCGTCGCTCCGCCGATCGCGCGTTCCAGTAATCGCGACTCCAGCAGTTCCAGCAGGCGTTTTTTCCAATGCTCGACATGCTTTTTCTGCCGTTCGGGTCGCGATGCGAAATGCTCGCGAAATTTGGCAACCGTTTCGGTCAGCGTGTCGATGCCCCGATTCTCGGATGCCACCGTTCGAACCACCGCCGGATGCCAGCCGTGCTGCGGCATCACTAGCGAGAGCATGGCCTTCAATTGTTGCTCCACGCGCTCCGCACCTTCGCGATCGCTCTTGTTCACCACAAAAATATCCGCGATTTCCATCAGGCCGGCTTTCATGTTTTGAATGTCGTCGCCCATTCCCGGAACCACAACGACAATCACGCAGTCCGCCAACCTAACAATATCGACTTCGTCCTGGCCCACACCCACCGTTTCGATCAATATCTGGCGCTTGCCCGCGGCATCCAGAAGCAGCGCCACTTCCGACGTGGTGCGCGACAAGCCACCCAAAAATCCCCGCGTGGCCATCGAGCGAATGAACACGCCGGTATCCGCGGCGTGGCCTTGCATGCGAATGCGATCGCCTAAGATCGCGCCACCCGAATACGGACTGGTCGGATCAACCGCGATCACCCCCACGGCTTCGTCTTGTTTGCGATAATGCGCCGCCAACCGATCCACCAGCGTGCTCTTGCCGGTGCCCGGCGCGCCAGTCACGCCGATCAGGTAAGCCTCGCCGGTATGCGGGAACAGCGCACGGAGCAACGGCTCGGCATTGGCGTCATGGTTTTCTATCGTGGTGATCGCGCGAGACAGCGCCCGCACGTCCCCGGCACGCACCTCTTCAGCCCATTTTTCAACCGCCTGCGCCATTTTTTCCTTTGGAGCTTTTCACAAAATGCCGCGAGCCTCGACGATTATTTCTTCCCTAGCAGTTGCCGGGCAATCACCAGCTTCTGGATTTCACTTGTGCCTTCGCCGATGGTGCACAACTTCACGTCTCGATAAAATTTTTCCGCCGGATAATCCTTGATAAATCCGTACCCGCCGTGAATTTGCACGCACTCGTTCGCCACACGCACGGCAACTTCGCTGGCAAACAATTTCGCCATGCTGGATTCGCGCGTGAAGCGCACCTCCTTTTTGTCCGCCAGCCAGGCCGCCTGATACACCAGCAATCGCGCGGCTTCCACATCCGTAGCCATATCCGCCAGCTTGAATTGAATAGCTTGAAACTCACTGATGGCCTGTCCAAATTGTTTACGTTGCTTGGCGTACTTTGTAGCCGCGTCGAGCGCTCCTTGCGCCATGCCCAGCGCCAGCGCCGCAATCGAAATACGTCCGCCGTCAAGAATCGCAAGACTGCCGGTGAAGCCCTCGCCCTCAGCCCCCAGCAGATTCTCGTGCGGTACGCGGCAATCACTAAAAATTACTTCCGAAGTGTCGCTAGCGCGCATCCCCAACTTGTTTTCTTTTTTCCCCGGTTTAAAGCCAGGCATGCCTTTTTCCAGGATAAAAGCGCTGATGCCGTGCGACCCCTTGGACTTATCGGTTTTGGCCATGGCCACGCAAATATCCGCGTAATGTCCGTTGGTCGTGAACGTCTTGGCTCCATTCAAGACCCAGAAATGTCCGTCGCGCAGCGCGGTGGTCCGCGTCCCGCCCGCATCGGAACCAGCCTCCGGCTCCGTCAACGACCAGGCCCCGATCTTCTTACCTTGCGCCAGCGGCACAAGGTACTTCTTCTTTTGCGCCTCATTCCCGAATTTAAAAATGTGATTGCTGCACAACGAATTGTGCGCCGCTACAATGATGCCCACGGACCCATCCACGCGAGACAATTCCTCGATCGCCATGGCATATTCGATGTACCCCAGGCCCGCGCCTCCCAACTCCTCGGGAAAAATCACCCCGAGCAAACCCATCTCCGCCAACTTGGGCATGATTTCCATCGGGAAATGAGACGCTTCATCCCATTCCATGACGTGCGGCCCGATTTCGCCCTCGGCAAATTCACGCACGCTGCGCCGCAGCTGTTTTTGTTCTTCAGTTAATCCGAAATCCACGCGCTCTCCTGCTTACCAGCCCACCGCATAATTATTCTTTTTATTTTGTTCGTCCAGCCAGGTCTTTAGCGGCGCGAAATAATCGGCCAGCGCGCTCGCGTCCAGTTGTTTCTGGCCGGTCAAAACTTCCAGCGCCTCGGGCCAGGGTTTGCTTGCGCCCAGCGATAGCATCTTGTTTAACCTGTCGCCGGCTGGTTTGTTGCCATAAATCGAGCAGCGATGCAGGGGCCCTGAGTATCCGGCCTCGCGGCAAAGCGCCCGCTGAAACTGGAATTGCAAAATGCGCGCCAGAAAATAACGCATGTACGGCACATTCCCGGGCACATGAAATTTTGCGCCGGGATCGAAATCCGCTTCCGTACGGTCGACGGGTGGAACTACCCCCTGGTATTTGCGAACCAATTCCCACCACGTTTTGTTGTATTCCACGGGCTTCACCTGGCCGGAGAAGACTTCCCATCGCCACTTATCCACCAGCAACCCAAACGGCAGAAAAGCCACTTTTTCCAGCGCCTGCTGCAGCAAATAATCCACATCTTCGGAACTGGCGGGAACCGTCTCGATAAGCGCGATTTTCTTCAAATATTCGGGGGTGACCGACAGCGCGATAGTGTCGCCCACCGCTTCGTGGAAACCGTCGTTGGCGCTGTTTTGAAACAATGGCGGCTGGTTCGCATACGCGCGCTGGTAAAAATTGTGTCCAAGTTCGTGATGAATCACCCGAAAATCTTCCTCGGTAATCTGAATGCACATCTTGATGCGCAGGTCTTCTTTGGAATCCACGTCCCACGCACTCGCGTGACAGATCACGTCACGATCCGCGGGTTTGGTGAATAACGAGCGTTCCCAAAATGTCGGAGGCAGTGGCGCGAATCCCAGAGAAGTAAAAAATCCTTCCCCGTACTTCACCATCCCGCGCGCATCGGTGTGCCGCTCCTGCAATATTTTCGTGAGGTTGTAACTCTGCGCCGGCTTGGGCGAATCCATCAGCGAGTAAACATTGTTCCATTCCTGGCTCCAGAGATTCCCCAGGAGTTGCGCCGGAATCGGCCCTTTCGCGGGCACCAACGCCGCACCATATTTTTTTGCCAGTTGTCCACGAACGTAAGCGTGCAAAGACACATACAGCGGCCGTAGTTGCTCCCAAAGCCGGTCAGCCTCGTTGGCGAACTGCTCTGGAGGCATGTCGTACATCGAACGCCAAATCCCGCCCACGTCCGAATATCCCAGCTCCCGCGAACCTTTATTTCCCAATTCCACGAGTCGCGCGTAACGCTGCCGCATGGGCGCACCAACCGCGTGCCATCCTATCCACGCGTTTCTTAATTCCTCAGGATCGCGACTGGTTGCCAGAATATGTTCAATCGCGGTGATGTCCATGCACTTGGCATCTGGGACCGGGTTGACCGGGCACCACTTACCCTTGCCGTAATCCCCCGCCAACGAAGTGGAAATTGTCGCCAATTCTTTCTGCTCCGCGGCGTTGGAAGGCGCGGGAAACCCGATAGACAATTTCACCAGCAACATTTTTCTCGCCATCTCCGGCGGCAGCTTGAGACTGTCAAAACGATGCGCCTTTTTCGCCAGTTCGACAGTTAAGGTGTTCACAACCTCGCTGGCGTCGGCCGCAATCTGATTCGTGTCATCGGTAATATAAGTTTCCTGCACCCAGGCGGCGCGCTGCGCTTTGTTTCCCAGATCAAAAAGTCGAGCCTCGGCGCCATCAAGAAAAGCTTTCGCTTCCTCAATAGTCGGCGTACCCCCGTCTTGTTTCGCCGGCGCATGCTCTTGCGCCGAAATAATCTGCGAAAAGAGCAGTCCTGCGCCTAGGCATGCGAGCTTCAAATGCCGGCCAACAGCGGTGGTTTTCATGCTTTAGCCTTCCTGGTATTTGCCGCCACCTGGCGAATGATTGGCAGCGCTCGTTCGATTCCCGCGCGGTTGACGTCGCAATGCGTCACAAAACGGACCGAGTGCACTGCGGTATCCTGCGCCCAGACTCCATGCGGATACAACTCTTCACAAAACTCCACCGCGGTCTTCCCAGTTTGTGAACAATCGCAAATTACGATGTTGGTTTGTACTTCTGCCGGATCGATTTTCAATTGAGGAATCTTCGCAAGCCCCTCCGCTAGAAATCGCGCATTCTCATGATCGATATGCAAGCGTGACGGAGAATTTTGCAGTGCTACCAGGCCCGCAGCGGCAATCACCCCAGCCTGACGCATCCCGCCGCCAAACATTTTGCGATACACCCGCGCCTTATCTATAAACGCGCGTGAGCCGACCAACATCGAGCCAACGGGCGCGCCCAGGCCCTTCGACAGGCAAAACATCACCGAATCACACCCGCGAGTCATGCGCGCAACGGAATCGCCAAGCGCTACCGAGGCGTTGAAGACACGCGCGCCATCCAGATGCACTTTCAAGTTGATCGCGTGCGCGTGATCGCAAATGTCATCCACAGTCGCCGTGGGATACAACATGCCCCCGGCCATATTGTGAGTGTTCTCCAAACAAACCAGCGCCGTTTGCGAATCATAATAAACATGCGGCCGAATCACCGCTTCGATCAGCGCCCACGAGAGAATTCCATCTTGGCCGCGCGCAATCCGCGGCATGCAACCGGCTACAGCCGACATGGAGGCCAGTTCGTACAAATTCACGTGACTGCGCTCTTCACAGATCACCTCATCGCCGTGATGCGTCCACACCTTAATCGCGATGAGATTGCCCATGCAGCCGGTGGGTACGAATATCGCCGCGTCTTTACCAAAAAGCTCTGCAGCCTCACGCTCGAGGAGATTTACGGTGGGATCTTCCGCGTACACATCGTCGCCAACCTCGGCTTCTGCCATAGCACGGCGCATTTCCGGCGTAGGCCGGGTCACTGTGTCGCTGCGCAGGTCAACCACGTTCAAGGCCGGCGCGGAAGCCCGCGAGTTCATAGCCATCACTGGATCTGTTTCTGTTGCGCTCAAAACTCAACCTCCATGGCAGGATCTAAATTCCAAACTTCATCTCAGAAGCTCGACAAAAACCTCGTTCGACACACTGAGTCGCGAGGGCGCCAGCCGAACTACCGGACCGTTCCATTCCACCAGTCCAGAGGATGCCAGTGGATCGAAGCGCGATGCCAATTTTACGGCGTAATCCTTTTCTATCCGCGACACGTCGATGCCATCAAGTTGCCGCAGCCCCAGAAACAATTCTTCTTCGAGCGCGGCCTCGGGCGTCAATCGTTCTAGTTGCTCAACCGGCAAAAGCCCATTCTGCAGCACATTTACATAGCTGGCCGCGTCGTGCGCATTGGCCCACCGTTGCACACCTGAAAACGAGTGTGCGCCCGCGCCAAATCCCAGGTAAGCTTCGCGCCGCCAGTATTTCAAATTGTGATGTGATTCGAATCCTGGTTTGGCCCAATTGGATATTTCATAATGGTGATAGCCCGCGGCAGAAAATGAACTCTGCGCCAGCTCATAAAATTCAGCCATCCGATCTTCGCTGGGCACCGCGTTGGCGCTATAACGCTTGCCGCCTTTCAAAAGCTCACTCCCCAGATGGCTCTTCTCGTCGACCTCCAGGATATAAACGGAAACATGCTCGGGAGCCAATCCGATAAGCCGATCCACAGATTCGCGCCAACTTTCCGGCGTCTGCAGCGGCAACCCGGCGATCAAATCGAAGCCGATATTCGCAATGCCCGCCTCGCGAAGAATGGGAACAGCGCGATAGATGTCCGCGCGCCGGTGCATGCGTCCGGAAGCGGCCAGCTCGGCGTCAGAAAATGATTGCACGCCGAAACTAACGCGATTAATTCCAGCTCGCACCCACGCGATGGCCTTCTGCGCATCGACAGTCTCAGGGTCGGCCTCCAGCGTCACTTCCGCTAGATCGCACCGAAACGAACGGCGAATGGTGTCCAGAATATTTTGCAGATGCGCAGGATCAAGCAAACTCGGCGTACCCCCGCCGATATAAACCGTATCCACGGTCGCGTTTTCCGAGATCGCGGAAGCGAGCTCAATGCCAGCAGCCAAATACAAATCACGGTAACTCTGGATTTCACGGCACACATTGGTCACGTAAGGAGCGAACCGCGAGGAGGAAACGACCCCAGTATGAAAATTACAGTACGTGCATTTCGTTTGGCAGAAAGGGACCTGCACGTAGATGCCAAGGCTGGTCATTTGCACAAAAACTTTAACACAGCGCCGCATTGCGCGCAGGCGGCAGTGGCCGCCATTAGGAGCCAAAAAGCCTCAGGCGCGCCGAAATTAGGCTTGCTCGGGGATAACTTTCACTTGCAGGTGTCGATCACGCGGCCCGTCGAACTCGCAAAAGAAAAGTCCCTGCCAGCGGCCCAATTTCAGCTTGCCGTCTTCCACAAATATCGTCTGACTAACACCAACCAGCACCGCCTTCATATGCGAATCAGAATTTCCTTCGGCATGCCGGTAAGGCCCTTCAAGCGGAATCAGCCGATCTAACGCGACTTCAAGATCGCTCGCCACATCCGGATCGGCGCACTCATTAATCATGATTCCCGCGGTAGTGTGCGGCACGTACACATAGCAAACGCCGCTGGCCACCCGCGACTTCGCAACTGCTTGCTGTACTTGCGCGGTCACGTCAACGAGTTGCGTGCGGCGAGATGTTTTTACTTTTAGCGTGTGGATTGGCACGAGGCACCAGGCTTCGCGATAAGTTAAGACAGCTGCACTATACCGTGGCGCCCAAGATTTTTGCTGCCGCACAGTTTTTGCAATTCCGTCAATCCGCCAGGACCCCACCGCGCCAGAAATGGCAAAAGACAAAGCTCCCTCGATTGCAGAACTTTGTGCGGGTAGAGCAAATGTTCCAGAAATGTCTCATACCCCGCGAGCATATTGGCCTTGGCGTCCTGCGCGCGCCCGGTCTTGCGGCGCAGCTTGTCGATCTGGTACTCGATCTTTTTGCGAGCCGTCTCTACCGCTCCTTGCAAAGTAGGATCGAGCTTCTTCAGTTGACCGTGCAGCTGATCCAGCATTTTCATCACTTGTTTATGGTTGCGATCGAACTCCAGCGAAACGTCCTTCGGAACGGACGCGCGTTCCATTCTGCGGCGGACTTCTTGCGAGCCAGCCCAAATATCTTCCACCTTAAGTTTAAAGGCCCGCAATAATTTGGCAGCCTTGATATCCACCAGCGTGAAGTCCGGGCGCGGCAAAATCACTGGCATGCGTCCAAGTACATGCTTGTACACCACTTCGGATTGCGCAAAATAAGCAATTTCCGCCGCTCCTCCGATGTAACCAACGGTGGGCAGCAAATGGTCCTGCACAACGGCGCGTAAAAGCGCGCTGGGACTAAAATCCTCTGGCGTGCTTTCGATCGCTTTCAGCAACTCCGCGGTGGTCCACTGCTTTTCGCCCGCTTGAAATTTGCCATGGCCACTCGTTGCAATCGCCTTTCGCACCCCGTCGCTCGTCTTGGCCTTGTCACAGCACTGATCGCCCATGTAAAACAACAATGTGCTTTTTGTGGTAACTTTCACTTGCGCCGAAAAGCCCGCCTCTTCCAGTTCCTTGCCGCGGCGCAACAATTGTTCATTCAACGCGTCACGGTCTTCGATTGCTCGGCGATAAACGGGGGCGGCTATGCGGTGCAACGCAGGGTCCAGCGGATCAAGCAAAATCAGCCCTTGCTGCGAAAATATTCTGGCAAATAATTTGCCGAATGCGCTGCCGTACGTTTCGCCCCGGTTGTAGCTCTCCTTCAATAACTGCGCCAAAAGCACGCTGCCCTGTTTGACCAGCAGCTCAGCAGCTTCGTGGACTTGTTCGTCGATCTGCGGGCCCAGCAATATTTTCCCAACCGGACGTCCCGCATCCTGCTCCGGAGGAGCCACCAACTCAAAGCGCTTCAACTGCCCGTCCTGAAACCAGCTCACATGGCGGACTTCGTCAACGTCGTGGTCTTCCGTGGCCATCCAAAAGACCGGCACAGCCTCGGTCCCTGAACGCGTCATCTCATTTGCAACTTGAATGGCGCTCAACGCCTTGTAAAACGAGTACGCGGGACCACTGAAGAGTCCGACCTGCTGGCCGCTGACAATCGCCACCGCCCCTTTTTCCAAGCGGTCGAGATTCTCGAAAACCGCGGGTCCGGCGGCAAACGCGCTGTTCTGTACGCGTAGGCTCGCGGCCACTGTGCTGCGGCGTTCCTTGGGGAAATCCAGCTTGCGGGCTACCGCGGTAACCGAAGACATTTTCGGCTCATGCGCATAAAACGCTTTTACCTTTGAAAAATTATTCAGATATTCGAGGAATAGCTTCGACTGGTGGGGGAGGGTGTGGGACGCGAGGGCACGACAGTCCATGAGTCGTTAGATGATACCCGCACGGAAACGTCTCATCAAACGCCAGAATTATTACAACTCACGCGGAAGCCATAATGGGCTGCTCAATGGTGACCAAAATTGAGCTGATTCGCGACTTATGCTCGTCGCTGAGCGGCTGCAGCGGTAACCTGGGATTCCCGCCGCGATAACCGCGCTGGTCCATGACGAATTTGACCCCCGCGATGCCGAACTTCGAGACGATCTGGTTGGAGGCCCGCAGCAACACCTTTTGCAGCTCGCGGGCTTGGTCCATTTGGCCCTGGCGAAAGAGTTCATAAAGGGTCGTGCATTTCTCTGGGAGCGCGCTTGCCAAGGCCAGGATGGCCCCGCGCGCACCCACCGCGAGACACGGAAATACCGTAGCCGCAGCGCCTACCAGCACCTGAAATTGCGCTGGCGCGCCCGCTATCGTCTCCGAAATACGTTGAACATTCCCGGAGCTGTCCTTTATCCCGATGACGTTTTGATGTTCGGCGAGAGCGATAATCTCGGGCGCTTCGAGCGCCAGTCCGGTAAAGATGGGCACGGAATAAAGTAATACCGGGATGGGTGATTCATCGGCGACGCGACGGTAATGCGCGATGAGCACTTCCGGTTTGTAAGCTGGCTTGTAGTAGTAAGGAGTCTTCACCAGCGCGACGTCATATCCCAAAGCAGCCGCTCGCTGCGTTCGTTCAATGGTTTCCGCGGTGGATTCCGCGCCGGTGCCCGCGATGAGTTTCTTTCCGGGTGCCGCCGCCTGTTTCACCGCGCCAAGTATGCCGTCCATTTCTTGGGACCGCAGCAGCACGGATTCTCCCGTGGAGCCGAGCACCACATACCCGGCGAGCGCGGTTTGGTTGTAGCGGCCAATGTTGTGCTTCATACCGTCGAGCGACACCGAACCATCCGCCGCGAACGGTGTCGTTAGAGCGGGATAAACTCCAGCTAAATCCAGCATTGAATTCCTCATGTCGGTTGCACCGTCAGCTTACAGAATTTAGGCGCCGCCGTCAGTCCGCAGAAGTCGGGCTCTGCGAAGCCGCCACGCTACCTCGGTGCAAATCCTGCAGCGCGGCAACTTCCGTGCCCTGTTCCAGCAAAGCCTGTATTCCACGAGCCGCCGCGTGTGCCGCTGCCAGGGTGGTGATACACGGAATGTTATAGCGAATCGCCGCGCGCCGAATAGATTTTTCATCGTAAAAGGACTCGCGTCCCAGCGGCGTGTTGATGATCAGATCGATTTTTCCGGTCTTCACCAGGTCCACGATGTTGGGCCGTCCCTCATTGACCTTAAAAACTTCCTGCGCTTGCACTTCAAAGTTGGCCAACGCTGCCGCGGTTCCTCGCGTGGCCAGTAGCTTAAAACCCAGCGCTTGCAATTCCTTCCCCAGGGGCCCAACGTGTTTTTTATCGCGGTCGTTGACGCTCATGAATACTGTGCCCTTGCGGGGTAAACGTTGCCCGGCCGCGAGTTGTGCTTTGGCGAACGCCAGCCCGTAAGAAGTGGAAATCCCCATGACTTCGCCGGTGGAACGCATCTCTGGTCCCAGAATGGTGTCCACACCGCGAAACTTGTTGAACGGGAAAACCGGCGACTTCACGGAATAAAATTCATGGACCGCAATTTCTGAAACACCGTGATGCACAACCAGCGGCAATTTCATGGTGGACAGTTTCTTGCCCGCCATCAATCGCGCCGCAACTTTCGCAATGGGCACTCCCGTGGCCTTGCTAACAAACGGCACGGTCCGCGACGCCCGCGGATTCACTTCCAGCACATACACCGTGTCCCGCTGAATCGCATACTGCACGTTCATCAATCCCACAACTTTCAGAGCCAGCGCAAGCCGCTTCGTATATTCGCGAATGGTGTCTAAAATCTTGGGCGACAAGCTGACCGGCGGCAACACACAGGAAGAATCGCCAGAGTGCACCCCGGCTTCTTCGATGTGCTCCATGATTCCGCCAATCACCACTTCCGTTCCGTCGCACAGCGCGTCGACGTCCACTTCCGTTGCTTCTTCCAGGAATTGATCAATCAGCACTGGACGCGCCGGACCCATTAGCGCCGCCTGCGCCACATATTCCTGCACGGTATTCACGTCGTAAGCAATCACCATGGCCCGGCCGCCCAAAACATAGCTGGGGCGCACCAGAACGGGCATGCCAATTTCGCCGGCAACGCGCGCGGCTTCCTCAGGAATCAACGCCGTGCCATTTCGCGGCTGATGAATTCGCAGTTCGTCGAGCAATCGTCCGAAGCGGCGGCGATCTTCGGCCAGATCAATCGATTCTGGTGCGGTGCCGATGATTGGCACCCCATTGCGTTTCAACTCCAGTGCCAGGTTCAGCGGCGTCTGCCCGCCAAACTGCACGATCACGCCGTGAGGCTTTTCCCGCTCCACCACCGCCAAGACATCTTCGAGCGTCAACGGCTCAAAATACAGCCGGTCCGAGGTGTCATAGTCAGTCGAAACCGTTTCCGGATTGCAATTGACCATGATGGTCTCGAAACCATCTTCGCGCAGCGCAAACGATGCGTGGCAGCAGCAATAATCGAATTCAATTCCCTGCCCGATGCGGTTCGGCCCGCTGCCCAGAATAATGATCTTCGGACGCGACTGCGCGTCGGATTCATCCTCGTCCTCATAGGTCGAGTACATGTACGGAGTAAACGATTCGAATTCGGCAGCGCAGGTATCCACCCGTTTGAAAACCGGGCTGACGCCATAACGCGCACGCTGCAACCGCACCGCGGCAGCAGTGGTCTTCCACATCTGCGCAAGCTGCTCGTCGCTCGTGCCGTGACGTTTTACTTCGCGCAATAATTCCTTCGAGGCCGTTTCCACGGTGACTTTAGCGGCGCGGCGGTTCATGGCGACTATTTCTTCGATCTGCTGAATGAACCACGGGTCGATTTTGGTCAGCTCGCAAATTTCTTCTGAAGACAAACCGCGTTCCACGGCTGTCAGCAGCCAATGAATGCGGTCTGGGCGCGGCGTCGCTAGTTTTTCGCGCAACAAGGAATCGGGCGTATCCGCGGGCGCCCGCCATGGTGTGCTGGGCTCAAGTGAACGAATACCCTTCTGCAGCGCCTCCTTAAAGGTCCTGCCAATGGCCATTACTTCGCCGACGGATTTCATTTGCGTTCCGAGCGTGCTGTCGGCGCCGGGGAATTTTTCGAATTGCCACTTGGGTATTTTCACCACCACATAATCGATGGTCGGTTCGAAACACGCGGGAGTTTGCTTGGTGATGTCGTTGGGAATTTCATCCAGCGACATTCCCACCGCGAGCCGCGCGGCAATCTTTGCAATCGGGAATCCCGTAGCTTTGCTGGCCAACGCCGAGCTGCGCGATACGCGCGGATTCATTTCGATAACGGTCATCTTGCCGTTTTCAGGATTGATGGCGAATTGCACGTTGGACCCGCCAGTCTCTACGCCCACCTCGCGTATGATGGCGGCCGCCGCGTCGCGCATGCGCTGATATTCCTTGTCAGTCAACGTCTGCGCCGGCGCCACCGTGATGGAATCGCCGGTGTGCACGCCCATGGGGTCAAAATTTTCAATGGTGCAGATGACCACGAAATTGTCGCGGTAATCACGCATCACTTCGAGTTCGTATTCCTTCCAACCCAGCACGGATTCTTCCACCAGGGCTTCGTGCACCGGGCTCATGTCCAACGCATGCGAGATCGCTTCCCCAAATTCCTCACGATTGTACGCGATGGACCCACCAGTGCCTCCCAGAGTAAATGAGGGGCGAATCACTAGCGGGAATCCCAGTTGATCGCAAAGCCGCAGCGCGTCCTGCGCATTATTAACGAGCGCGGAAGCAGGCACTTCCAATCCAATTTTGCGGCAGGCGTCCTTAAACCATAGCCGATCCTCGGCCACCTTGATGGCGCGCAGCGAGGCCCCAATCATTTCCACGCCATGCTTTTCGAGGATACCGCTTTCCGCCAGCTCCACCGCAAGGTTCAGCGCGGTTTGCCCGCCCACGGTCGGCAGCAAAGCCTCGGGTTTCTCTCGGGAGATAATTTCTTCCAGATATTCTTTGGTGAGTGGCTCGATGTACGTTCGTTGCGCGATTTCCGGATCGGTCATGATTGTCGCCGGGTTGGAATTAACCAACACCACTTCATAACCTTCCGAACGTAGCGCCTTGCATGCTTGCGCGCCGGAATAATCGAATTCGCAGGCCTGCCCGATAACAATTGGCCCGGATCCAATGATCATGATTTTCTTGATGTCCGTTCGCTTAGGCATCCGCGTGAACAGGCTTCCAGCCTGAATTATTTTCTTCCCTCGTTATAACCAGAACTGAATCCTACTGCTGGCTTTCCTTCATCATGTCCGTAAATTGCGTGAACAGGTAATGCGAATCGTGCGGACCCGGCGAAGCCTCCGGATGATACTGCACGCTGAACAACGGCAAAGATTTGTGGCGCATCCCTTCATTGGTGTGATCGTTCAGATTCACATGCGTGATCTCCACGTCACTCGAAGGCAGCGACTCCGGATCGACGCAAAATCCATGGTTTTGCGCGGTGATTTCAATTTTTTGCGTCAGCAGATTCTGCACCGGGTGATTTGAACCGTGATGCCCGAATTTCAGCTTGAACGTTTTCCCTCCCAGCGCCAGCCCGCAAAGCTGGTGCCCTAAACAAATTCCAAATACCGGAACTTTTCCAATCAGCTTGCGAATATTTCCCACCGCGTAATCAATAGGCTCTGGGTCGCCGGGTCCGTTCGACAAGAAAACGCCATCCGGTCCCAAACCAAGTACCTCTTCGGCGGAGGTTTGCGCCGGAACCACCAGCACTTCGCAGTGATGATCGATCAACATGCGCAAAATATTTTGCTTGATTCCGTAATCGTACGCCGCCACGCGAAATCGCCGCGTCTCATGCTGCGTTCCAGAGGATGCCGACTGCTCGGTCCACGGCGCGGAAGCCAGCTCGATCGATCCTTTATCCCATGAGTATGCTTTGTGGCAGCTGACGCGGCTGGCCAATTCCTGCCCGGCCATCTTGGGCAATTTCTTCGCTTCGTGAATGAGTTGTTCGGCAGCCGTGCCGTCGGTCGCTACCACGCCGCGCAACGCGCCAACGCTTCGAATGTGGCGAACCAGCGCACGCGTGTCGATATCCCAGATCACCGGAATCTGGTGACGGTTTAAATACAGCTGCGCAGTCTCCGACGAACGCCAGTTGGAAGACATCTGCGAAAACTCGCGCACCACCAGCGATTCAATGTACGGACGCGGAGCTTCCTCATCATCGAGGTTCGCGCCAACATTTCCAATGTGCGGATAGGTGAGGCAGACGATCTGCCCAGCGTAGCTGGGATCAGTGAAAACTTCCTGGTAACCGGTGAGGCTGGTATTAAAAACGACTTCGCCGCCCCGGCGCGTGATTGCGCCGGCCGCGCGGCCGTTAAATATGCGCCCGTCTTCCAGCGCAAGTGTGGCGGGTCGATGCTGGACTTCCGTCAGTGGAACCCCCTATTTTTATCATCGCAGTCCTAACCACGTGAAACAAGTGCACAACTATTTGCTTTCCGCTTCCGTCATGGCCAGCGAACCGAAATGATCCACCGGCCAATACGCAAACACGGCGCGCCCATAAATGAATTGGCTGGGTACCGGTCCGAACACGCGTGAATCGTTCGAACTGATGCGATGATCGCCCATCACGAAATAACTGTCCGCCGGTACACGCGTCGGTCCGTAATCGCTGACATCTTCATATTGCGGCGGAACGTAAGGCTCAGGCACGACCACGCCGTTCACCGTGACTACCCCTTGCCGTATTGTCACCGTCTCGCCCGGCAGCGCAATCACCCGCTTGATAAATGATTTCGAGCGGTCCAGCGGGTACCAGAACACGACTACATCTCCGCGATGAATGGACTCAAACCGGTATACGAATTTGTTGATGAAGATCCGTTCCTGATCGGAAAGCAGCGGTGCCATGCTGGTGCCTTCCACCTTCACGGGCTGGTACAAGAAAACAATGATGACCAGCGCCAAGCCAATGGCGATAAGCAAATCACGGGTCCACACGCGAATCTCGTGGCGCAAAGAAAGTAGTGACGCAGGTGGTTCAGAAGAAGTATTCGGAGAAATACCGACAGAGCTATACGAGTTCACGCTCGTTGCGATGGGCTTCTCGTCGGAGTGTTCCATTTTGCTGCCTCGTATTTATAACATGAGCATCGCGGAACGCGCCAGATTCCGTTTTGGCATGGCGGCATGCGCAGCAACGCCCCAGCGGGGGCGCCCTGGTTTGATGCGGGTTGCTGTCTTAAGTAAGATTCCGCCGACTCAAGTTCCCGTTGCCTAATCACCCGAATCAAACCCAAGCGCGCTCGATTCCGGGTCTTCGGAGGTGGGGTGAAGACGTTCGCAGTGGAGGTTCGCTAGTCTCCAAGCGCATACGACAACGAGGCCAGCGCAGCAATTACCGCTGTCTCCGTCCGCAAAATTAGCCGCCCTAGCGAAGCCTCGTGAAAACCAGCCTTCATCGCCAGGTCCCGCTCCTCATCGGTCCAACCGCCTTCCGGCCCGATAGCCAAAACCGCCTGGGATGCGGCTCGATCCCTTAGGACGACACGCAAAGCAGGCGCCTCCGCCCATTCAGAAAGAAAAATACCCAACCGCTCCGCGCGCGCCGCAAAAGCGACGTCAGGCCTCACAACTGGGTGCAACACCGGCAACCTCACACGCCTGGACTGTTGCGCAGCCTCCAGCACGATTTTCCGCCAACGCTCGGAACGCTTTTCCGCCGCCGCAACCAAAGCTTTCTCGCTGCGCGTGGCCGCTACCGGCACGATCTCCATGACTCCCAATTCGGTAGCCTTTTCAATTGCCCACTCAAAGGCATCGAACTTCACCACCGAGAGCAGCAGCGTGACTTGCAGCCGCAGCTCCTCTGCAGACAATTCTTCAAGCAGCGCAAACTCCACACTGTCTCGCGCCACCTTTTCGATGCGCCCAAGACAAACGCGCACCCCATCGCTCAATTCATAAAGCTGCCCCGCCTGCGCACGCAGCACCACGCCCAGATGATGCGCTCTATCGCCCGCAACCAGCGCGCGTTGCCCATCGAATTTTTCAACGAAAAATCGCCGCCGCACGCGACGATTCTATCCTAGATAACGATGGGTACTGGAATGAGAACAACTCGAGGCTGGAAGAGTTAGGAACGCCTAGCCGCCGCTTAGCCGAAAATATCTTTTACTTTTTCAAAGATGGACGAGTTGCGATCCGCGGGCTTATTTTCAACCTTCAACGAAGCTCCCAGCTGCTCCATCAATTTGCGCTGCTCGCGCGTCAATTTCGTCGGCGTGAGCACCCGCACGTGATAATACAGATCCCCTTTGCCGCCACCGCGCGGATCGGGCAGTCCTTTACCCTTGACGCGAAAAACCGCATCGCTCTGCGTACCCTCGGGAATTTTTAATTTTTCTTCGCCGCCCAGGCCAGGAACCTGCAACTCCGTGCCCAGCGCAGCTTGCGCCACGCTCAACGGAATTGTGCAATACAGATCCGCGCCCCGTCGTTCAAAAAACTGGTGCTCTTTGACGTCCAGAACTACGTACAAATCGCCCGCAGGTCCGCCGTTAGGCCCTGGTTCACCTTCACTCGTAACTCTGAGGCGCGTGCCCGAATCGACTCCCGGAGGAATTCGCAACTCGATGATTTTCTCGCGCTCAACACGTCCAATGCCTCGGCACTCCAGGCAACGATCGCGAATAATTTGTCCCGCGCCCTGGCAAGCAGGGCAAGTCCGCGTAATAGTAAAAAATCCCTGTTGGTACGCCATCTGTCCGCGCCCGCCGCAGGTCTGGCAACTAGTGACGCCCGTCCCTTTTTTCGCGCCCGTGCCGTTGCAAGCCGAACACAATTCTTGTTTGGGCAACTTCACTTTGGTCGTAACTCCAGCCGCCGCTTCTTCAAAAGTCAGCGTCATGTCATAACGTAAATCCGCGCCGCGCTTGCTGCGGCCTCGTCCACGCCGGCCACCGGAAAACAAATCCTCGAATCCAAAAAAATCCCCAAAAATGTCGTGGAAGTCCTGAAACACGGAACTGTTGAAGTCCGGGCCTACGTTGGAACCGCGCAGTCCCTCATGCCCGTAGGTATCGTAGATTTGCCGTTTCTGCGGATCGCTCAAAATGCTGTACGCTTCCGTGCATTCGCGAAACTTTATCTCCGCTTCCTCTTTATTCACCGGATTGCGGTCCGGATGCCACTTCAGCGCGTTTTGGCGATAAGACGCCTTGATTTCCTCAATCGAGGCCTCGCGTTTAACGTTTAGGACCTCGTAGAAATCCCTTTGTGTGGACCTGGGCATATCGAATGTCGGCTCCCGAAATAGTTTTAGTTTGCAGTTTTAGATGCGGCGGTAGGGTGAACCGCTACGCGCACCATTGCGGGACGCAAAACGCGCCCGTGAAAAAGGTAACCAGGCTGAAAAACCTGCAAAATCGTCCCCTCATCCTGGTCCTTGGTTTCCGTGCGGTCCATGGCCTGATGCAAATGCGGATCAAACGTCATGCCTATGGGATCGATACGCTCCGCGCCTAGCTTGGCAATATTGTCGATCAGCTGTTTGTGAATGAGCTCGAAGCCCTTGCGATAATTCTCGTATTCCGGTTCGCGGTGCAAAGCCAGCGCCTGTTCGAAACTATCCACCACTGGAATCAATCCCTCAATCACACGGGCAGTCGAACGCCGCGAATCTTCGGAGCGCTCTTTCTCCACGCGTTTGCGGTAATTATCGAAGTCCGCTTGGCGCCGCAACAACGTCTGGCGCAGATCTTCAAGATCTTTCGCAAGCTTGCCGACTTCGGCGTCGGCACTCGCATACTCCGTTTCACTCGAATTAGTATCGGCAGACGAATCTGCCGCAGCATTGGCACCGCTACTATCGGAGTTAATTTCCGCACTCTTTTTGGAATCGTTTCGCATGACGTTCCAGCCTCTCTTTTGCCAAAAATCCTTCAAATTTTGCTCAGCGCTTCGCTGAAGAGCTGGGCGACATAAGCCACCGCCGTCATCGCGCGCTCATACGGCATGCGCGTTGGCCCCAGCACGCCCAGCGACCCTTGCACCAGATCATTACTCATATACGGCGCGCTGATCAGCGCCAGGTGTTCACCCGCCCCGGCTATCTCTTTGACGCCAATCTTCACAAAGACGGGTTCAGGCGTGTCGATACAAGCATTCAAAACCGTCACAAGCCGGTGCTTCTCTTCGATGGCCGACAGCAAATCCCGCAGCTGCGCCTGGTCCGCAAACTCCGTCGCGCCGATCATTTGCGCCGTGCCTTCCACATGCACCTGTGATGCCAGATCAGCGCCCAAAACCGTTGGATCGCACAGCGTCAACGCCCCCTGCACAATTCCTTCATAGCGCTCGCGTTCGGTAGCCAGCTTTTGCAGCAGGTCCCCGCGAATCGCCTCCAGAGTCCACCCCGCATAATGCTGGTTCAGAAATTCGGCAATTCTGTCCAGCTCCGGTTGCGTAAACAAGCGGTGCGGCCGCAAGATCTTGTCGCGCGTCACCCCACCGTGCGAGATCAAGACCACCACCACCCGCCCATCAGGCAATAGCCACATCCTGGCGTGCTCCAGAACGGTTTTCGCCAAAGGCGGAGCCACGATAATGCCCAATCCACTGGAAACTTCGGCCAGCACGTGGCCGGCACGCTCGGTCATGTCCGCCGAACTGGACGCGGCATTGAATTCACTCTTGATCCAGTCGCGATCCTCAATGCTCAACGTGGCGCGCGAAGCGATCTCTTGCGCAAAAAACCGGTATGCCGCAGCCGTCGGCACCCGGCCAGCTGAAGTGTGCGGCTGAAAAAGCAGCCCACCATCCTCCAGATCAGCCATCACATTGCGAATCGTGGCGGTGCTAAGCGTTTCCTGAAACCGCTGGGAAACAGCCCGCGAAGACACCGGCTCACCCGTTTCAATGTACGTGCGCACGATGTCCGCCAATATCTGGCGATTGCGGCGTTCCTGAAGCGCAGCATCCCTCATATCAGCACTCTACACGCAAGCCTGGTAAAACGGCTCATTCATATATTTTAGGAATCGTGTCAAGTACGGTCAATGTCGGTATTCCGACACCGCTGTGGCTCGTGTCCCCCTGCACCCATTGTCACTGCAGGCGCCATTACCCGCCGAGTTGCGGTAATCTTTGACCTTTGAAGTTGGGTGGCCCAT